>NZ_JAFEMD010000030.1 GCF_016892765.1 Microvirga arvi
CCAAAGAGGGCCTTCAGGGCTCCTACTCTGCGTCCGTTCTCCACCTGAAAAGCGCCCAGTCTGGTTGTGGCGTGACAGGCAGTGCGGGAGCAATCGCTTTGATCAATGACCGCATTCAACTCAAAAGCGGGAATTCGGCTAAGGTCCGGAATGTGCCAGAAGGAGACATTCGGGCCATACCTCCCTCACGATGGATCGCACTCTTGTAGAGGCGCAATTCTACGGAAGGATGTTTATGGAGTAGTTCCAGGCTTGGCGGGCCATGCCTCGATCAGGCGCTTGGCGAGAAAGGCGCGGCGATGGCCCTGGGGCCGATCCCCAGGACCATTCGTCAAGCCTCCAAATGGCTCATAACCTAGCCTGATGTAGAAACGTTCGGCTCTTGCGCTGGATGTATCGAGCCATGCCCCGTGGCAGCCGCCCGACCGGGCGATGGTCTCGGCCTCCGCCATGATCCTTGCTCCGAAACCCTGACCCCGAAGCTCCTCTGCGACCCAGAGCATCTTTACATGAAGCCAGCCATAGGATGTGGAGCCGATAAGGCCGCCAACCATGCTTCCCTGGATGTCCCGCGCCACCAGCGTGAGGGGCCTCCCATCGCTGGGAGGCACATTCTGACGAAGTGCTGCGAGAAGTTCGCGCTCAACCTCGTCCGCGAAGGCTCCGTTGGGATCCTCCTCCAGCGATATGGTGATCAGCGTGTAACTCGCCATGCCATTCCAAACTAAATGATCCGGCTCGAGTGATTTGCAGAACGGGACATGAAACACGGCAGATAAGGTGAATCGTCTGCCTTCCACGAGCCTATTGGCGCCCGCCGAGAACAAGATAAGCGGCAGCGGTCCAAGAGAAGGTGTCGCCACCGAGGCCCTCTCCGGTGGTTGGGTCGAAATATTCGCAGAAGCCGGCATTCTCAATGGCGCGAACAGTGGATTGTTCGATTCGGCGGGCGAGGTCCTCCGCCCCGTTGAGGCGCAGCCCGTCCGCGATGAGCCAGTTGATGACGGCCCAGACCGGACCGCGCCAGTAGCGTTTCGGCTCGAAGGCGAGAGAAAAAGCCGGCGTCGAGGGGACGCCGACAGCCATGCCGTCAAGCCAGCGCCCGATCTCCGCCGTGACGGCGCTTCGCTGGGCGTCATCCAGTGTCAGCGCGACGAGGGGGATGAAGCCTGCCTGCGTTGGAGCCTCGATGTCAGCCCCCGAGATCAAGTCGAGGGAGACGAAACGGGAAAGATGGGGACGCCAGCGGCGGGCTAGACCGTCGCCGAGTCTGCGGCGCATTTGCGCCAGCTCGGTTCTATCCTCCTCGGTTCCAAAGGCCTCCGCCAGATGCGTGAGATCGGCTGTGGCCCGTGCGAGAATCGCAGTCATTTGTACATCGGCCACCTTGAAGGGCGCCTTCTTCCATTGCCGCTTCGGGTCCCAGTCGCAATCCCGATAGACATCGACGAGGTGGATGAAGCGCTGGTAATCCTCGTCGCGCGGGCGCATGGAGGCATCCACGTGGCCCGTGTCCTTGCGTCGAATCGCGGTTGTCGTGGTAGTGGGCACGCGGGCGAGCGCCTCATCCCAGGCCGGCGAGTTGTCGCTGCCGCTCTCCCAGGGATGCAGGATCGATACGAGCCCGAGACCTTCCGGATCGCGCGCGTCGAGCCACCAGCGGTGCGAGCGGAGTGCTGCCTGAAACAACGCTTTCGTGCGCGCCTCGGCATCGGCCATGCCGCTCGTAAGGGCAGCCTCGTGAACATGGCGCAGGGCCATGCCGAAGACCGGCGGCTGCGTGATGCCGGATGTTGGAACCCGGTGTCGCGTGCCCCACACGTCCGGACCCGGGAAATAGGTGTCGCTGGGAGCGTGGAACACGATGTGCGGGATCATGCCATCGTCCCACTGACCTTCGACCAAACGCTCGAGCTCGCGATAGGCTCGGTCGACGTCGAAGGTGGCAAATCCCATGGCGACGAAGGCCGAGTCCCAGTTCCACTGAAACGGATAGAGCCGGTCGGTGGGCACCGTGTAGCCGCCGCGGTCGTTGCGCGCGAGGATGGCGTGCGCAGCCTCTTCCATGCGAAGCGTGGTCATGTCGAAGATATCCTTCCCTCAGGGCTGGGCGATCGCGCGTCCGGTGGTGCTGTCGATCCAGGTCACGCGGGCGGGATCGACGGTGAGGCCCACGCGCTCGCCGGGATTCACCTTCGCGATCGGCGGCGCGACGATACGAGCAGGCTGACCGTCGATGGAGCCCGTCAGGAGCAGATGCGATCCCATCGGCTCCACGACGCGGATGTCGAACGGTATGCCGGAGCCATTGGGCGAAAGGCTCGCATCCTCGCCGCGCAACCCGAGTTCCATGTCCTTGCCCGTTGCAGGGCACGGCAGAGCGGCGTCACCGATGCGCGCCGTGCCCTGGCTGCACTGCACCTTGATGAAATTCATGGGCGGCGAGCCGATGAAGCCACCGACGAAGCGCGTTGCCGGCGTCGCGTAGATCTCGAGCGGCGAGCCGATCTGCTCGATCTTGCCGCCATACATCACGGCAATACGGTCGGCGAGGCCCATGGCCTCGGTCTGGTCGTGGGTCACGTAGATTGTCGTGGTGCCGGCCTCGCGCAAGACCGCCTTCAGCTCCGTGCGCATCTCCAGCCGCAGGAGCGCATCGAGATTCGAGAGCGGCTCGTCCATGAGCAGCACGGCAGGCTCGACGGCGAGTGCGCGGGCGACGGCCACGCGCTGGCGCTGGCCGCCGGAGAGTTTGGCCGGATAGCGGTCGAGATAGCTCTCGATGTGAAGCAACGCGGCTGCACGCTCCACCTTGCGCTTGACCTCCGCCTGCTGTGCCTTCTGCATCCTCAGGCCGAAGGCCACGTTCTCGAATACGGTCATGTGCGGGAAGACGGCATAGTTCTGGAACACCATCGCCAATCCCCGCTTGCGCGGTACGAGGTTGCTCACATCCTGTCCGCCGATCACGATGCGGCCGGAGGTCTGGGTCTCAAGGCCTGCGATGATGCGCAAGAGCGTGGTCTTGCCGCAGCCCGAGGGGCCGAGCAGGGCTACGAACTCGCCGTCATTCACGGTAAGGGAGACCTCCTGCAGAGCACGGAAGGTGCCGAATTCCTTGACGACGCGATCGATGACGATATCAGCCATGGGGTGATCCGTTACTTGCTGGCGATGCCCCACACCGCGAAGAGATATCGTCTCACCGCGAAGATGAAGAGCACGGAGGGGATGATGAGGATGAATCCGCCGGCGAAGCGGTAATGCAGGGGGCTCTCGGCAAGAATCCGAAGCAGGTAGGCGGTGAGCGTCCGCTCACGCACGGTGAGGATCGAGGCGGCGAAGACCTCGTTCCAGGAGATGACGAAAGCGAAGATCGCGGTTGCGGCAAGACCCGGCAGCGCCAGCGGCAGAACCACCTTCATGAAGGCCTGGAAGCGGGTGCAGCCGAAGACCCAGGCCGCCTCCTCATATTCGCGCGGGATCCCCATAAAGAGGCTTTGCGTGACGAGCACCGCGAAGGGCAGAGCCAGCACCGTGTGAATGAGGGAGACGCCGAATGGCGTGTCGTAGAGGCCGAGGCGGATGAAGGAGACCGTGAGCGGCAGCGCCAGGATAGCGAGCGGGAAGGCGCGCGTGAGGAGAACGAGGAGACGATAGACGTTCTGCCCGCGGAAGCTGTAGCGTGCCAGCGCATAGCCCGCCGGGGCTCCCAAGAAAACAGAAAACAAAACGGTGAGCCCAGCAGCGATGAGCGAGTTGACGAGCGCGTTGAACACGCCCTCGATGGCGAGGAACTGCGTCATCGCCGCGAGCGACAGGTCCGTGGGCCAGATGGTTTTGGGCCAGCGGAACACGCCGAGCCTGCCGCCGAAGGCGCCAAGCGCGACGAAGTAAATCGGCACAAGCACCCAGGCAAGCAGCACCGCAAGCCCTGTCCAAAGCAGAAGGCGCCGGGCCGAGGGAAGGGTCATGCTTCGGCTCTTGCCGGTCTGTGGGAGTTCGGCAGCTTGAATTGTCATGGGAGCTGCTCCGGACGTGTTCTCAGGACACGCAGGTAAACGGCTGTCGCGGCGAGCGAGATCGCCATGATGAGCACTGCGTACGCTGCAGCGATGCCGTAGTTCTGGTTGTCGTTCTGCCAGACATAAGCCTCGCCGGCGAGAACGGGGAAATTACGTCCACCCAGCGCATAGACGACGGCGAAGACCTCGAAGGCGAGCACCGTGCGCAGGATCAGCGCCGATTGCAGGCTGGGCTTTAAAAGCGGCAGGGTGATCCTGGTGAAGCGCGTCCAAGGCTTCGCGCCGAAGATTTCCGCAGCTTCCGAAAACTCCTTCGGGATCAATTGCAATCCTGCGATCAGGATCACCAATACGATCGCTGTGGCGCGCCAGAGTTCGGCGAGAACGATGGCGAAGAACAAAGACCAGGGCGTCTCCTGAGATAGCCAGCCCGTCGGCCCCTCGATCAGTCCGAGCGCATAAAGAGCGGAGTTCAGATAGCCGGTGTTCTGAAGCAGCGCGAGCCAGGCAAGGCCCGCTGCAAGATCCGAGATGCCGAGCGGGATGGTAAGCACCCACAGAACGAGATCGCGGCCCTTGTCGAGCTTCGTCACCATGGTGGCCATGGCGAGCGCCAGCACCACCTGGAGAGGCACCACCACGAGGGTGAGCAGGAAGGTGTTCTTGACGGCGAGCGAGAAGTTCAGGTCGCCCGCCATGCGCCGGTAGTTCTCCAGCGAAAGCGCGTCGCCGGCGGAGAACGACAGCCAGATCGTCTGCACGAGCGGCATGAGAAACAGCGCGGCCAGAAAAGCAACCGAAGGTGCGATCAGCGCATAGGGAATCCAGGATGTGCGCGCAGGCATCAAGCCCTCCACTTGCGAAGGGGAAGCCCGGCGAAGCCATCTCCGCCGGGCCGTGTCATCGGTTACTGAACGGAGCAGGCGCCCTGGCTCGGCTTGTCCGGAGCCCAGCACGGTGCGCCGGTATCCTTCATGAGTGCATCGAGAACCTTCGCCTGAGCCTCAAGCACGTCCTTGACCGGCTCGTTGCGCAGCACGATGCGCTGGAAGCTGTCCGTATAGACCTTGTTGAACTCGCCGCCCTTGGCGCCGAGGCCTACAGGCAGAAGGGAAACAAGGGCGTCCTTCGCATTCTGCGTAGCGGCCACCGCTCCGGCGAGCAGCTTGATGCCGGGCGCGAGGTTCGGCGGAAGTTCCGCCTTCACGACCGGGAAGAAGCCGACTTCGGCGGCGGTCGCGAGCTGCGTCTCGGGCTTTGTCATGTGCTCGATCACAGCGACGGCGCCAGCGCGGTTCGGTGCATCCTTTGGAATCGCGAGACCCGCAATCACCGGCATGTAACCGCGCCCCTTCGGGCCCGCCGGGGCCGGGAAAGCCACGAACTGATCGGGCTGCAAGGTGAGCGCCTCCTTCACGCGAGCGATGTGATCCCACGCGACCCAGACCTCGCCGGCGAGCAGCGGTTCCTGCATGAAATTGTAGTTGGTGGAGTTGGGGCTCGATACCGCCCAAAGCTCCTTTAGCGCGTTCCACCCGGCTTCGGCATCCGCCGACTTGAAGGTCGTGACCACGCCGCCCGTGAAGGACGGATAGAAATAGCCTTGGAAGAAGCGCGGCATGAGGCCTGTCGGGCCGGCCGGGAAGCCGAGACGGCGCTGGCCGGTCTTGTCGACGATGTTCTTGCCCCATTGCTGCAGCTGCGCATAAGTGAGGCTGTTCACGTCCGCGCCCGCCGGCAGGTATTGCAGCGCCTGCTTATTGGCGACCATCACGTAGGTCGCCTGCATCCACGGGATGTATTGCTGCTGGTTCGTGCCGAGCTTGCCGAGGTCCATCAGGCTTGCCGGAATGCCGCGATCCGTCAGTTTTGCGGCCACGTCATCGACCGGTTGGAGATCGGCTGGAACATGGGGCTGGAGCTCGCCGTGCAAGGCGCCGACGACGCTCGCGGTGCGCTTGCCAGCCTGCGTTTCGGCCTTCATGCGGACAGCGAAGGCCGGGGGCTCGTCCACCACGTAAGTGGTTTTGCCCGACAGGCCTTTCAGCAGAACCTCACGAACCTTCGTGGCTTCCTCGATCGGGCGAAGCTGCGTCGAGTAGAAGATGGTTTCCTGCGCCTGTGCCACGGTAACCCCTCCGAAAAGAGCGGCAGCGGCGGCGATGGCGCGAAGCGATACCGGATGCGTCATGTCCTTCCTCCATCGGTCCCTTCTTGATGCCGCTCGACCCGGGGCCGGAAGGTCGAGAGCATTGGGCTCAGTTCACGGGTCCGTGGGTGGTCCTCGGAACCTGCCGAACCGGCAGAATTGTCTGCAGCTCGCGACTGTCGCGCCCACCTAGGCGAGCGATCAGCATCTCCGCCAGCTGCCGGCCCACATCGGGAGCGGCTATTTCCATGGTCGAGAGCGGCGGATCGGTGAATGCCGCAGCGGGCAGATTATCATGGCCGATCACGGCTATATCGCGTCCAGCCATGAGGCCCCTTTCCTTGAGAGCGCTCAACGCACCAATCGCCATGCTGTCGGTGGCGCATAAAAGAGCTGTCGGAGGGGTGCTCTGCTGCATGAGCCGTCGTGCGGCCTCGTAACCACCCGCTTCCGTCGGCTGCGCCGTGAATTCAGGCCTGTCTGCGAAGCCGACTTCTTCGAGCGCTGCCAGCCAGCCCTTGCGGCGGAGATGCGCGAAGGCCAGATCCTGCGGAGCCGCAATATGAGCGATGCGGCGGTGTCCCAGGGATGCCAGATGCCGCGCGGCGTCTCGAAAACCAGCCTCGCCATCTCCGTCGATGAAGGCGTGCTCATCGGGCCGGGCGGTGCGGCCATGGGTGACGAAGGGGATGCCGCGTTCCTTCAGGAAGGCCACGCGCTCATCGTCCAGCCTCGTGCGCACCACGATCACCGCATCGGCCCTTCGACCGTCCAGAAGCCGCCGGTAGGTCTCCATCTCCTCCGCGCGGCCGGCGGTCGGCAGCAGCATCAGATCCAGACTCTCCTCGGCGAGCCTCTGGCCGCAGGCCGCCAGCATGTTCAGAAAGGTCGGCGGGCCGAACCGTCCCGGCTCTGTCGGCAGGGTCACCGCCACCGCATCGGCCCTGCGCCGACGTAGGCTGCGAGCTGCAGAATTCGGTTGGTAGTGAATAGCCTGTGCGGCCGCCCGAACACGCTCTCGGGTCGCCGGTGCCACATCGGAATAGCCGTCGAGAGCCCGCGACACTGTCGTGATCGACAAGCCCAGCGATTGCGCGAGGTGCTTCAGGCTCGACACAGGGAGCGACCTCTCCTTGAACGGAAATAGATTCCCAAAACGTTTTGGAAAGTCAAGCTAGAGGACCGAAACCCACGATATGGGGCAACACTGATCGAGAGCAGATCTGAGGCTTTCTGCCTGCATTGAGTTTTGCTGCTTGGCAAAACTCAAATTACATTCCGCTTCGAGCTCACGCCCTATTACGATCCTGAGATGGAGCAAACACCTCCATCATACCCTCCGAGCCGAAGGTCTGCTCTGGATCAGAAGACAGCATAGAGCGGAAATTTTATGTCACGAGGATCAGGATGATCGGCATGCGTTGCTCCCTGCAGTGATGCGCTTGGGAGAGCTGCCTACCACCTGATCCTCAGCTCACCGCCCATGGACCAGCGGCTGAACGGCTCATCGTCACCGAAGGCAAAGTTTCCGTCGTCCTCGGAGGAGCGCGCATAGGACACGAGGTGGCTTGCGTAGAGGGCGAAGGTTGCCTGCGAGGTGAAGTCGTAGTTCAGGCGTGCGGCAGCATAGGAGACGAAGCCTGCCTCCCCGGGCTCGCTCCAGCCGTATCCGGCAGCTCCCTGAAGATCGAACCACCATCTCTCAGCCAGCGGGCCATAGAAATGGACGCTCGCCTCCAAGGATTGGTAGCGATCCGGATTCCAGTATCCGTGATCGACGACGTTCTTGAAATCGAAAGCCGTGTAGCGCGCGCCCAGCCAGAAATAGGGATTGGCCGTAAAGCGCTTGGCGAATTCAACCTGCCCCCAGGCACGCTCGTTGCCATCGGAATAGCGGCTATAGATCGCCTGAGCGCCGAAGCGGGTCGCATTGTCCGGCGTCACAAGCACGTTGAAACCGAAATCGTTCGCCAGAACATCGTTCACGATCGAACGTGTGTTCTCGTCCGCGTAGCGGCGCGTGAGGGCAAGGTCGAACCGGAGCAGGTCCGATGGGATCAGGCTCAAACTCGTTTCGTAGGTCAGCGTGACATCCTGATCATCACCGTCAGGACGGTTGCGCCGCGTCTCCTCTTCGAGGTTCAGGAAGAGCAATGATGTGAGTGCGACATAATCGTTAAACCTGTGCAGGCCCGAAACACCGATGCTGTACAAGTCGACGCTCGGGAATTCATCGCCGCGGTAGCGCAGGAAGCGGGCCAGAGGCCCGAATGTCGTCAGACCGTCGTTGAAGGTCAGCTGATGGGATGCCTGCAGCGACCAGATCGCAAGATCGTCCGAGCGGCGGGCATACCAGCTCTCGATCCGCGTCAGGGGCCGGCGCTCGAGATAGAGCTGATCGAGCAGCGCCAAAGCACCGGGATCTCCGGGTTTTTGCGCCAGGACGGCCTTCGCGAAGTCCTCCGACAGATCTGGCCGTCCCATCTCCCGCCGCGCCTGTGCCGCAATGAAAAGCGTTGCGGGATTCCGATCACCGCTGGCGATCAGGGGCTCGAGCCGGGCCAAGGCGGCCCGGGGAAGGCCCATGGACCTCTCGGCCGTTGCCGCGCCGCGGATCGCCTCCACATTGCTGGGCTGAAGGGCAAGGACCACCTCGAAATCGGCCAGGGCAGCCCTGTGGTCCGTGATGTCGTTGAGGGCGTTGCCGCGCCCGATGAGTGCATCGACGTCATTGGGGTTCGATGCGAGGATCTCGCTGAAGACTGGGATCGCAATCTTCTGCTGGCCGCTCCAGGCCAGCGCACGGGCAAGCCCGAGCTGGGCGTCCCGTCTCTCACGCGCATTCAGATCAGAGCGCTGAAGCACCTCCTGGAAGAGAGGAATGGCCCTCAACGGCTGACCCGCATAGAGAACCTGCTCCGCATATTCCCGCAGCAGCTCCCGGCGCCGCCCCGGCATGACGGCCAAGGCGCGCTCGAAGAGGTTCACCGCTTCCGCATTGCGGGCTTGTCCCGCAGCCTGGCGAGCCGCGCCCACAAGCGCATCGGAGAAAGCCTTGCGGGTTTCCTCGTCGCGCGGGTTCTCCCTGTACAGGAGCTGCCAGGCTGCGATGGCTTCGCGAAACTGGTTGCTCCAGAGAAGCGCGAAGGCAAGGCCCCGGCGCACGCGCCGACGCTCCGCCTCAGGGCGCTGGCCATCGCGCAGGGCCTCCCGGTACAAAGGCACCGCACCCGCCAGATTGCCGGAATAGGCGACCTGATCGGCATATTCCGGCAGGAGTTCCTGGCGTCGTTGCGGAGCGGTTTCGACGGCTCTCAGGAAGAAGGCGGCGGCATCGGCGTTGCGGGTGCGTTCGGCCGATTGCCGGGCGGCACCCACATAGGCATCGGAAAGCGCCTTGCGCGCTTCCGCGTCGTTCCGATCCGTCCGCAGGATGTCGCCCCAAGCCTCGATCGCCGGCTGGAACTGGCTGCTCCACAGGAGCGCGAACGCCAACGAGCGGGTCGCCTGCTGACGTTCCACCGGAGAAAGGTCGCGGCGGGCGAGAACCTCGCGGTAGACGGGAACGGCCCTTCCCGGCTCTCCGGAGAAAGCGAGCTGGTCGGCATACTCGCGACCGATCTGATTGCGTTTGGACGAATCGAGCGAAATCGCTCTCTCAAAGAGCGAAACCGCTTCTTTGTTGGCGCCGCGTCCTGCCGCCTCTTGGGCCGCGGCGATCGCTGCGTCGGCGGGCGAGGCAGGAGCGGCGGGCGCTTGCGAAGACGGGGCTTGGGATGGAGCGGGCTGGGAAGGCTGCCCTCCTTGTGCACGTCCTCTCTCGCGGCCGGCATGGGCCTCCGCAAGTCCCTGCCGGACCTGAGCATCATCCGGAGATGCCCGCAGCACATCCTCAAGGGCCGCGATGGCGGGCGAAAACTGGCCGCTCCACAGCAGGGCAAAGGCCAATCCACGCCTCAGGCGACGCTGCTGTTCCTCGGGACGGCTGCCGTCCCGCAGGGCCTCGCGGTAGAGGGGCACAGCCTGGTCCGGCTGGCCGGCATAAGCCGTCTGATCGGCGAATTCCGGCAGCAGCTCCTGGCGGCGCTGGGGCGCCGTCTCGATGGCACGGCCGAAAAGCGTCCTGGCATTCGCATTGTCGGAGCGTTCCCCTGCCTGTCGGGCTGCCCCGACGAAAGCGTCGGACAGCGCCTTCCGGGCTTCGTCGCTGCCGGGATCCGCCCTCAGACGAGCTTCCCAGGCGGGAACCGCTTCCTGAAACCGGCTGCTCCACAGGAGAGCGAAGGCTAGACCCCGCTCCGCCCGTTCCCGGTTTGCGGCGTCGAGGCCGGGGTCGGTCAGACGCTCACGATAGAGCGGCACGGCTTCTGCGGGGCGGCCGGAATAGGCAATCTGATCCGCATATTCGAGCAGGAGCTCGCTTCGACGCTCGGGAGCAGCGGTGATGGCCTGCTCGAAGAGACGGGCAGCCTCGCGGTTGTCGTTGGTGGAGGCCGCCTGCCGAGCCTGCTCCAGCAGTTCCTGAGCGGATTGAGCGAGAGCGGACGACACGCCCAGCCCGAGCCCACAGAGGAAAACGAGGCTTGCGAACCGGGTCCGAAGAGCAAGCCTACGCTGATGCATCGTCACAAAGTCTCGAATCACAATTTCAGGAGGGGCAGTATCTGGATTTTGCCCTTATGGCAGGTAAAGATCGGATTTGGCGATAGCACCGCCTCACCTCACTTTCTTTCCTAGAAAATAACCTGCTTTCTTCCCTGAGCCAGTGGCTTCGCCTTAAAACTTTGTTCGGAGACGTCCTGCTTGTCCCGCCCCTCTTCCCGTTTCCAAACCCAAAAGCCCTGGACTCCACTGCCGTATTCTCCCTTCCATGAAACAATATGGCAGTTTCTCTGCGTGTCGAGCCTTGTCTTTGGAGCGTGGTACATCGGCTGGCGGTGGCTTGCCTCGATCAACTACGGCGCCCTGTGGTTCTCGATCCCGCTCCTGATCGCCGAGACGGGCTCCTTTATCGGCCTCGTCCTCTTCACGGCGAATCTCTGGACTGCGCGGTCCCCGGTGCGGGCTCCTCTTCCGGGCACAGTCCACGACTGCACCGACCACCCGGACATTCCCGACAGGCCCGTCTCCGTGGATGTCTTCTTCGCCACCTACAGCGAGGACCCTGAACTCGTTCGGGTCGGCCTGCAGGCTGCCAAGAAACTCACCTATCCCTATCCGATCGATCTGCAGGTTCACGTCCTGGACGATGGCAAGCGCCCTGCCATGGAGGCGGTGGCACGGGAAGAAGGGGTGAACTATCTCACCCGCTCCGACAATGTGGGCTTCAAGGCCGGCAACCTCAGAAATGCCATGGCCTCCACGTCCGGAGATTTCATTCTGATCTGCGATGCCGACATGCATCCGTTTCCCACCTTCCTGGAGGAGACGCTCGGCTATTTCAGGGATCCGAAGGTTGCGTGGGTCCAGACACCGCACTGGTTCTACGACATCCCTCCAGGCATACCGTTGCCGGCCGTGCTCGAACGCCGGCTCGGTGCCTTGGGTCGAGGGGTCGGCCGGGCGTTCGAGCGCGTCTTCGGGCCGGTTCAGGTCGGGGAGGATCCGTTCGCCAACGATCCCCAGCTTTTTTTCGACGTCATTCTGCGCCGGCGCAACTGGGCGAATGCAAGCTTCTGCTGCGGCGCGGGTTCAATCCATCGCCGGGAGGCCGTCATGGAGGCGGCTCTTCGCCAATGGTCCGATCAGGTCGCAGCTGCAGCCGGGCGCCATGAAAAGGCCGCCCGCCAGCTGACGGGCGAGCAGGCCATCACCGATTCGATCAGCGATGTCATGCGCTGGCAGAGTGCGCTGGAGGAGGAGTTCCAGCCCTACAAGTTCCACGTCTCGGAAGACATCTACACGTCCATCGTCCTGCACAGCGACCGGGAACGCGGGTGGAAGTCGGTTCTGCATCCCGTGGTTCAGGCGAGGATGCTGTCCCCCAACGATCTCCTCAGCTGGACGATCCAGCGGTTCAAATATGCGGGCGGGACCCTGGACATCCTCGCCCACGACAACCCGCTGTTCCGGCGCGGGCTGACGCTGCCGCAGAAGCTCATGTACGGATCGACCTTCTACTCGTACCTGGCTCCGCTCTGGAACATCGTCTTCCTCATCTCGCCCATCGTCTTCCTGGCCTCAGGCATCGCTCCCGTCTCGGGCTACTCGCTCGATTTTTTCGTGCATATCGCGCCGTTCCTGCTGCTCAACGAGCTGTCGCAGCTTGTCGCCATGTGGGGCAACTCGAACGCCAAGGGCCGCGCCTGGTACCTCGCCATGTTCCCGCTAAATCTTCAGGCGCTCTGGGCCGTCGTGCGGGGGCACAAGATCTCATTTCCTGTCACGCCCAAGGACCGGCAGGTCGGAACCTATGGCCGTCTCGTCAGATGGCAGATCGCGCTGGTCGTCGCTACCCTGGGCGGTCTCGTCTGGGGCTGGACCGCCTATGGGATGGGACGCGAGGGCTATACGCTCGGAGCCATGATCGCCAACACCCTCTGGGGCTTGAGCAATGCCCTGTCGATGCTCCCCGTGATCCGGGCTGCCTATTGGCAGCCCGATCCCGAATTCGAGGCTGCTATCGTTGAAGGCGCGCTGCCGTCCTAGCGCATTTTTCGGCGAAGTGAATCCGGTTCGCCGCCAAAAATGCGGCAAGCCAAACAAGAGATGACTCCACGTCAGTGGAAACAGCTCCAAATGTCGGTGACCGACGTCGACACCTCAGGCCCATGCGGTTTCGAGCGTGCCGGAAATGATGAACACCCGATCGAGGGTCGTCAGGCGCAGCAGACGCTGCGCCTGGGCGCTGGGTGCGATAAGGCGCAGGTCACCCTCGGCTCTGCGGGCAGCCTTGAGGCCGGACACAAGGGTGCCGAGCCCGGTGCTGTCGATGAACGAGACCTCCGAGAGATCAACGGCAAGACGGCTTCTTCCCTCAGCCACTGCGTCCTTCAGGCGAGCCAGGACATGAGGTGCCGCAGCGGCGTCCAACCGCCCAGAGAGGCGGACAAGGGCGATCCCCTGCTCCGTTTGCTCGATTTCAACCATGACCTCTATCCACCGTGCGGATGAACCGGCCAGAACCGCTCGGCGGGCCCGGCATCGCCGCCTGTCTCTAGCGCGAATTTGGTGACGGTTGTTCTAAAATCCGACGTAAACCGGAAGATCACGGGAACCTGGGATTGGTAGCACGCGATCGAATCGAGGCGTTTCTGGAGGGTCTGTGCGATGGGGACGACGACAGGATCGCCGACCGCCTCTCCCAGGATCGCCAACCGCGCCTCGACCCCGGCGGGCGTATGGATCGCATAGGGGCAGTCTTCATAGGCGTGGACCCTGACGCCCGCAGACGCGAGATGGCGGCCGGCCTCGAACACCAGCTGGTGATCCACGTGGGAGCCGACGCCCAAAGGAACGAAGACCTGCATATCGTCGCGCCACTCTGGCAGCTCCCGAACTTCCTCCGCAAGATGCGCGGCGAGTTCGAGCTCCTCGGCTTTCAAAGCACCGAAGAGCTCGGGGTCGGACCTGTAGCGCTCTCCCCGGTAGATGGCATCCGGCAGGCCGAGCCAGCGAACGGAGGAGCCGAGGGTGCGGGCGGCCTCCGCATCCTCCTTGCGGCGAACGGCCAGGACCTGCTCCGCATCGGTGACCTTCCACCGCTGATGCTTCCAGGCCGCGAACTCACCGACCAGCTCGCCGGCAAATACCGTCACCATGCGCGGTTCATGCCCGCTCTCCGCCAGAAGAGCCAGAGTCCCGCCACAGGACAGGGGAACATCGTCATAATGCGGCTGGATGAAGAGCGAGGGTCCGAACATGGGAGAATTCATAAGTCTACTTCACTCGATTTGGCCAATCCCCCACCTGACCTAAGCTCCAAGAGCCTTTTTGGCCGGACGGGCGAATCGCCCGGACGCATAACCCGATTTGAGAAAGACCGCACCAAGGTGCGACTGCCTGTGGCGGCAATGCTGCCGCCGGTCAAATGTTACTCGATTTCGATAAAACAAGTGATGCTCGCTCCCACCGGGGCGGCATCTCTCTTGCATTCTCCGGCGTCGGGCGATTAGTTTTCGAGCCTCTTTCCCACGGCGGATCCGTGTCGTACTGCGTTCCAAGCTTACCGGAGGCTCAACGTTGATTTTCAGAGAAGGCCTCCTCAAGGCCCGAGGGCAGATCACCTTCATTGCGGCGCTGGCGATCTCGACGGGAATCATCATCTATCTCGAGACCCTCGATACGGAAGAGCGGATCCAGGGCCGTGTTGCAGCTGAGCTCGCACGACAGAGGAATGCTCCCCCGAGCATTTCGCCTGCAATCGACGCAAGGGTGAGAGCCAACCTTCAACGGTCGGAAGAGGTTTATTCCGCTGAGCCGGACGCGGCGGTTTCCCGCGCGGCTTTGCTGGTATCCCTTGCTTCCGCGGTGCAGCTCAGCATCCTGAAGCCCGAGGATGGCTTGACGAGGGTCCAGAGGATCATTGCCGACATGGAGCGCCAGAAAGGCGAGGTTACGCCCGTGCTCGTCTCCGCCTTGGGCGCTGCAGCTGTCGCTTTCCCTTCGCTGCAGGGCAGGATCGCAGGTCTGGCTTCTGCACCGTAAGCCGGAGGCTATCTCGACCGTTGATCGATCCGCTTGACCATGCGCAGGCGGTTCTCGGATTCGCTTGAATGATACTCGACCTCGTCCATGTTCATGCGGATGAGCGCCAAGCCCATGCCGCCCTCGGGGATGTCGGCGAGATCGGTTTCGTCGAAGGCGAAGGCGTCCTCCGAGGCCTTGTCGAGCACCTGAGCGGGCATGGGGGGAGCATGATCGATCACCTCGATCATGACCTGATCGGCCTGAAGCCCGACCGCCACCTGGACGTCCTTGCCACGCTCCCCATGGTATCCGTGCTTGATGACGTTGTTGATAGCCTCGACGAGGCTGAGCTCCACCGCATCCTGGTCCTCCGGACTCAGCAGATCCTCGCAGAGGGCCCGCACGGCGCGGGCGAGGAGCGACACCTTGTCGAGGTCGCTATCGATTGAGAGGCTGATGGAGGAAACCATCGTGGCTCTTTCTGCGCTTTGGCGCGGATGGATCAAGCAGAAAGCTGTTCGACCGCGGCATCCACATTCGGGTGAAGGGCGAAAACCCGGTCCATGCGGGTGAGGGTGAAAAGGCGGCTGACGGCTCCCGTGGCCCCCGCAACCGCCAGGCTCCCCCTCGGCCCGAGGCGCTTGAGGCAGGAGACGAGAGCGCCGAGGCCCGAGCTGTCGATGAATTCGACATGGCTCAGGTCGAGAACGATCTGATTCTGCCCGGCTTCGATGCACTGTGTCATCTTCTCCTTGAAAGCCGGGGCTTTGCTGGCATCGATCCGCTTCTCCTCAACCCGGATGACGAGAATATTACCGCGGAGGTCAGTGGACAGCATTCGCAGGGATCCTTTCGGCCAGGCGCTCCAGCATGAGAACGCTCAAGTCATCGTCCAGGGTTTCAGAGCCCCGCCAGTTCCGCAAGACCTCATCGAGCCGGTCAAGCAGCACGGAGCTTGGCTCCGCGGCGGTATCGCGCACGAGAGTGCGCAAGCGCGCTTCGGAAAACTGCTCGCCGTCCTGGCCTTCAGCCTCGACCAATCCATCCGAGTAGACGAAGAGCCGGTCACCCGGCCCAAGGTCGAACTCGACTCTTTCGTAAGAAGCGGCAGGGATCATTCCGATAGGGAACCCTCCGTCGCCGATTACCTCCACGGTCCCATCGGAACGGATCACCAGCGGCGACGGATGGCCCGCTTGAATGATGCTGGCACGCCGGGAGCGAGCATCGATCTCGCCCAGGATCATCGTAAAATAGGGCAGATCCTCCGGCCATTCCTCGTTGATATGCACGGCGATCTCTTCAAGCGGCGTACCTTGGGTCCGCGTCAAGATCGCCTGCGACAGGGCATGGTGACAGGCAACGGACACAAGAGCAGCCGGAGCACCGTGGCCGGCAACATCGACTTGGAAGAATCCGACCGCGCCGTCGTTGCGCCGCACCACGTTGTAGGTGTCGCCGGCAATGAGACTCGAGGGGCGGAACAGGCCGCGATATTCAACACCCTCGACCGTCGAGGATGGCGGAAGCATTGTTCTTTGAATGACCGCAGCAGCCTCAAGATCCTTCTGAAGCTGGCCGTAGGCATCACGCAGGCGGGCATGGAGAACTTGCTTCTCGTTCTGGGTCCTCTGCCGCTGAATCGCATTGGCTTTGAAGACCCGAAGCGCGTCGTTCATCTCCCCGATTTCGTCCGCCCGAGTGGAACGTGGCAGGGGAATTTCCAAATCATTATCCGCCAGCCTGAGCATGGCCTGACTGAGGCCTTCCAATGGCTGAACCACCCGTCGGCGTACGACCAGGATGCTGGCGAGCACGGCCGTTGCCCCCAGCAGGAGCAGGGCAGACCATAGGGCCACCAATCTTTGAGCGCGACTCAGTTCCGCTTCAAGCCGATCCCGCGAACTGCCAAGGAGTTCCTGCTGCATCAGCGCGATGCTGCTGAGAGTTCTCCCTGTCGATTCATACCATTCCTCAGGGCCCAGCGCGGGCGGCACTTTTCCAAGGAGAGCGGCCAACAAAGTTTTTTGAAGAGGTGCGAAGGTGGAGCTGTAATTCTCATGGGTCGATGAAACCGCCTTCTTGACGCTCTCGCCCAGCGACGCGGCCATTTGGCCGGAGATCAGCTCCCACGAGAGCTCTGCGCGCCCGGCGTTCTGACTGATCGCGTTAACCTCGAGAGCGCCGATGTCCGTTGGATTTCCAAGAGCTCGGCTCATCAGCGCCTGATTGCGGGCAATGCTCTCACTGAGGATTGCCCCGAAGGTTCTCAAATTGGCCTCGGTTCGGAGGATTGGGTCCAGAGGCCTTTCCCGTTGCAGAATGGTCATTCGCGATGACTGCAGTTCTTCGACGAGGCGCGTCGCCTCCTGGAACCAGCGCGGCGCGAATTTCTCGCCCCTTGCCCCCTCCGCTGGCCCCAGATAGTCGTCCGCCTGCTGCCTGAGGGCCGTGATCTCCCGGCGAATCCGCGATAGGGACTCCAGGTTGCTGCTGGTGTTGATCAAGGATCCCTGTGTTGCCGCGATCTTGCGCTCGGCTGCGCTCAACAGATCATCGACCTGTCGTCGCGTATCGCGGAGTTCCATGACACCGCTGGCTGCGTTTCTTTGCCCGATGAGCAGCACATATGTCTGGCTGCGCTCACTGGCCATGGCATCGGTGCCAAGCAGAAGCTGCTCCCGGACGGTATTTGACGCCACCATCCTTTGCGCGGTCTGATATTCGAGCACTTCGTCCCGAATCTGAGACGCGACAGCGATCAGCAAGGCAGCGCCGAGGATTGCCGTCAGGATCAACAGGATGTGGCGGATCTTCATCGATGGAGTCTGTAGCGGTATCTATGGGACAGGACTATGCCTGTAATATCGTTTTGGGACTAGGAATAGATGATGCAGCATGAGCCAAAAGCAAACAGCTTGTCGAGCGCTGCTGCTCAGAAGGGTCTGCTTTTCGGCACTGCTCTTTGCACCTCCGATCTTCAGTTGCAACCTCTCGCCGACGCAATCTTGCACAATTGCAACATCATAACGCCTGAATACGAGATGAAATGGGATGCCATTGCTCGAGATTCAGGCCGATCCGACTACTCCGCCTCCGACCAGTTGATGACGTTCTCCTCGGCAAACGGGCTGGCACTCCACGGGCACGCGCTCTGGTGGCATGAGGCGGTTCCGTCCGCACTTCGGAACGCATCCGGGAAGCGCTTCTCCGATGCCGCACTGGATCACCTGCGGACGACGGTGACCCGGTATGCCGGACAGGTGCATTCCTGGGATGTTGTGAACGAACCCCTGGAGCCCGCCCACGATCGAGGGGATGGCCTGCGCGCAACGCCCTTTCTTGGCGCCTTTGGGCCTGAATATATCGAGACCGCCTTCCGCCAAGCATCGCTTCTCGACCCCAACGCCGTTCTCGTTCTCAACGAAATGGGACTTGAATACGTCTCACCAGCGGCCGAGCGGAAGCGCCGGCAGATGCTCGCTCTGCTCGAGCGGGAGCTGGGCAGAGGCACTCCGATCGGCTGTCTGGGCATCCAGTCGCACCTCACCGCCTTGGAGCAGCCTCACGATCATCCGGAGCTGCGCGGCTTCCTTCGTGAAGTTCGCGGACTGGGCCTGAGCGTCATGGTCACCGAGATGGATGTGTCGGATCACCTTTGCCCCCGGGATCGGAAGCAGCGCGACGCCATCATTGCCGATACGTACCGGGGATATCTCGATCTCGTCCTCGACGAGGTCAGGGTTCTTGCCGTGAGCACCTGGTGCCTGTCCGACAACCGGACTTGGCTGAATGGTTTCCACCCCAGGCCCGATGGCGCCCCGCAGCGACCGCTTCTCTTCGACCGGGCCATCCGAAAAAAGCCGGCCTGGCACGCCGTCAAGGCTGCCCTCCTCCACGAAGGGCAAGGCGCCTCCGACCCCGTTCAGGCCTCACAATAGACAGGCATTAACGCAAATAGGGTATTGGATAATCCGCGGCTTACCTTCAGCTGGATCCTGGATTATGAGAGTATCATAGTTACTGCCTGTTACGTCCCGTCACGATTTCCTTCTTGGAGGGGCCTCAGCGAGAAAGTCGTAGGATCCAGAGCCATGTCCTTTCCGGTCGGTCCCCATGAGGAAGAGCGTCTGCGGATTCTCCTGGAGACCGGCGCTCTTGATTCCGAAACAGACCCAATCTTTGACAGGATCTGCGACGAAGCCTGCCTGCACTTCGATGTCCCGATTTGCACGCTCACCCTGCTCGACCAGGCCCGACAGCGCATCAAGGCGGCGCAGGGCATAGAGCCGGGTGAAACGCCGCGGAATGTTGCCTTCTGCAATTATACGATCCTGAGTGACGACGTTTTCGTGGTCCCGGACGCCCTGGAGGACGAACGCTTCAAGGACAACCCTTTCGTCACAAACCACCCCTTCATTCGCTTCTATGCGGGCGCCCCTCTGATTTTCCTGGAAAATATCAGGCTTGGCGCCCTGTGCCTGCTCGATACGAAGCCCCGCTCGTTTTCCCGCGGCGACAAGGCCGAGTTGCAGCTTTATGCGGCCAGGATCGTACGAGAGATCGCCGCGCAGGAATTCGAAAAAGCGGACCGCCGATAGGCAGATCAATCGTCATGTCCGGACGCGGCAAAGACCTGATGAGCAATCCACAAATGCTGAAGAGGCTGACGTCAGCAGCGGGAAATCTGCGACGGGTCACCGCAGATCCTTGAGTGCGAGCATGCATGGGCCTGTGATCTGCCCTGCACCTCGTCATTTCTTATCCTGACTGCCCAGACGCCGCTCCTGGGCAGCGACGAGCCGCATCATCTTGCGCAGGTCATGCTCTTCCAGGTTCATCGCAGCATCCAGCCAGATATCAACGACGTCCCTCAGCTCTTCGTATGGCAGCGGATTGACACGCCGCTTCATCCGATAGATCGCCTTATGCGCATTATGCCTTCGTCTGCTGCGGGCGATATAATCCTGAACTGCATTCTCGCCTTGACCGTCCTCAGCAAGGACGTCGACGACCCCGAGACGATGGAGCTCCTCAGCGGTGTAGACGCTGCCACTCATGATGAGCTTCTCAGCGGCCGCGGCGCCGATCTTACGGGACAGAAAACTGTATGCTCCCATGCCGGGGAACAGATTGAACAGCACCTCCGGCAAGCCCATCTTGGCGCTCTTCTCGGCGACGAGCACATCGAAGGAGAGCGCACATTCAAATCCCCCGCCCAGGGCGTCACCTTGAACCAGCGCGATCGTAATCAGAGGCGTATGAAACGCCATGGCATTTCCATAAACCACGTCGATGCAGGCATAGGCATACTCCCGCAGGCCCTCATAATCCCTGCGCCGAATGCAATCCGCGAAATAAATGAGGTTTCCGCCGAAGTTATACACGCCTGGAGTCTGCGAGGCGGCGACGAAGTAATCCAGATGCTGGCGGTTTCCCTCTTCCATGATCGCACGTATGGATTCCTGCACGCACATCATGTCACGCAGCAGTTCCATGGTGATCATCGGATGCTGGCTCGGGCGCATGGCGGCCCAATAGATCTTCTGCTCGAAATCGAGCTTAACATCGATGTGCGGAAGCAAAAGCTTTGTAGGGTTTGGCTGAGCCGGCGCGAAGTGTTCCTTCGGCGGAGGAGCGGCGGGAGTCGGCACTTCCCGGTCGTCGATCAATTGAACGTCGGTATAGGCACGTTCATTGGCCTTGGCCAATGGGGCTGGCATCCTGCTCTCCGTCATAGAGAATTCGTGTCGACAGCGAGCTTCATCTCGCTGCGTGGTCGGCCTCGGTTGGGAAAGGCGACCTTCCTTAAGGATAATGGTCCCTTAACGCAGCCAAGGATAGTACCATCTAAGATTTGCTGAGTGCCTTGGTTAATTTATGCGAGCCCTGACTACGCCTAATGGCTCAAAGGCATCCGATCTTGGTCTCGCGCAAAGTTTATTTGAGCCGCAATAAACATCTTGCATTAACCACAGCAACAAATTTGAGAGCGGCACAGCATCTCTCACTTACGGTATTGCGATATGAATAGTGAATTCAATAGGAGTGCTGTGTAATCTGACCTGAAATATAGTATCAGAATACTCTGGCGTTACCTGCGTACAAACAGAAGACTTCTCAAGAGGAATGAAACGGCACGGCGCTGGTACACACATCACGATTCGTGAGCCGGTAGCAACGAAGCAGAGCAGACACCTGGGTTGCCGACTGACCTCGCTCAGCCATCCAGGAGATCGATCCGCCTCGTAGGCCGCGGGATGCCGGGGGGCAAAACATGGCAGTGATTCTGATCCTGGATGACAAGAGCACCAATCGCAACATCTATGCCCGCCTGGCTCAGACCATCGAGGAAGGCGCGGTCGTCCATGCCGTTGCCTCGCCGAAAGAGGCCCTCGAATGGCTGAGCGGCCATTGCCCCGACCTTATCCTGACGGATTTCCGCATGCCGGGGATGGATGGTGCGGAGTTCACGCAGCACGTCCGCAGCAGCGTGAATGGGGTCGATGTTCCGATCATCGTCATAACGGCCTACGATGACAGAGCCTTCCGGCTCCGCGCGCTGGAAGCCGGTGCTACGGATTTTCTCAGATCGCCTGTCGATCACTACGAATTTATCACCCGCGCGCGCAATCTCCTCAAGATGCAGCGTCAGCAGCAGCAAATCAAAGGTCGGGCGCAAGCGCTGGAGCAGCAACTGCGCATCAGCGAGCGCTCCCAAGAGGAATTGGTGCGGAGCAGCCGGGAGGCACTGGCCCAGGTGATCGACACCGTGCCGGCGATGATCAGCGCGACCGACAAGGACAGCCGGATCGTCTTCGTCAACGCCTACTTTGCCGAATTTGTAAGATCCACCCCGGAAGCTCTCATGGGGAAGCCTTTAAGTGAAGCCATTCAAAGCAACAAGCTGGAATTCAGCCTGCATGCCCACAGATCCGTCCTGAAGAACCAGCGGCCTTCCGTGAGCTTCGAGGAAAACATCACCGACACCTCAGGGGCGGCGCGCGCTTTCCTGACAACGAAAACGTCCATGCGCGAGCTTGCGGGTGGTTCGACAAGCGTTCTAACGACCTCCATCGATATAACCGAGCGAAAGCAAGCGGAAAGTACGTTACGGCACATCGCGCTGCATGATACGCTCACCGACCTGCCCAACCGGAGGATGCTCTACGACTGGATCCAACAGAAGCTCTCGGGTGAGCAGCCCCAGTTCGCCTTGCATCTCATCGATCTCGACCGTTTCAAGGCCGTGAACGATGCCCTTGGTCATGCGGGCGGCGACCGGATTCTTCAACAGGCGGCAAGCCGGCTCGTTGGAAATATGTCGAGCACAGACCTGGTCGCCAGAATGTCTGGCGACGAGTTCGTCGTCGTGCAGTCGAATGTGGGGGCCGCCGCCGACGCGGAAGAGCTTGCACGCAAGATCATCGATTCCCTCTCCTCGCCCTTCCTCCTGGACGGCCATGAGGTCAGAATCGGTTGCACGATAGGAATAGCACTGGGTCCGCGGGATGGCGAAAGCGCCGAAAAACTCCTCAGATACGCCGACCTTGCCATGTATCAGGCAAAAGCCGAAGGAAGAAATACCGTTCGGTTCTACTCGCCTGAGATGGACAGCATCTCATGGAACAACATCGGCTTGGAGACCGACCTTCGTAAAGCGCTTTTCGAGGAGCAGTTCATCCTTCACTATCAGCCCCAGATCGATCTGGAGAAAGGATCCATCGCAGGGGCAGAGGCACTCCTGAGATGGATCAGGCCTGAATTCGGCCTGACGCCTCCAAACGTCTTCATCGACATCGCCGAAGAAACAGGACTGATCAACGAGATCGGCGCCTGGGTGCTCAGGAAGGCCTGCGCACAGGCGGCCGCGTGGCAGAATCTCGGACATGCGCCGCTGCGGATCGCGGTCAACCTGTCGCCTGTCCAGTTCCTGCGCCAGGATATTGTGCAACTCGTCGAAGAGACGCTACAGGCGACAGGGTTGAAGCCGGAATACCTTGAGCTCGAGCTCACCGAGGGCAGCCTTCTCAAGGATATCGAGAGAACCAAGCTGGTTCTCCAAAGTCTCAAGCGTCTCGGGGTGAAAATAGCCATCGACGACTTCGGCGTAGGCTTTTCCTCCCTCAGCTATCTGAAGAATTTTGCCGTCGACACCTTGAAGATCGATAGATCCTTCATTTCAAGTCTCTTGGCCGGAAGCCGTGACGAGGCGATCGTCAGAGCGATCATTTCGCTGGCCCAAAGCCTCGAATTGCGGGTGATTGCGGAGGGCGTCGAGAGCAAGCCCCAGCTTGCGTGCCTGCTCAGCCATTCCTGTGAGGAGGCTCAGGGCTATCTCTTCAGCCGCCCCGTCGCGCCCGACGTGTTTGAGATGCTGCTGAAGGAAAACCCACGTTATCTGTTTCCCAGGCAGAGCTCATCGTCCAAGAAGGCACAGAGCTCGTGATAGCCAGTATCCTATCGCGGTTGAAGAATAGTCCTGATCGCGAGCATGAGATGAGCCTCAACAGGCTCGTCTTTCTATCCCTGATCGTTGCCTACACGTTCTGGATCAATCCTTCCGTTCCCAGGGAAGCCTTGATCAGCGCGACAATCTTCGCCGTCATTTCCATCGGCATCGTCGTTCATATTCTTCTCAAGCCCCTTCAATCGACGGTCCGGCGCATCATCGCCATCGTCAGCGATCTCGCCACCGCATCATTTCAGCTGCATTACGTGGGCGAGACCTCTTCCGTTCTTTTTCTGCTGTATCTGTGGGTGACGTTCGGAAACGGGTTCCGCTTCGGGGTTAAATTTCTTTATATCGCGCTGGCCGTCTCGGTCGCGTGCTTTGTCGTGGTGATCTACACCACACCGAGGTGGCGCGAGGACATCTACCTGTCTGCAAGCCTGCTGCTGAGCCTGGTCGTGCTTCCCCTTTATGCAAGCACGCTGATCCGCAAGCTCTCCAACGCCAAGGCCCAGGCGGAGGCGGCCAATCGGGCGAAGACGCTCTTCCTTGCAAGCGTCAGCCATGAGCTGAGAACTCCGCTGAACGCCATCATCGGTCTGTCAGGGCTCATGGCCGGAACGAACCTCGATGGTGAGCAGCGGGGCATCATTCGCACGATCGGGTCCGCCGGCGAGTCCTTGCTCAGGCAGATCAATAGTATCTTGAACCTCTCCCGTATCGAGGCAGGGAGGATGCCAGTCGATCCTGTCGATTTCGATCTGCTGGAAGTTCTGTCCACCGCTCGGGCAATGGTCCTCACCCAGGCTCTCCAAAAGGGCCTTCAGCTGACGATCCATCTCGCTCCGCAGACACCCCTGCACCTCCACGGTCCAAAGCACCACCTGGAAGAGATCCTGCTCAATCTTCTCGGCAATGCCGTCAAGTTTACGGAACAGGGATATATCACGCTCGCAGCGCATCCCGTGACCGCGGACCAGAAAACCTTCATTCGCTTCATCGTATCCGACACGGGCATCGGCATTGCCCCTCACGCTATCGGCAGGATATTTGAGAGTTTCACCCAAGCGGATGAGACCATCATCAACCGTTATGGCGGCACTGGTCTGGGGCTCTCCATCTGTCGTCAACTGATAGAAGCCTTGGGCGGGACGATCGGAGTTGACAGCCGGGAAGGTCTTGGCAGCTCCTTCTGGTTCACCCTCCCGATGGATGCGTCGAAGCAGGAGAACGCAGACCAGCACTTGTCACATCAGTTCCAGCCTCTTCTCATCTGCTCCGACCCGGCTCTGGCAGACGTTTTCGCCCTCCGTCTTGGAGGCGGGGATCTCCCTGTCGTCAATACCCTGGCCGATGCAAACGACTGGGCGCGCCGGAACGGCGACAGGCAGCCTCTCCTGTTCTACTACAGCGACTTGCCGGAAGACCGCGTCGCCGCTGAAATCGCAAGCGCGGGCCTGCCCAGTGCTCCGGTTCTGATACGCCCGCAGGCGTCCCGGAGCATTGCGGCTCCGGAACTGGCGAATGTATCGAGCAGCCTGCTGGCGCCTGACTTCACGCAGGCCGAGGCAAGGACTGCTGCTTTTGCCGCGGCTGCACAAACTTCATGGGCTCAGTCCTTGTGGAGTGGACCAACCGAGGCCGAGCTTCCCATCGCCTCACGCCCTCTCTCGATCCTTGTGGCCGACGACAACGCCACAAACCGCCTGGTGATCTCCAAAATTCTCGAGCGTGGAGGCCACTCCTCCCAATGCGTTGCAAATGGCGAGGATGCGCTCAACGCGCTTGAGAAAGAGCCGTTCGACCTGGTGATCATGGACATCAACATGCCCGTGATGACCGGAACCGAAGCCACCAAGCTGTTCAGGTTCACGGAACCGCCGGGCAGCCGTACTCCTGTTATTGCCTTGACGGCCGATGCGACCCCAGAGGTGGTCGCCCAAACTCTTGAAGCCGGCATGGATGCCTGCCTGACCAAGCCGGTGCAGCCTGCGACGCTGCTGCGGGCCATCGAGGAGCACGCTGGCTCTCGTCCTGCCAGTTCCACCATTACCAACACCTTCGATGTTTCCGCTCCGTCGAGCGGCCATGCCTCCGCGATAGACGAGTCGCTGCTCGTCGAACTCGAACAATTGGGCGGGAGAGATTTTGTGGTGACCCTGGTGGAAGAGTTCTTCTCGGACGCGGATCACCTCATCGGCGAGCTTCGCGATGCGGCCGCTTCAGGAGATTCTCACAGATTCCGCCTTGAGGCTCATGGTTTGCAGAGCGCGTCTGCCAATGTCGGGGCGAGGACGGTCCACGAGATCTGCGTTGGCTGGAGAAAAGTCACGGGCGCTGATCTTCTGCGGAACGGAACGGAGCAGGTCGACCGTCTGGCACGGGAACTCGAGCGAACTCACGCCATGCTGAAGAAGCATCTCTCGCGAGAGGCCATGGCGTCGAATTCGATCAGCTTGGTCTGACCCTCGCAGGGTTTGAAAAGCGGACACAAGCACTGAAGGACGGATTCCGGCTGGATCGACCTAGCGCTTTGGGCACGGGAAGGCCTGATGCACTGCAAAGCTCAGTCTCTTCAGCCGCAACCCTGCGATCCGTGAGGCGAGCATCGGCATCGGCAGGGGCGATGATGGGCCTGTTCTGCTCATTTCGCCTGCTTCGGATCCAATGGATCGATGCCGAGTTGTCCTTCCGCCAATCTTAGCCGAAAGCTCGCCCCATGGCCGATCCGGCCCTGCCACCGCCTCAGCTTCCTCCTGCTGCGCCGCCTGCAAGCTCTCCGATCCTCACCGCAGGCGGGATCGTCCTGGCAATCGGGGCGCTCTACTTCGGTCAGGACATCTTCATCCCGTTTGCCTTGGCCATCCTACTAAGCTTCGCCCTGACTCCCTTGGTCAACTGGCTCAGGCGCCTCAGGCTCCCCCGCATTGCCGCGGTGCTCGTCGCTGTTTCCCTCGCCTTCATCCTCCTTGTCGGCGTGGCTTTCGTGGTCGGCCGCCAGCTCGTCCAGCTTGCCGACAATCTCCCCTCCTACCAGACCACCATCACGCAGAAGATCCGTTCCCTCCAGCAATCCGCGCCTGGTGGCGGTGTGGTCGAGAGGGTCACAACCACCATCGAGGATCTCGGCAAGGAAATCTCCGGCGAGGAGAAGAAACCCGAAGCGCCGCGACCTGGACTCGGCGCAGGGCCTGCACCGCAGGAGCCGGTCACCGTGCGGCTGGAGCCGCCGCAGGCCAAGCCTCTCCAGATCATCCAAAGCATCGTCGGCCCTTTGCTCGCGCCTCTCGCGACGGCGGGACTCGTGGTCATTTTCGTGATCTTCGTGCTGCTCGAACGGGAAGATTTGCGCGACCGCTTCATCAAGCTTGCAGGAGCAGGAGATCTCCAGAAGAGCACCCAGGCCATCAACGATGCGGCTGCTCGTGTCAGCCGCTACCTCCTGATGCAGCTTGTGGTGAATCTCACCTACGGCATTCCCATTGGCGTGGCCCTCTACTTGATTGGCGTGCCTAACGCCGTTCTTTGGGGATTGCTGGCAGCTGTTCTGCGGTTTGTTCCTTATCTCGGTCCCTTCCTGGCCGCCCTCTTTCCCATCGCCCTTGCAATCGCGGTCGACCCTGGCTGGACGATGCTGTTCTGGGTCGTCGGACTGTTTCTCGCCGCTGAGCTCGTCAGCAACAACGTCATCGAGCCGTGGCTCTACGGCTCCAGCACGGGCCTGTCGTCGCTGGCCATCATCATGGCTGCAATTTTCTGGACGAGCCTATGGGGTCCGGTCGGCCTGTTTCTGGCAACGCCCCTGACCGTGTGTCTCGTCGTCATCGGCCGCTATGTGCCTCAGCTCGAATTTCTGGGCGTCCTTCTGGGCAGCGATCCAGTGCTCGCACCGGAGGAGCGCCTCTACCAGCGCCTCGTTGCCGGCAACCTCGAAGAGGCGGTGGAGATGGCCGAGGACTATGTCGATGAGTTCTCATCGCGGCAGTTCTACGACAATGTCGCGATCCCGGCCCTGCGCCTGGCTGAGAACGACCGCCAGCGCAGCACCACGGACACGAACTACCGGCGGCTCGTGGCAGACACGGCCATCTGTGTCGTCCGCGAGATCGAGGACCACGTCCGCGAGAAGGCTGCCTCCGCCAATGAGCCCGGCAACGGGCGCTCGGCATCCGCCAAGGAGGCCAAAGAGGCACGGCCATCGTCGGTCCTCTGCCTTGCGGGTCGGACCGAACTCGATCGCGCAGCGGCCGAGATGATGGCGGAGGTCCTGGACGAGCGCGGCATCGGCACACGCGTGATGCCTCCGATCGCCGTCAGCCAGGGCGCTTTGGGGCAGCTCGACCTCAAAGGCGTGGACGTAGTGTGCCTGTCCTACCTTCATCCGCAGCCGCAGGTTTACGCCCGCTACATCTGCCGCCGCCTGCGCCGCAGGGCTCCCCACCTGAAGCTGGTCGTCTGCTGCTGGAATCTCGCACCGAGCACGGGACAGACGGAGGATGTGAAGAGGCAGATGGCGGCCGATGCGGTGTTCGTCTCCCTCGAAGGCTGTGTCGATCAGGTGGAGGCCTGGGTCTCGCTCCCGTCATCCTCCCAAGGCCCGCCCCCGGTCGCTCCCGATAGCGAACAGGAACAGCTCACGGCCTTGCAGGATTTGGGCCTCGCCTCCTTCAAAGAGCGGAAGTTCGATGAGGTTTCCAGGACCGTGGCGCAATCCTTCGACGTCCCGATCGCCCTCGTCTCCTTTGTCGACGACGTGCATCGCACCCAATCCGAGGGTGCGGCGCAGCATCCTGAGGCACAGGGCTCGGGGCGGGCTCTCCATGAGGAAGCTCTCGACGCGCATGTCATCGCAGCAAACGAGGTGCTCGTGTCCGAGGATGTGACCGAGGATCCGCGCTTTGCCGATGATCCTCGCGTTCTGGAAAAGGGTATCCGCTTCTACGCCGGAGCCCCGTTGCGAACATCCTCCGGCGTGGTCGTCGGCAGCCTGTGCATCATCGACACCCGGCCGCGCGAATTTCCGGAACCGAACCGCCAGCGGCTCCAGCAGATGGCAGACGAGCTGATGGTCAAGATCGAGAATCGCGCCACGGAGCAGTCCGCCGCAGCTCAGGTCAGTTCTGCCGATGCGGCCGGCAGGACTTGAGACGCGCCGACGATCGGGAGCGCGTGGATCTCGGCGGGGCATTGGAAGGGGATGCTACACCTTCGCGGCGCCAAGGTTGTCGGCCATGGTCGCTCCTCGGGCGCCCATCGGGCGATCGGGGCCTTTGGTGGTGTCTTTGGCGGTCTGGTGCTCCATCTCGGCGTTGATCTCGGCGCCCAGCAACATCACCACCGATGAGATCCAGATCCACGTCATGAAGCCGATGACAGCGCCCAGCGAGCCGTATGTCTCGTTGTAGCTGCCGAAATTCGCCGCATACCAGGAGAACAGCATGGATACGGCGAGCCAAAGCACGGCCGCGACGATGCTGCCGGGTGTCACCCACTTCCATTTCGCCTGATCACGACTGGGGCCATAACGATAGACCACCGCCAGCCCAAGGGTGACGCCGGCGAGCAGGATCGGCCAGCGGGCGATCGCCAGCAGCCATGCGGTGCTGCTGGCGAGACCCACGAAGGCGAGAACGACGGGCAGGACGACGATCCCGGCCAAAGCGATGAGGATGAAAAGAACGGCGCCGAGCGTGAAAGCAAGCGATCTCACATTGAGCCCGATGAATCCGCGCTTCTCGTCCTCGTCGTAGACGATGTTGAGCGCGTCCAAGAAAGCCTTCATGCCCGCATTGGCGCTCCACAACGACACGCCGAGCCCGATCACGAAGCTCACTCCGAGAGTGTCCTCGCCTGTCGAGGCGATGCGGGAGACCTGCTCGCCGATGATCTCGATTGCGCCGCTGGGAAGAATGTTCGACAGGGCGGCCAGATGATCCCGGATCGTGGCGGGATCGGCAAACAGGCCGTAGAGCGACACCAGGGCCGCGAGCGCCGGAAACAGCGCCAGGAGCGCATAGTAGGTCACGCCCGCCGCGATGGACAGGATGCGATCGGCGCTGAACTCCTCATAGGTGCGCCAGAGGATGTCCTTCCATCCTTTGGCTGGGATTTCGGTCGGCGTATCCGCCTGCCGTCCCCTGCCCGGCTCGGAGGCTGCGGAAACAGGCGCATGCCGCTCGCCAGCCGGGGCCTGTATCGCCTCCTCCGCCGGCTCCGTTCGCTGCCGATGGTTGCCTCGAACGGGCGCGGGAACCCTGCTTCCTCCCGATACGAGCTTGAGCAACGCCCATCCGGCCGCAGCGGCCAAGAGAATGGAGGTGTAGGAGGAGGTCGCCTCGTTCGGGTGGCGGGATGGCGGCGTGGCGATGGTCATGGTGCAGTAAGGATCCTCGTGAGCCCAAGGCCTGCGGCCAGGCTTGGCCTTGAGGTAACCTCGACCATAAGGTGGCGGTTCCAGCCTGCAGCCATGTCGATGCGATCGTGCCGCTCGCGGCGCAGGCTGCTACAAACGAAGACAATTCAATTTGGTGGCGGGAACGTAACAGGCACCTGTGTTTTCCCAAGGAGACAATCCAATCGTCGGAGGTCTCATGTCAGACACACCTAAGCCTGAATCCTCTCCGGAAGAAGTGCCCGACGTTCCGGGCCCTCTCCCCGAGTTTCCCTCGCTCGACCCACTCGAACCGGCGGACAACGAGGAGCCCTCCGACGTTCCACCCGCTCCTGCTGATGTGCCGATCATCCAGCCGGGGACCCAGTGAATTTGCCTTGGCGGGGCGGGGCTGGCGAAGGCTCCGCCCCTGATCCGGTGATCGTCAGGACCAGCTTATCCGCGCAGCGTCTGCCTGGAGATCGTCGATGATCTGGACATGCTCCGTCGGCTGATCGAGATGCCCCACGTTATGGGAAGTAGCCGCATTGTCATCGGCGTCGATCTGCTCCGTCCATGACCCGGTGACGCTGTGGCTCGTGTCGCTCTCCCCGTCGGCCATCAGGAGGATCATGTCCGATCCCGCTCCGCTCTGCATCGCATCGAAGCTTGTGGCGGCAAAGCCTTGTTCTTCCCCTTGAACAGGGTCCACTTCATCGATCACCACGTCGACGGATTGCTGCGTCGAGGCAGCCCCCTCGCTGTCGAACAGGACGACACCGATGCTGCGGGTACCGGCCGCAAGTCCTGACTGATCTCCGCTTTCGAGCATCAACGACTGCAGCACATTCGCGTATGTCTCAGGCGAGGCATGGCCGCTCAGCGTCAGGGTCCCCGCCTCGCCGGCATAGGCTCCTCCGATCACCTCGATGCCCGTGTCGCCGATCATCATGCGCCCGTTCTCGCTGTGCAGGGTAAAGCCTTCAAGATCGAGCCTGTCACCCGGCTGGGCTCCGGAGAGCGTGATGACGGCGCCGCCGAGCTGCGCGCTGTCGATATCCTCCGCATGCGTTGCGCCGAAAACATCGGCCTGGTGAACACCGGCATCCGCGTGCTCAGCGGAGTTCAGGGTCAGTTCGGGCGCATCGTTCACCGGATCGATGGTGACCGTGAAAGACTTGGCTGTCGTGGCCGAGCCACCGGTACTCGCCTCGGTGCTGATAGCGCGGATCGTCAGGTTCAGCGTCCCGCTCCAATCCGGAAGCGGCACCAGCTTGAGGTCATGGAGGCTTGCAGCGGGCACCCGCCATTCGCCTCCGCTCTGTACCGTTCCGGCGGAAAGCGTGAAGCCCTCCGGCACTCCGAAGATGCTCACCGCGAGCGTTTCGGATCCGTCGGTATCGGTCAGCGCTGCGGCAAGATCGAGCGCGACGGCCTGATCTTCCTGCCCCGTCACGTTCCCCGCCCTCACCTGCGGCGCATCCGCCACCGCATGCACCGTCACCCCATGCGTGCCCGTCACCTCCCGGCTCACGCTGATGCCGTTGCCCGTATCCGTCAGCACCGCCTTGATGGTGAGGCTAAAGTCCGCATCCGCATGCTCCGGCGGCCGTAAGCTCACCCGCCCCGCCTGCAGCTCGGTGGTGGCCACCTCCCAGGTGCCCGGGGCAATCTCCCGCCCCTGGCTCAGGCTGGCGCCCGCCGGCACCCCCGACACCAGGCTCAGCGCCGACCAGCTCTCGGAAGGATCCGGCGTGACGAAGGCCGGCCGGATCACGATGGCGCTGTCCTCCGCCCCCGCACTGGCGCCCGCAATCGTGCCGGCATCCGCCACCGGATCGAAGCCCACGGTGAAGCTGGCCGAGGTTTTGGCACTCGCCCCGTTGCTGCTCTCGCTGGAAATCGCCGTCAGGGTGAGAGTGTAGCTGCCGGAGAAGTGGGCGGGGGGACGCAGGGTCAGACCTGCCAATTGATCCGGCAGGAGCTTCCAGCTGCCATCCGCCTGGCGCACCCCGGCGCTCAGGCTGGCATCGGCCGGGACGCCACTGAGCACGAAGCTGAGAGCCTCGGAGCCGTCCCCATCGCGCAGCGCCCCGCCAAGCCCTGCCAGGCTGACCGGCGTGTCCTCGGAGCCGCGCGCATCGGCCACGATCACGGCGGGCGCATCGGCCACCGCTGCCACCTGGACCCGGAAGCTGGTCTCGAGGGTGGTGCTGCCGCCGCTGGACTGCTCCTGGGCGGTGGCGCGCAGGGTCAGCTCGATCGTGCCGGCGAAATCCTTCGGCGGGGTCAGGGTGAGATGGGCGAGATCAGAGGCCGGCACGCTCCACGAGCCGTCGGGCTGGCGGGAGCCGTGCGAGAGAGAGGCGCCGTCGGGCATGCCGAGCAGGCTCAGCGTGAGCCCCTCCGAGCCGTCGCGGTCGGTCAGAGCCGCCGACAGGTCAAGCCCAATCGCCGCATCCTCCAAACCAGAAACATCACGCGAAGCGACAGCAGGAGGGTCGGCTGATACGTCGGCCGGTTCTTCCGGCTCGGGGTTCTCGGCGGCAGGTGGCGTCGGCACCTGCGGATCTTCGGGCGCGTCTGCGGCCGCCGGAGATATCTCCCGCACGAACGGAGTATCCGTCTCGGCTGGACGGTCTCCTGAAGATCCTTGCGCAGTGGCGACCCTTGGGCTTCTGAGAGGCGTAGGCGGTACCGTTGCGGACAATGTCAATGCATCGCCATCGAACTGTGCTTGATCCAGGACGATCGAAGATTGAACGGGCGGCGCAAGGTCGAGCGTCTTCAGCGGCTCTTCTTCTGGAGCGGATGCTGCGCCCGTCTCAAGCGAGGCGATCTCATGCGGCCTGACGGCTATCCCGCCGCTGGGACCGCCTTTCACCATACCGAAAGCCGCAACCGCTTCCGTCCCGCCCACCAGATTGCCGCTGGCGCCGCCATCGCCCATGGGAAGGTTTCGCTGCACGGCACGAAGGGCGCGCAGGGCTTCCTCGTCAACGACGCTGGCATCGAACGGGATGGTCGGATCGGGTTGCTGGCTCATGCGATCAGCGTCCTCAGCGCTCGTGGAATGATGCCGCCGCGGCGGAATAGATCGGCTTCAGGAGGTATTGCAGCACGGTCTTGTTGCCGGTCGTGATGTCGGCCTGAACGGTCATGCCGGGTACGAGCTGCGCCTTGGCGGAGTCGCGGCCCACATGCTGCTGGCTGAGCGAGACGCGCACCCAGTAATGCGGCTGCCGCTGCTCATCCAGGAACGTACCTGCCGAGATGCGCTCCACAACGCCCTCCACGGCGCCGTAGCGTGCGTAGTCGAAGGCCTGCACCTTGACGTGCACACGTTGCCCGACTTCGATGAAGCCGATGTCGCGCGGCGTGATCCGCACATCGGCAACGAGAGGCGCCTCCTGAGGCATGATCTCGGCGATCAGCCCGCCGGGCGGAAGCACGGTGCCAGGGCGGTGAACGGCCATTCCTCGCAGAACGCCCGCCGTCGGCGCGCGCAGGAGGGTGCGCTCCGCACGGTCCTCGAGCTTGCGGACGACTTCCGTTGTCTCGGCGACTTCCAGCGCCACGCGAGCGGCCTCCTGCCGGGCGTCGTCCACGGCGGAGGACTGCATCTCGGCGATGCGCGCCTCGGCCTCGGCCAGACTGCGCAGGGCCGTGACGTGCTGACCGCTGAGGCGCTCATGCTCGGCTTTCGCGCTCATCAGCAGGCGTTGCGCCTCAAGGACGGCAAGCCGGGTCGTCAGGCCATTGCGAGCGAGATCCTCGCGGATGCCGAGCTCCTTGGAGTGCAGCGCCATCTGCTCTCCCACAGCGGAGATCTGGCCTGACAGGGTCGCCAGCTCACTGCGCCGCTGAGCCACCTGTTCGTGAAGCACTGCGATCCGGTCGTTCAGGGACCGCAGGCGCGCGTCGAGGGCTGCGCGCTGGGGTCCGATGAAGAGGCTGGTGGACAGGGACGGCATGGAGCCGCCCCCCGCATCGGCAACGACAAGACCGGCCGATGCCTGACGGCCACGCAATTCCATCGCCGTGATGTTGCCCTCCGCCGCTGCCGTCAGGCGCTGTGCCTGCAGTTGCAGCGACTCGAGGCGGAGACGGGCCTGAGCCAGCTCGGACTGTGCCGCGGCATCGTTCATGCGCAGCAAGGGCTGGCCGGCTTCAACGAGATCACCCTCGTGAACCAGCACCTCCGTGACGATCCCGCCCTCGAAGTGCTGTACGGGCGCAGGCGCCTCCTTGGGTGCGAGATCACCGATGCCGATTGCAACCTCCGGCACATGGGTCAGCGTGGCCCAGGCCAGGGTTGCCGCCACCAGAAATCCGGTACCCAGAACGACAGCACGTTCCAGGCCATGGATACGCAGCTCCTCCAGCGCGAGCACGTGACTGTCGGGCCTCGGCTGCCGACCGGCACGGGGCAAGAGCTCCATGGCGTGACGATCCGCAGCCAGGGGCAGGTTCTTGACCTCGGAAGCGAGTGCTGCGGTGGTGCTCATCAACCAACTCTGGAGGTGTTAGCGGCAGATAGATTTGCGAAGGCGGCGTTTGCCAGAGACATTCCCACCGGAGTCCGCGTCGGCCGCGGGCCGGAGGGAGCGGTGGACTGCTCCACCTCCTCCACCTGTCCGTCACGCAGGCGAAGCACGCGGTCGGCCATTCGGATATGGCTCGGCCTGTGCGTTGCCATGAGGATCGTGCAGCGGCCTCTGCGGGAGGCAATGACATCCGTGAAAGCTTTGGCGCAAGCATCGTCGAGCCCGGCCACCGGCTCGTCCAGAAGCAGGATCGGCGCCTCCCGCAGCAGGGCGCCGGCGAGTGCAATGCGCTGCAGGATACTGCGTGGCAGACGGCTGCTGTGATTGTCGCCGACGCGGGTGTCGAAACCGCTCGGCATCGCTTCGATGGCCTCGAGCACGCCGGCCTCCGCGGCGGCCGCACGCAGGTCCGCATCGGTCGCGCTGGGCCGGGCCAAGCGCAGGTTCTGCGCGATCGTGCCGTAGAGCAATCCCGGCGATTGCGGCACCCAGCCTATGCTGCGCCGGAGAACGGCCGGATTGAAGGAGCGTACGTCGTGCCCGTCGATTCGCACCAAGCCGCCCTGCGGCCGGTATAGTCCGGCAATCAGCAGCAGCAGGGTCGACTTGCCCGTGCCCTCGGAACCGGTGACCGCCACGACCTGTCCGGGCTGAATGGCGAAGCTGGCACCAGCCAGCACGGGCTCCGATTGGGGCAGGTAGCGCAGGGTGACACGGTGGAAAACGATGGCGCCCTGCTCCGGGGGTGCCATGCGCGCCTCGAGGGGACTGGGCCTTTCCGTTTCCAGAGCCATCAATCCATCGACCTGGCGGATCGAGGCCTGCGTCTGCTCCCAGCGCGAGAACATGACGAAGCATGTCTGCATCGGGCTTAAGATGCGCCAGATCAGCATCATGCCGGCAATCAGCGCGCCGGCGGTCATCGCGCCTGACAGGACAGAGAGCACCCCCAGAACCACGGCAGCGAGACCGGACAGGGTCACGAGCGCCTGGCTCGCAGCGAGAACTGAACCCGTCAGGGTGCTGACCCGTGCGGAAGCCACGGCGGCTGCGGCGGAGGCTGCACCATAACGATCGATCCAGCGCTCTTCGGCTCCCCCGAGCTTCAGAACGCGCACGGTTTCCAGCGCCTCAACCGCCAGGGCCTCACGGGCCTGGTTGGCGCGGGCAGCCTGATCGATGGCCAGCCGCATCGATCCACGTGAGACCCAGAACAGAAGGGCGAAGCCCAAGGCTGTACCCACGGGCACCAGAGCGATCCAGCCCCCGAGCACCACCATGAGCAGCACGACGAGCAGGGTGAACGGCATGTCGAGCAGCGCGACGGCGAAACTGCCAGTCAGGAATTCGCGGATGGCCGCAAAATCGCGCAGGCGGGATACCTGGGATGCGGTGCCGGCGCGCTCCACGAGCGCTGTCGGCAAGGACATCAGCTGCGTGAACACGGCGCTCGGAACCAGCCGGTCTAGCCTTTCCGCGATGCGCAGCAGCGCGCGCTGTCGGATGACGCGGAACAGCACTTCCAGCACCACCGCGGCCACGACGCCCATGACGAGCATCGGCAGTGTTTCGGGACTGTAGCCGGCAACGACGGTATCGAACACCGCCATGGTGAAGATCGGCACCGCCAGCCCGAGCACGGCCATCAGCCCGCTGATCGCAAGCAGCGGCGGCAGAGCTCCCTGAAATCGCCGCGCGATGCCGTTGAACCAGCTCTGGCGGGATGATGCGACGCTCGCCTCGGCTACAAGGAGCAGAGTGCCGCGCAGTTTTTCGGGCGCGCAAGGCTTCACCTCGCCGGAAGCGCCGTCGAACAGAAGAACCTGTCCGCGTTCGTCCCGGTATACGATCGCGGCAGCCCGTCCTGGAGGCAGCAGGATTGCGGGAAGGCAGCGCAGATCGAAATGCCCCCGCCGCAGCCGCTGCATCCGTGTCGGGTAGCCCAGAACCGCCAGCGTGTTGCGCAGATCGGTCACATCAATATCCGGCTTGGCGTGCGGCAGGGCTGCCAGAAGGTCGTCCGAGCTGCCCGACCAATCCATGAGCCACAATAAAACCGGAAGGCATCGGGCAAGATCCGAGGGAGCTAGCAGATCCTCCGGCAGTTGCACAGGAACGCGCGGGCAGGCGTCGGCGAGGAAGCTCACGGCACGCGCTCCAATCTGCCGTCTCGGATCGCAAACACGCGGTCGGCAATGCCGAGGGTCGAGGGACGGTGCGTCACGATGATCACTGTCACCTTGCCGCGCAGCCCCGCCAGCAGCCGGGCAAGCCGCGCGTCGCTGTCGCCATCGATCTGCGAGGTGATGTCGTCGAGAAGCAGGATGCGCGGCTCCTCGATCAGGGCGCGCACGACGCCGATGCGCTGCGCCGCGCCGCGCGGCAGAGGCGTTGCCGCAACACCCACAGGTGTGTGCCAGTCGCCCGGCAGGGCACTCGCCACCTGATCCAGACCCAGTTCGGTCGCCAAGCGAAGGGCCGCGGCTTCTCGATGCGGCTGATGCATGGTCAGATTCTGCAGGAGCGTGCCGCGCACGAGAGCCGGATCGGGCGGCACCAGAGCAATCTGCCGGCGCGCAGGTCCGATTCCGACCTGTGCGAGGTCCTGCCCGTCGATCGTGACCCGCCCCTGACTCGGCTGCAGGTCGCCGGCGATCAGGCGCAGCAGGGCCGAACGGCCGGAGCCATTGGCGCCGGTGACGCCAATGATCTCGCCGGGCTTGGCCTCCAGCATCAGTCCATCGAACAGCCATTCGGAATGAGGTGGAGTGCGCAGCCGAACGTTCTCGAGAACGACATGCCCGCCGGTCACCTTGAGCGGTGGCCGGTCGAGCTGCCGCTCCTGCGGGATCAGGGCAATTTCCGCAACGCGCCGGCGGCTCTCCGCAAGAGACTGGAGCCGCGACCAGAGTGCAACGCCGCCAAGGAGAGGCTGCATCGTGCGGCCAACCAGCATGGTGCAAGCGCCGAGTCCGCCGACGCTGAGCTGACCGTTGAGCACCATGTGGCAGCCGAAGGCTGCGACGCCGATGGTGGCGGCCTGAGCAAACAATTGGCCGCCCTCCTGCCCTGCCGATATGGCATGCGCCAGGGTTCGGCGCATCTGCGCGGAGCCACCTTGCAGACGCTCGTAGCGGCGCTCGAGCAGAGGCTCGGCACCGAGAACCTTCATGGCATGAACGCAGCTCAGCGTATCGAACAGGAAGTTGAAGCGGCGCTCCTCGGCCAGAGCGAGGTTATGCGCGGCACGGCGCACGCGCCGGCCCGTCAGGGCAGCAAGCAGACCGATGCCACCGAGAAGAGCCAGCGGCACCAGAACCAGCGGACCAGCGAGATACCAGATGCCGACGAGGTAAAGCAGCGCGAAAGGCAGGTCGAGCATTGCCTGAAGAGCCGGTCCCGACCAAGCCTCACGCAGAGTGCCGATGGCGGAGAGGCGCTCCGCGTAATAGCCGTTGCCGTTGGCCTCCAGCGCCGAGAGAGGAGCATGAAGCAGGCACTCCATGGCCTGACGATGCGCCTGCGCCTCGGAGGTCGCCGCCATGCGAGCCAGAAGCCTGCCGCGCACGTGCCGCAGCAGCGCCTCCAGCATAATGGCCAGAGCAACCATGATGGCGAGAACGATCAGGGTGCCGGTCGCCTTGTTCGGCAGGATGCGGTCATAGACCTGCAGCAATGCGATGGGCAGCGCCAGCGCCAGCAGAGTGATCAGCAGCGTCGCCTCGAGCACCGGCATGAAAAAGGCGATGCCGAATCGACCGATCAAGCCCCGGAAGGGGCGTGTCAGCCAAGGGCCCAAGGGCGCCAAGGCCCCTGATGAGGCGGCAGACCTATCCATAGCGCTACCTTCGGCCGTTCAGCCATGAGGGTGCAGAAGCTCAAGTTTTCGGGGAAGCATACCGGGCTCTCACCGGTATGACGGGGCGGCATCATGCCTTTGGACGCGCTTCACTTAGAGTGAGCCTACCAACCCGCCATGAATAGAGCGTATTGCTAGTCTGGATTTTCACAATACCGGCTTGAAAGTCAATAAATGCCTTCTGTGACCTATTATTACCCTTAGGTAAAGTTAACGAAATATGCTGCCGGCTTTCGAGCATTCTCCATGGAATTCTACGAAAGCGTAAACTGCGGATACTTGAACATGGACGGCATCGCCTTTGGTGATGGCGCATCCGCCGTTCCTGTGGCAAAACCTCCCTGATCTGGAATAATCCCAACATGGGCCGGCTTCCGGATACCGGTGAACCCGCTTCCCTCTTGAGGATCTGTCTTGGACTGGGACAAAATCAGATTGTTCTACGAGGTGGTCAGCGCCGGGAATTTCACACGCGCCGGCGAGAAGCTCGGGGTCAACCAGTCGTCGGTAAGCCGCCAGATCAGTGCTCTCGAACACGAATTGAAGGTCCCCCTCTTTCATCGCCATCCCCGCGGCCTCATTCTGACGGAGCATGGGGAGGTGCTCTTCCGCGCGGCACAGGACATCCGCCTGCGCCTGGACGAGACGCGCCAGCGCCTCACGGAGACCAGCGAGCGACCGGCCGGCGATCTCAGGGTGACGGCGACGGTCGGCATCGGCGGGATCTGGTTGGCGCGGCGCATCAGGGAGTTCCTCGATCTCTATCCCGATGTCCGCATCCAGCTGATCCTGACGAACGATGAACTGGATCTAGCCATGCGGGAGGCCGACATCGCCATCCGGCTGCGCCGGCCGGCGCAGCCGGATCTGATCCAGCGCCGGCTCTTCACCATCCAGTATCATGCCTACGCCGCCCATACTTATCTCGAGCGGTTCGGCGAGCCCGAGCGCATCGAAGACCTCGACAATCATTCCATCCTCTGCCTGGGAGGCGATCAGCCGGCCTTCATCCTGGACCTGCACCGGCTGACGAGCCTGGGCCGCGATCCTAAGGACCCTCGTCCTAGCCGATTGATGGTCAACGACAGCCTGGCGCTCCGGACGGCGATCGAGGACGGCGCCGGCATCGGCATGGCACCGGATTACGCCATGAGCAGCAATCCACGAGTGAAGCAGGTTTTACGGGACGTGCAGATGCCGACCCTCGACAGCTATCTGGCTTATCCGGAAGAGCTGCGCTCCGTTGCACGCGTTCAAGTGTTCCGCGACTTCCTCGTCTCCAAGGCGCAGCGCTGGGACTTCTAGGCCTGCGCTTTCCTGCGCGGCGGCAGACCTTTTCGGAGCATTTTCGGCAACGGCTTTCGGGGAAACGAGGCAGGCCGAAGCTGAACCTCACTTTCTCCACGATTTGAGGGCTACTAAGATGTTTCCCTCGAACCCCGGGGATTTGCCCCTATGCCACGATCTTTTCTTGCCGTCCTCGCTATTGCCCTTGGGCTGCCGTTTCTGATCCTGCTCGCGATTGTCTCTTCGTCCTCAGGCGTCAGCGCAAGCGTCTTCACGAACGCCCTCGGGCTCGTGGTGATGTCGATTGTCCTGATGTTGGTCGTCTACGAGATCAAGCGCATTGCCGATCTGCCGCCGGATGCTCACTGATCGCAGGCACGCTTCACGATAAGCGTGTTCCGACGACCGACGATCTTGAGGAACCTGTCTTGAACAAGGGATCCTCAAGATCCCCTATGAGCCGTGCGGCTCAGGCTGCGGCCCTGGATCTCTCAGGATGCTCCTCAGCGACCGCGCGTTGCAGCGCCAGAAGAAGCACTCCGATGTCTTCGTGAAGCAAACCGATGGCATTGCGGGCATATTCGCGGAATTCATCTCTGACCAATTCCGCTTCGCCGTCCCACGAAAAATCCTCGTGCTCCGCTTCATAGAAGGCACGCGCCACCAATTCCACCTGATAATCCATGTTTGCCCCACCGCATCGTTTTAGCGATTGTTATAAGTTCGAACCTGGGGCGTCAGTACGCGATTACTGGGTTATTAATCCGGCGCACCATCAGGGTGCTGTCAGGCTTACCTTTGGTGCAGACTGATCCGCAACTCGCCACATGGGCTACCCCTAAAGAGGTAGTGGCGGCAAGCTCCTTATGCCTGCCGCCACGATCCGGATAAGAATGTAATTCCATGATCCGCCGCCTGATCGAGCGGGCAGAATGAATGCGATCTTACTCGCCTGGAACCAGGGGGCTGTTCTCCTGTGCGGAGGCAAGGTGTCCTGCAGCCCACATGGCTGCCTGGGTCCGGTTTGCAGCCTTCACCTTCCTTAGGATTGCCTTGATGTGCACCTTCACGGTCGCCTCTGCCACGCCGAGTTCCCGGGCGATCAGCTTGTTTGAGGCGCCCTGCGTCAGGCAACGCAGGATTTGCGCCTCCCGCTCGGACAGTTTGTTCAGGAGCACAGTCGGATTGTTCGCCGGCGCGAGGGCAACGGACTGTCCGAGACCGGTACCCTGACCGTCCCGAATTTGGTCGAGCAGACCAAGCCCGATGGATCCCGGAATGAAAGTTTCGCCCAGCATCACGATCTCCAGTGCCTTGACGATGGCATGGCGATCCATGGTCGTCATGCAGAAACCATCCAGGCCTTCCTTGCAGATCTGAAGAACCGCCTGCGGATCCATGCTGTCCGCAAGAACGACCACGCGGGCGGAAGGGCATCGGGCCTTCAGATCCTGGATCGTTTGGGCATATTCGGATGTGGAGCGGACGTCGCAGATGAGAAACAGCACCGGAACTCCACCAGGAAAGGCGGAAAAGTCTGAGAGATCGTCACCGACCTCTTCCGAGATGTTGAAGCGGGTCCCTGAAAGGATATGGCTGATGCCTGTCCGCAGGAGAATATTCTGGCAGATCAGAACAGTCGTGACGTTCTGGAAAGGATCTTGAGCAATGGGCAGGATCTGCTCTTTGTAGACGACGCTATGGGCCATATTGGCTCTGCCCCCTGATATTGTTCAATGATATGCCGTCGAGGATCATGGCGCCGTTACCCCAAATGCGCAGCCGAAGAAGCCAGAAGGTGGGAACCATGACCAAGAAGCCGATCCAGAATTGGATCAGGCGTGGCGATAACAGCCCCTAGAAGATTTTGTTCCGCTCTTTTGCAATCTCCTAAGAGGTAACCCTCCCTGCCGTAAAGTTATGGAACATCATGTCATATCCGGTTCTGATGAGTGATTATATTCTTCGAGCCGCAGTATTATTTAAGCTTATCTGGTTCTTAGCAGATGTAAGCCTTCTGTGTAGTTGGAGACCTGCTTCTGGGGCGAATGACTTAGCGTCCGTGTAAGTTGCTCCTCCGATACTGCCTTCGATAACAGGAAACCCTGCACTTCGTTGCAGCCCGCCCTGTGGAGGAAGTTCCGTCGAACTTCCCTCCCACGCGCGGCCAAGGGTAACGCCACGAACAAAGGGCCACTCTGCGCTATCGAGCGAAAAAAGCCTCTTGAACATGTCCAACACGGAACACCTCTCGACCGCGTTCGAACGACAGTCTGTCGAACGGTCGACCTCAAGCGAATGAAATTTTTGAGAGAGGAACCTGCCGGACTTCCACCGGCCTGGCAGGAGGGCATCATGCCTTTGAGTTGCGCATAGTCATGCAAGCAACTCAACCCGCCACGGGCGCTATGTCAGCATCTGTAAAATTCTATAAGGAACTCACAAAATCAACCGAAGAATTCGTGTGCCATCAAGCTTCTATGGTTAGAGTTAATGGTCCTTCGCCGGGTCAAATGCTGCAAAGGAAATCATGATCTTCAGACATTTCCTCTGCGTATAGGAGGCTCATTCCGGCTGGGCATGCTCTTCCAGAGCCTGGATCAATTCCAAGCACTTCTCAGCCACGATGGCCGGCACCTTGGGATCCCCATGATGGTGGCGCATGGCGACGGCATTAGCCTGCTCGAAGAGATCCGTGAGGTTTCCTGAAATGAAGGGACGGGAAGTCGGGAAATCGAACGTCCTGCTCTCGGACTGGGCTTTGGGCTTCGAGGGACGCTTCGGCTCGAAAAGCGTCAATACCTCGCACCGGTCGGCGATCTTCTTGAGATCCTTCAAGGCAATGATCTCGGCCATATTTTACTCCTACGCAACAAACCTGCCCCCGCTCTTACCTTTTTCCGGTGCGGAGGTCATGCGGCTCCGATCATAATCTAGAGTGTACCGGTATCCCTTCCAGTTGAGATTCCGAGACACTGGGCGCGTCGAATAGCTCTTTCGAGGTAGGGGCCAGAGACTCTTCCCATCAAGGAAGAGCGGCACCCTATCAGCGTTCCCAGGAGTGTCGCGGACCCGCAGGCTGCCTTGATCCATCGATGCTCAGCGCTCCGGGGCCTGTAAAGACGAGCAGCAGAAACACGAAGCAGAACAGGATGGATGCATCCCCGCCGTTCAACACCGGATAAGGGCTCTGCGGGGCATGGAACATCCAGTAGGCCACGGCCATCTCGCCGGCGAGCAGGAACGCGATAGGCCTGGTGAACCACCCTACCAGGATCAGCAGGCCACCGATGAGCTCCAGGATGGCTCCGATGCCGAAAAGGGACAACAGGGGCGGCGTACCGGTCTCGGGCGGAGCCGGGAAGCCGAACAGCTTCTGCGTTCCGTGCTCCATGAAGAGCAGGGCCGTGACGATCCTCAGGACAGCCAGGGCATAAGGTGACCATCGATCGAGAGTAGCCGACATCGGTGAAAGTTCCTCCTGCTGGCACCACCCGCCACGGCAAGTCCGGGCGCCATGCCGGCGATATAACGCGCCGGACCAGGAGGAGAAGTCATGCGAGATGGCGTTCCTTCCCGGATCCCAAGGCGGGTTGGGCTGCAGGCTTTTCACAGCGCATTCACGCTAAATTGAGAGCCTTCGAACTTTGTCTGCCTGACGTTTCCTGTCAGCTTCTTGCCTCTGACGAACGGAGGCAGGAATGAACCGAAGGCTTCTTGGCGCTCTTGCCGCTGCAATGACAGGGCTGTGGCTCTGTGCTCCCGGCGCCCGTGCGGAGACTGAGGTCGATGTCGCGCTGGTGCTCGCCGTCGACGTGTCGCGTTCCATGGACCCGGACGAGCAGGAGCTTCAGCGTCAGGGCTTCATGGAGGCTTTCCGCTCGCCGCAGGTGCACGATGCCATCCGCAATGGCATGGTGGGCCGTATCATCGTCACCTACGTGGAATGGTCCGGCGTCGAATATCAGAACGTCATCGTCCCCTGGACCCTCATCGACGGCCCCGAGGGCGCCCTGAAATTCGCCGACGGCCTGAGCACCACTCCCATTGGCCGTATTCGACGAACTTCGATTTCGGGCGCCATCGATTTCGGCGTGAAGCTTCTGGAGCAGACGGGGGTCGAACCGATCCGCCGGGTCATCGACATCTCGGGGGATGGGCCCAACAGCAGCGGCCGGGGCGTCGTCGCGGCGCGCGACGAGGCCGTCGCCAAGGGCATCACCATCAACGGCTTGCCCATCATGCTCAAGCGGCCGAGCGGCTTTGGCGACATGGAGCATCTCGATCTCTATTACCGGAACTGCGTGATCGGCGGTGAAGGCTCGTTCATTGTGCCGGTGCGCGAGCGCCAGCATTTCGCAGATGCCATTCGGACCAAGATCATCCGCGAGATCGCAGCCTTGCCTGCGCGGTCGCTGATCCAGAAAGTTCAGGCAGAGCCATCGATCAATTGTGGCGAGGGCGAGCAGCGCATGTACCAGTGGGACCGCAACTAGAGCATTTTTCGGCGAAGTGGATCCGGTTCGCCGTCAAGAAATGCGGCAAGCCAAACAAGAGAGATGATTCCACGCAAGTGGAAACAGCTCTTAGGCAGCCCCATCACTGTCAGACGCCTCACTCCAGCGTGATGTTGGTCATCCTGATGACCTTCTCCCACTTGGCGCCTTCCTCCTGCATGTAGGCTGCCATTTCCGATGGGGAGCTCTGGAGAACGTCGATCCCAGCCCCGGTCAGCTTGTCGCGAATGTCCTGCCTGCCGACCACGCGTCGGTACGTCTCGTTGAGCTTGGCGATGATCTCGGGGGATGTGCGGGCAGGCGCGACGAAGCCCTGCCAGGCCCAGGCTTCGAAGCCCGGGAAATCGGCAGCGACGGGAGGTACGCCCGGCAAACCGGCAAACTCCTTCGGAGAGGCCACAGCGATCGCTTTGATGGGGCCGGAAAGCTGCGAGCGCGCAGTCGCGAAATCGATGAACATCATGTCCACCTGTCCTGCCACCAGATCCTGCACGGCGGGGGCCGCGCCGCGATAGGGCACGTGGGTGAGCTTGATGCCGGCGCCTTGCGAGAGAAGCTCGCTCGCCAGGTGGAACGGACTCCCCAAGCCCGGCGTCGCATAGTTGATCCGACCGGGCGTCTTCTTCGCCTCGGCTACAAGTTCCTGAATGGAGTTCACCGGCAGCTTGCTCGTGTTGACGAGCAGCACCAGGGCGAAGCGGCCGGTCAGGGAGACCGGGCTGAAATCCTTGTAGGGATCGTAGGAGAGCTTCCGGTACAGGGTGCGGTTCGTCGCGAAGGTAGCCGAATCGCCCAAAAGCAGCGTGTAGCCATCAGGCTCCGCACGGGCCACGGCATCGGCGCCGATATTGGTGCCGGCGCCCGGCTTGTTCTCGATGACGAACTGCTGTCCCAATTCCTCGCCCATGGCGGCAAAGACAAGACGGGCGAAAAAGTCCGTGCCGCCGCCCGCCGCATAGGGAACGGTGACCCGGACGGGCCTCGTCGGGTAATCGGCTTGGGCAAAGGCCCGCCATGGCGAAAGGGCTGAGGCTGCGGAAGCGGCAGCCATCGTCACGAGAACGCTGCGGCGGGTCTGGCTCATGAAGTTCTCCCAAGTCAGTTCTGTTATGGTTCAGATGCAAGGCTGCACATAGGGAGATCGCCTGCGGCGGCTAGAGCCGAACTCATGGGAAGGCCTTTCGGCCACAAGCCGAAAGCGCCTGCAACGGGCGACTTTCATCCCTGTCTTCTTGTTGAATGGAGTGTCATCGGAAAGAAGGGCGAATTCCTTCATCCTACCTTCATCTCGGCAGTGGCATCTCACGGGCGTAACCCTAAAATGAACCCACGCCCCCTGCTGGGCTTGAGACAAGCAGTCGTGAACCGGTCTTGAAGAGCCAACTGAAGGAAGTGATCAGCACCAATGGTGACCACACGCATCCCGACAACGCCGTTTTCCGATCAGCGTCCCGGCACATCAGGCCTGCGCAAGAAGGTCACTGTCTTCCAGCAGCCCCGGTATGTGGAAAACTTCATTCAGTCGATCTTCGACAATGTCGATGGCGCTGAAGGGTCTACCCTGGTGATCGGCGGCGATGGGCGCTTCTTCAATGACGCCGTGGTTCAGACCGCCATCAAGATGGCAGCCGCCCATGGCTTCGGCCGCGTTCTCGTCGGGCAGCGGGGGCTTCTGTCGACTCCGGCTGCCTCCTGCGTAATCCGCAAGCACAAGGCCATCGGCGGCCTTGTGCTCTCCGCCAGCCATAACCCGGGCGGGCCGGACGGGGACTTCGGAATCAAGTTCAACATGGCTCATGGCGGGCCGGCACCGGAAGCTTTTACGGAAGCCGTCTTCAAACGGGCGGGCGCCCTCACCGAATACAAGATCGTCGATGCTCCCGACATTGATCTTGGCCGCATCGGGTCGATCAAGGTCGGGGAGATGACGGTCGACGTCATCGACCCGGTGGCCGATTACGCGGAGCTGATGGAGCAGCTGATCGACTTCGAGGCCATCGCCACCTTGTTCCGCTCAGGCTTCCGCATGCGGTTCGATGCGCTCAGCGCCATCACCGGCCCCTATGCGAAGGCCATCCTCGAGGGCCGCCTCGGTGCGCCGGCCGGCACTGTCGTGAATGGGGAGCCGAAGCCTGATTTCGGCGGCCACCATCCTGATCCGAACCCGGTCCATGCCCATGACCTCATGGAGTTGATGCTCGGCCCCGATGCGCCTGATTTCGGCGCCGCCTCGGATGGCGACGGCGACCGCAACATGATCGTGGCGCCTGGCCTGTTCGTGACGCCGAGCGACAGCCTTGCCATCCTCACGAGCCATGCGCATCTGGCGCCCGGCTATGCCAAGGTCCTGGCCGGCGTGGCGCGCTCCATGCCGACGAGCCGTGCCGCCGACCGGGTGGCCAAGAAGCTCGGCATCAACTGCTTCGAGACGCCCACGGGCTGGAAGTTCTTCGCCAACCTTCTGGACGCAGGCCTCATCACCCTCTGCGGCGAGGAGAGCGCGGGCACGGGCTCGAACCACATCCGCGAGAAGGACGGCCTTTGGGCCGTGCTGCTCTGGCTCAACATCCTGGCCGTCACGAAGAAGCCGGCCGATCAGATCGTGCGCGAGCACTGGGCCGCGTTCGGGCGCGACTACTACACGCGCCACGACTACGAGGAGCTTGAGACGGGACCGGCCAACGAGCTGATGAACGCCCTTCGGGAGAAGCTTCCCGCACTGCCCGGTCAGCGCTTCGGCAGCCTCACGGTCCAGTCCTGCGACGACTTCGCTTATACCGATCCCGTCGACAAATCCGTCACGCCGAAGCAGGGCATCCGGATTCTCTTCAAGGAAGACGCCCGCGCCGTGTTCCGCCTGTCGGGCACGGGCACCTCGGGCGCGACGTTGCGGGTCTATCTGGAGCGCTTCGAGCCCGATGCCGGCCGCCACAATCTTTCAACAGCCGAGGTTCTGGCGCCCGTCGTGCAGGCGGCGAATGAAATTGCAGAGATCGCGGCCCGCACCGGGCGGAGCGAGCCGAGCGTGATCACCTGAACCCAATGCGTCCGGGCTTTGGCGGGGTCAATACGTGGCCCAGAGCCCGGGCGTCGCGAGTTCGAGAAGGTGTCCGTCTGGATCCCGAAAATAGAGGCTGGTGCCGCCGCGGGACCAGCTCACCCGGCTCTCGATCGAAATGCCGCGCGCCATGAGCGTCTCCTCCCAGGCAGCAAGCTCGTCGGCCGCGACGGCAAAGCCGACATGCAAGGGCCCCTGCCCGTCATGGCCGGGGATCGTTCCCCCTGGGGTTTTCATATCCTCGTTCGACCCGCCGCGCAGGAAGAGGAGGAGCACATTCCTGCCGCCGATGTCGAAAGCGCACATGCGCTGATTGCCAAACAGGAGCGGCAGGCCGAGGCTGCCTTCATAGAAGCTCTGAGCTCGGGCCAAGTCGTCCACGTAAAGAGCGCTTTCAATCACTGCATTCAGCTTCGGCATCTCGGACCTCGCGGCGTCCCAATGCCTGCCATTTGATCTTCGACTCCGCTGCCCTGTCCAGATGTCCTTGAGATTAAGGCCAGACAGTCCGCCGAAAAATTGGGCAATGATGCTGACCTTTTGATCTTGAAACCGGCCGGCATATTCCTTACTTATTGCAGTGCAACACGGCGATTGGCGTCGCAGCGTTGCAGCCCTTCTTGGGCGTTTCCTCCCTAAACTTCGGGCCGTTGGCAACAACGGCCTTTTTTCTTGCCTAAAGGCCAAAGGCTCGACCGGGGTGGATCCAGGAACCTCATATGATCCCGATGGTTTCTCCCAAAGCGGAGCCCGGGAGAGTTTCCATGTCCACCCGTTCAGACAATCCCAACCAGACCGACATTCCACCAACGCATACGATCAGGCCGATGGATGAGCCGCCCCTGACCGAGGGTTCGACCACGGCACAGCTGAAGGGTGATATCGACAGCGGGCGCACCGGGGACAAGAACGCGGCGTTCGATCCCGGCCTCTCTCCGCTCGGCACCGACGATGAGGCCGCTGGCACGCCGGCCAAACCCGAACAGGTCGATCTGGCGCGCCGTCAGGAATCGTCCGCACGCTGGACGAAGGGCGCCGAGAAGGACAGCTACGCGCATCAGGACTCGCGCAAGGCCCTTTATGCCTTTGTCGGCTTCATCGGCTTGGTATTGGTGCTGTTCGTCGGCGCTTTCTCGATCTTATGATCTGCACCTATTCCTGTACCGGAGGCTCCGGCTTATGGGCTCGTACGCGGACCCGGCCGTGGCTCCCTTCGTCCGGCCGATCTGCATCGACGATGCCTTCCCACCCTTCGGAGCGCCAAGCCGTCTGCCGCTCGTCGAGATCCAACACTCCCTCCTGATCCAGAATGCCGACGATCCGGCCGACTTCGGCATCGTCGCATTTCACGATGATGACGGAGCCGCCGCGGATGACGCCCTCGACATAGGCATAAGCGTCCGAGCGGGAGATTCCGTCGTCCTCCAGAAGAGGAGCCAGGTTGTGCGGGGTCGACCAGATGTCGATTGTGTCTCTCGGGATGCCTGCCTGCTCCAAACGGTCTGCCGCCGCCGCCGCATGCTGCTCGGTATGGAAGAGCGAGGTGACAGTTTTGGTCATCGGGCCGATCTCCTGCAAGGCTGCGCGGCGTCGAATTCGCTTCCGAAGACTGGTCTAGGGATCGTAGAGCATCGAGCTCCGAACCGGAACGGCCTTTTGGGATTAGCCTGAGGCCTGCTCTAGAGCGGGGCCACGCTGTCTCGGATCACCAGTTCAGTCTCCAGGCGGATTCGCTTGGGCGATGACCGGCCCTGCAGGAGATCGATCAGGGCCGATGCCGCAGCCTGTCCCAATTCCCGCCGCGGCTGATGGATGGTTGTCAGCGACGGCTCGGCCACGGCGGCGAACTCGATATCGTCGAAACCGGCAACCGAGATGTCCTCGGGCACTCTGAGCCCGGCCGAGAAAAGGGTGCGCATGAGGCCGATGGCCATCTCGTCGCTGGTGCAGAACACAGCAGTCGGGCGCGTGGACCGGGCTACGAGGTCCTGACCCGCCCTCACGCCCGCCTCGATCGTATAATCGCCCGGAAGGATGAGGGCAGGATCGTATGGCAGTCCAGCGGCTTCTAACCCGTCCTTGAAACCCTGAAAGCGCTCGCGCTCCAGGATATTGTTCGCCGGCCCGCTCACATAGGCGATGCGACGATGTCCCAGGGAGGCGAGATGCCGGGTCATTCGCGACGCGGCGGCGCGGTTGTCGATCTCGATCTGCGGAATGTCGGCCCCTGGGATCGCCTCACATAACGCCACGAGAGGAATCGTGATCCTGGCCGGCTGCCCCTCCCCCTCCCGGCTCTGCCCGAACAGATGCCCATTGAGAAGAACGGCGCCGTCCACTCGCCCCGCCGCTGTGAAGGCCGCGAAGTGCGCCTCCTTCTCGGGCGAGCCGTCGAGATCACTGATGATCATGCCGTAGCCGGCTTCGAAGAGCGTTTCCTCGATGCCGCGCAGGATCTTGGAGAAGAAGGTGTTGGCCAGGTCCGGCAAGACAACGAGCACCATATAGGTCTTCTGGGAGCGCAGGGTGCGTGCGGCAGGGTTCGGCACGTACCCGGTCTTGGCGATGGCCTCCAGCACCCGCGCCCGGGCCTCGGGCGAGACCCGCTCCGGCGTGGCGAGCGCCCGACTCACGGTCGCGGTCGAGACGTCGGCGAGCTTTGCGACATCCTGAATTCGCGCTGCGCGAATCGGGATGGCACCCTGCTCAGCCCTGTCTCCCTGCCCCGCCTCGTCCATGGATCTCCCCCTCCATTGGTTCTGTTTGACAGAAGCGGCCGTTTCGGTAAAGTTGCATGTAATCGATTACATGAGGTTGTTGTCGAGCCGTTCGACAACTCTACTTCAAAGAAAGTCCCGCCAGAGGGCTGATCGAACAGCAGGAGGAAACGAATGCCAGCTTACATCTCATCCAGTTGATCGCCTCCGGCGCAGCCTTTCCGTGATCGCCTTCGCATGAGCGGCGGCGAGCAGTGACGCTCACTGGAGCAACTGATGGATTCCGTTCTTCGCTCAGAGAACATCTCGAAATCCTTCGGACCCATCGAGGTCCTGAGCGGCATTTCGCTGGATCTAAAGCCAGGCGAGGTTCATGCCGTCATCGGCGAGAACGGGGCCGGCAAGTCGACCCTGATGCGCATCCTGTCGGGCCATATCGCGCCGACGAAAGGCAGCCTGCACCTCAACGGCCAGCCGATCACGTTTTCGGGCCCTGTTGATGCCGAGGCCCATGGGATTGTTCTCGTCCATCAGGAGATCCTGCTCGCGCCGGATCTGACGGTAGCGCAAAATCTGTTCCTCGGGCGTGAGATCAAGCGTTTCGGTTTCGTGGACGACAGGACCATGCGGGAGCGGACGCGATCCATCCTGCATGAGCTCGGCACGAATATCGAACCGGACCGGGAGGTCAGCCGCCTGTCCATCGCCGACCGTCAGCTCGTGCAGATCGCCCGGGCACTTCTCGTGCCCCATAAGGTAGTCGCCTTCGACGAGCCGACTGCCGTTCTCACCCCCATCGAGGCCGAGAGCCTCTTCGAGATCATCCGCAAGCTGCGCTCCCAGGGTGTGGCGGTGCTCTACATCTCGCACCGTTTGAACGAGGTGAAGGCGGTTGCGGATCGCGTCACCGTGCTGCGCGACGGGCGTCAGATCGCGACCCGCGACATCGAGGGACTGGAGCCCCTCGAGATGGCCCGCCTCATGGTCGGCCGCGACATGTCCAAGCTCTATCCGGAGAAACCGAAAACGGCATCCGACCAGATCGTCCTCACCGTGCGCGATATGGTCGTGCCCGGCTATGTGGAGAAAGCCTCTTTCAGCCTCCGCCGCGGCGAAATCCTCGGCTTCGGCGGCCTGATCGGCGCAGGGCGCACGGAACTTTTTGAGGCCCTGGTCGGCCTTCGCTCGGGCCATGGAACGATCTCCCTCGACGGGAAGAATGTTCATTTTCGCGATGCACGCGAAGCCATGGCTGCCGGGATCGTATACCTCTCCGAGGATCGCAAGGGCAAAGGCCTGCTCCTTCAGCAGAATCTCCGGATCAATCTCTCCCTCGCAGCCCTGGACAAGTTCAGCCGCGGGTCCTTCATCGACAGCAGGGCCGAGGAGAATGCGCTCGATCAGGCGATCAAGGATTTCGACATCCGCACCCGCAGCCGGGATCTGCTGGCAGGCCAGCTCTCCGGCGGCAACCAGCAGAAGCTTCTGCTGGCCAAGATGATGCTGCTGGAGCCGCGCATCGTCATCATCGACGAGCCGACGCGTGGTGTCGATATCGGCACCAAGGAGCAGATCTACCGCTTCATCGCCTCCCTTGCCGCCGAGGGCAAGGCCGTCGTCGTCATTTCCTCCGAGATGCAGGAACTGATCGGCCTGTGCCACCGGGTTGTCGTGATGCGCAACGGGCGCGTCGCGGGAGAAGTATCCCAGTCCGACTTGTCGGAAGATGCCATCGTCTATCTCGCCACAGGTGTTCATGAAGAAAGGGCGGCGGAAATCGCCGCGGGCCACGCATGACCGAAACCGTGCTTCCCACCCGCGCCGAAAAGCGCAAGTTCGCCATCGACATGCGGGCACTCTCGCCCTTCATCGCGTTGATCGTGCTCATCATTGCAGGCGCGCTGATCAATCCCGATTTCCTGACCGCGTCGAACCTGCTCAACGTGGTGACGCGCTCGGCCTTCATCGCCATCATCGCAGTGGGCGCCACCTTCGTGATCGCCAGCGGCGGGCTCGATCTGTCGGTCGGTTCCATGGCGGCCCTGACCGCAGGCATCATGATCCTGACCCTGAATTCGCAGGGCAGCGCCGACATGGGCACCCTGGCGCTGGGCATGCTGGCGGCCATTGCCCTGAGTGCCGCCTGCGGGTTGGCGAACGGCCTCATCGTAACCTTCGGGCGCATCGAGCCCTTCATCGTGACGCTCGGCACCATGGGCATCTTCCGCTCGCTCGTCATTTGGCTGGCGGCGGGCGGCACCATCACCATGCGCAACCTGGAGCTGCGCGAACTCTATCGCCCTGTCTATTTCGGAAACGTCTTCGGCATCCCGGTTCCGATCATCGCTTTTATGGTGGTGGCGGCCATCGGTGCACTGATCCTCTATCGCACCTCCTTCGGCCGTCATGTGGTGGCACTCGGCTCCAATGAGGACGTCGCCCGCTATTCCGGCGTGCCGATCTGGCGCGTGCGGACCCTGACCTACATCATTCAAGGCATATGCGTCGGCATTGCCGTCCTGGTCTACGTGCCGCGCCTCGGCTCCGCCACCCCAACCACAGGCCTGTTGTGGGAGCTGCAGGCCATTACCGCCGTCGTCATCGGCGGCACGGCCCTCAAAGGCGGCATCGGCCGCGTCTGGGGCACCGTCGTCGGCGCAGTGATCCTCGAACTCGTCGCAAATATCATGGTGCTGTCGAACTTCGTCTCCGAGTTTCTCGTGGGAGCGGTTCAGGGCGCCATCATCATTATCGCCATGCTCGTGCAGCGGTCAGTTCACCGCGGGCGATGAAACCGGTGCGGGCCTACCGGCCAAGGGACAAAGGCTCCAAACCAACCCCCCAGGGAGGAATGAGATGAAAGCAACGGTACTGAAGATCGCGATGGCAGCAGGCCTCATGGCCGGCGTTGCTACCGGCGCGATCGCCCAGCAGAAGAACGTGACGATCGGCGTTTCAATTCCGGCCGCCACGCACGGCTGGACTGGCGGAGCCGTCTACCATGCGCAGGAAACCGCCAAGGCCCTCGAGAAGGCGCATCCCGGCTTGAAAGTGATCGTCAAGACATCTCCGGATGGCGCCTCGCAGGCAAATGCCCTCGACGATCTCACAGCACAGAAGATCGATGCGCTCGTGGTGCTACCCTTCAACTCCGACGAGCTGACGGATCCCGTCAGGCAGGTGAAGAACAAGGGTGTCCTCGTCACCGTCATCGACCGTGGCCTGAAGGATCCGTCGATCCAGGACATCTACGTGGCAGGTGACAATCCCGGCTTCGGGCGGATTGCCGGCAAGTACTTTGCCGACACCTTGAAGCAGGGCAATATCGTCGTGCTGCGCGGCATTCCGACCGTGCTCGACGACGAGCGCGTGACGAATTTCGAGAAGGCAATCCAAGGCTCTGGGGTCAAGATTCTCGACAGGCAGTATGCCAACTGGAACCGGGACGACGCCTTCAAGGTGATGCAGGACTTCCTCTCCAAGCATCCGAAGATCGATGCCGTCTGGGCAGCCGACGACGACATGGCGCTCGGCGTTCTCGAAGCCATCCGCCAAGCCAAGCGCGAGGACATCAAGTTCGTGGTCGGCGGCGCCGGCATGAAGGAGATGGTCAAGCGCGTCATGGACGGCGACAAGATGATCCCCGTCAACGTCACCTATCCGCCGGCATTGGTCGCGACCGCGATGCACGTGACGGCTGCGAACTTCTACACGAATGCGCCCATGCGCGGCACCTTCGTCCTGAATGCGCAGCTTATCACCAAGGACAACGCCAAGGACCACTACTTCCCGAACTCGCCCTTCTAAGCAACGTGGCTCTCGCCCCTTCGTCAGATAGGGGCGAGGCAACGGCAAGCTGCTCCCGATCAGGGCGGCTTCCCCTTGCCGAATTTCGCCTTCACTCACGCCGTTTCGGGAGTTAACCCATGAAGACCATGAAGGGACCCGGCCTTTTCCTTGCGCAGTTCGCAGGCGATGAGGCTCCGTTCAATTCTCTGGACGCGATCTGTCGATGGGCGGCCTCCCTCGGCTACAAAGGGGTGCAGATTCCCACCTGGGATTCACGCCTCATCGACCTCAAGAAAGCAGCGGAGTCTGAAGCCTATTGCGACGAGATCCGGGGAATCGTCCGTTCGCACGACATGGAAATCACGGAGCTCTCCACGCATCTTCAGGGTCAGCTCGTAGCGGTGCACCCTGCCTATGACGAGGCTTTCGACGGGTTTGCGGCGCCTGAGGTCAGAGGCAATCCGAAGGCGCGCCAGGAATGGGCCGTCGAGCAGATGCGGATGGCAGCCCGCGCCTCGAAGCGTCTCGGCCTTGCAGCCAGCGTCACCTTCTCCGGCGCGCTGGCTTGGCCCTTCATGTATCCGTGGCCGCAGCGCCCCGCAGGCCTCGTCGAGACTGCCTTCGAGGAACTGGGACGGCGCTGGCGCCCCATCCTCGATGCGTATGAGGAAGCGGGGTGCGACGTCTGCTACGAGATTCATCCCGGCGAGGATATCCATGACGGCGCTACCTTCGAGCGCTTCGTCGATGCGGTGGGCGGGCATGCCCGCGCCTGCATCAATTACGATCCGAGCCACTTCCTGCTGCAGCAGCTCGACTACGTCGCCTTCATCGATCTTTATCACGAGCGCATCAAGGCATTCCACGCCAAGGATGCGGAGTTCAACCCGTCCGGGCGCATCGGCGTCTATGGCGGCTACGAGAGCTGGATCGAACGCGCCGGCCGGTTCCGCTCGCTCGGCGACGGGCAGGTGGATTTCGGCGCGATCTTCTCCAAGCTCGCGCAGTACGACTACGATTCCTGGGCCGTGCTTGAATGGGAATGCGCCTTGAAGCATCCGGAGGACGGCGCACGGGAAGGCGCCGAGTTCATCAAGGCGCACATCATTCGCGTCACGGAGAAGGCCTTCGACGACTTTGCCGCCGGCGGAACGGATGAGGCGGCCAACCGCCGGATGCTCGGCATCGGCGCGGCATAAGCGAGAAGGGGGCAGGACATGACGATTGCAGGATCTCCGGATCAGAAGCTGAACCGCCGCTTGCGCCTCGGCATGGTCGGTGGCGGGCGCGGCGCCTTCATCGGCGCGGTGCACCGCATCGCCGCCCGCATCGACGACCGGTGGGAGCTGGTGGCAGGCGCTCTCTCCTCGGATCCGGAGCGGGCGAAGGCCTCCGGCGAGGATCTTCTCCTGAAGCCGGACCGCATCTATGGCGACTTCAACGAAATGGCCCGCCGCGAGCGGCGGCTGAGGGACGGCATCGACGCGGTGGCCATCGTGACGCCTAACCATGCGCATGCCGCCGCCGCCCGGGCCTTCCTGAAGGCCGGCATCCACGTGATCTGCGACAAGCCGCTGACGACCACGCGCCGCGAGGCCGACCAGCTCGCGAAGCTCGCGCGTGAATCCGGGCTCATCTTTGCGGTGACCCACAACTACACCGGCTATCCTCTGGTGCGGCAGGCTCGCGCCATGGTGCAGTCAGGCGAACTGGGGGCGATCCGTGTCGTGCAGGTGGAATACGCCCAGGACTGGCTTGCTACCCGCATGGAAGAGACTGGCAGCAAGCAGGCCGAATGGCGCACGGACCCGGCCCGCTCGGGTCCCGCCGGTGCGGTTGGCGATATCGGCACCCATGCCTTCAACCTCGCCGAGTTCATCGTGGGCGACGAGGTCGCATCGCTCTCCGCAGAGCTGCATACCTTCGTGGAAGGCCGCCGGCTCGACGACAACGCGCACATGATGCTGCGCTTTGCGTCGGGCGCGAAGGGCATGCTCTGGTGCAGCCAGGTGGCGGCCGGCCTCGAGAACGGCCTGCGCATCCGTGTCTATGGCGAGAAGGCCGGACTCGAATGGCACCAGGAGAACCCGAACTACCTCACTTTCTCTCCTCTCGGCGAGCCGCCCCGCATTATCCGCCGCAACGGGTATGGGGCCGATGAGGCGTCCCGGGCCGCATCCCGCATTCCGGGAGGGCATCCGGAAGGCTATCTGGAAGGCTTTGCGCAGCTCTATACGGACGTGGCCGAGCAGATCACGGCGCGGATCGAGAAGCGCGAGCCCAATCCCTTTTCGCTCCAGGTTCCAACCGTCGACGACGGGGTACGCGGCGTAAGGTTCATTGAGGCGTCCGTGCGTTCCTCGCAACGCAAGGCAGCCTGGGTCGAGCTCTAAGCCGCTCCTGGCATAAGGAAAGCCCTGCCGAACCGGTGGGGCCTCCTCGTGATTGTCTTGAAATCGCTTCCGCAATCATGACGTATAGGGGGATCACACCCGTAAGCGGAATTGATGATTTCAGATGGTTTCCACGCATCACCACCACGGCCTCGAGGACCTGAACGAGACCCAGAAGCGGGTTCACCGGATTCTGTGCTCCGCCCAGAATCCGCTCTCGGCCTATGAGGTTCTCGACAAGATGCGGGCCAAAGGGGCCGTCACGCCGCCAACTGTCTACCGTTCCCTGGACAAGCTGATCGAGAAGGGTCTCGCCCACCGCCTCGAGAGCCTCAACGCCTATGTGGCCTGCAAGCACCCTCATCATGGGCATGACATGGCGGCCTTTGCCATTTGTGAGAATTGTGGCTTCGTGAAGGAGTTCACGGATCCTCACATCAGCGAGCGCTTGTCCCACTGGAGCGACGATCACGACTTTTCAGCCAAGAAGGTGACGGTCGAGATCCGTGGCCGCTGCGCGGATTGCACAAAATAGCCCAGCTGGCGGAACCATGCCGGTTTTAGTACGTTATTACGTAAGATAGATTGCTGAATTCAGTTATATTATGCTCCTAATAATACTTCCGTAGCGGAAAAAGCACAGCTAGAAGCACATTTCGCAACGATAGCACATTGTCAGACGCATATTTTACCTATATGAATATATAGGTTCCGTAATAACAGGAGTGTGGCTCATGAGCACCAAGGCCCTCAGGAAAGAAGAAGAGGAAAGCCTCCTTCGCCGTGCAGATGATCTGTGCCGGCAGAACAATCTCAGGCTCACGCCAATCCGCGAACGCGTTTATCGCGAACTGGTCCAGAGCGGAGGCCCGGTCGGGGCTTACGATCTGGTCGACCGTCTCAGCAATGAGAAGAAGCGTCTTGCTCCCGTTACCATCTATCGCGCTCTGGACTTCCTGCGCGATGCAGGCCTCGTCCACCGTCTGGCCACCCAGAACTCCTACGTCATCTCCCATGGCCAGCCGGACGTGAACGCGATGAAGATCATGTTCGTCGATTCGAAGACGGGCGAAACCATTGAGGTTCACTCGACCGAGGTCGCCGAAGCGGTCCGCAAGGCCGCGGAGCAGGCTGGCTTCAAGTCGGTCTCCCCCTTCATGGAAGTCGAAGGCGAAATCGCCCATTAATGCAGAAGAGGCAGAGTCGGCATCGACCCTGCCTCTTGAGACTGATGCTTAAAAGGCCGGGCAACGCCCGGCCTTTTCTCATTATTCCGCCGCCAGAGCCTGATGGCGATGAGGCTTGTCCTCCGCCCGACCGGCCCGCACCGTCTCCCGTGAGATGAAGGTGTAGAACATCGGTACCACGAAGAGGGTGAAGATCGTTCCGATCGACATGCCGGACGCGATCACCAGGCCCATGGAGAAGCGAGCCGCAGCACCGGCGCCGCTGGCATAGAGCAGCGGCGCGACGCCGAGCACCATGGCAGCGGTGGTCATGAGGATCGGCCGCAGACGAACGCGAGCCGCTTCCTCGATGGCCTCGCGCTTGCTGACCCCATGCTTCTCCTTCTGCTCGTTGGCAAACTCCACCATCAGAATGCCGTGCTTGGTAATCAGGCCCACAAGGGTGATCAGGCCCACCTGCGTATAGATGTTGAGAGTTGCCATACCTAAGTTCAGGAAGATCATGGCGCCGAACATGGAAAGTGGCACCGACATCATGATGATGAACGGGTCGCGGAAGCTCTCGAACTGCGCCGCCAGCACCAGGTAGATCACGATGACGGCAAGCCCGAAGGCCAGGAAGATCGAGTTGCCCTCCTGGATTTCCAGGCGCGACTGACCGGCATAATCCTCGTAGAAGCCCTGCGGCATGACCTCCTTAGCGATGGACCGCAAGGTTGCCAGACCTTCCGATGTCGTTACGCCTGGCAGAGGCAGCGCCGAAAGAGTTGCCGAGTTGAGCTGGTTGAACTGCTCGATGGCGGCTGGCGCCGCATCCGTCTTGATGCTGATGAGAGCCGACAGCGGAACCATGGACCCGTCGGATGCGCGAACATAGTACTCGGACAGGCGCTCCGGATTGAGCCGGTCCGCCTGCCGAACCTGGCTCACCACGTCATAGCTCCTGTTGTCCCGGTCGAACTTCGAGATCGGAGCACCGCCGACGAGAGCGCCGAGGGTGTTACCGATCTCGGACACGGGCACGCCCAGAGCGGCAGCCCGATCACGGTCGACCGTGATACGCGCGCGGGGTGTCTCGTAAGAGATGGAGTTCTGGACGACGATGAACTTGCCGGACTTCATCGCCCGCTTGCGGATCTCATCCGCAACCTCATAAGCCTGAGACGAATCGCCGATCGTGCGCAGCACATACTGGATCGGCAGACCGTCACCGGCGCCGGGCAGGGACGGAGGCGCGAAGGCGAAGGCCTGAAGGCCAGCGTTCTGGTTCAGGAGATTCTGGATGTCCTGCTTGGTCTGAGCCCCCTTCTTCTCACGCTCGCTCCACTCCTTCAGCTTGAAGCCGAAGAAGCCGCCGCCGCCGCCGTCGATTCCGACGATCAGGAAGCTGTCGTCGATCTCGGGGATCTTCTCCGCCGCATTGGTGAACTGCTTGGAGAAAGCCTGGGTATAGTCGGCGGTGGCGTATTTCGGCGCATTGAGGATGCCGAGATAAGCGCCCTGATCCTCTTCCGGAGCAAGCTCGGAGGAGGTCTTGGTGAACATGAACGCCGTGGTGCCGAGCAGGACCGCCACGATGACGAGCGTCACGCCGCGATAGTCCAGCGAGCCCTTCAGACGCCGGGCATACCAGTTCTCGAGCCGCGTGAAGACGCGATCGACGAAGGCGGCAAACCGCCCTTGACCGCCGTGGCTCTTCAGCAGCCTCGAGGACATCATGGGCGAAAGAGTCACCGCGACGATGCCCGAGATGATCACGGCTCCGGCCAGGGTGAAGGCGAACTCGCGAAAGAGCGAGCCTGTCAGGCCTTGGGTGAAGCCGATCGGGGCATACACCGCCGCCAGGGTGACGGTCATCGACACGATGGGCAGGAAGATCTCCTTCATGCCCACGATGGCTGCGTCGACCGGCTTGAGGCCTTCCTCGATGTGACGATGGATGTTCTCCAACACCACGATGGCGTCGTCGACCACAAGACCGATGGCGAGCACCATGGCCAGGAGAGTCAGCAGGTTGATCGAGTAGCCCAGCGCGTAGAGGAAGAAGCACACGCCCACGAGCGAGAGCGGGATCGTCACGATGGGGATCAGCACCGAACGGAAGGATCCTAAGAACAGCAGGATCACCACCACGACGATGAGCGCCGCCTCACCGATGGTCTTGAACACCTCCTCGATGGAAGCCGAGATGAAGTTCGACGCATCGTAGACGATCTCGACCGTCATGCCCTGCGGCAGGGTCGAGCGGATGCCCTCGATCGCCTTCGTCACCTCTTCTGCAACAGTCAGGGGGTTGGCCGACGGCGTCGGCGTGATGCCGATGAACGTGCCCTGGCTGCCGTTGAAGCTGACGATGGTGTCCGTACTTTCAGGCCCGAGTTCCACATCCGCCACATCGCGCAGGCGCACCACCTGATCGCCGTTCGAGCGGATCGGCAATGTGCCGAAGGTCTCAGGCGTCTGCAGAGTGGTCTGCATGTCGAGCCTGTAGGCCACGTACTCGCTTTGGGTCTTTCCAGGCGCCGCAAGGAAGTTGTTGGCCCTGATCGCCGCCACCACGTCGCCGGCCGTGACGCCGCGAGCCGCCAGGCGCACGGGATCGATCCAGACACGCATGGAGAAGTCGCGCCCGCCCAGGATTTCAGCATTGCCGACACCCTCGAGCGTCGCGAAGCGCGGCTGCACCACACGGGTCAGGAATTCGGAGACCTGCTCGGGGTTCATCTCCGTGCTGCCGAAGGTGATGTACATGAGGGCGAAGCTCTGGCCGGTGCCCTTCATGATCACCGGATCCTCAGCCTCCGAGGGAAGCTGCGCGCGGATCTGCTGCACCTTGGAGGTGACCTCCGTGAGCGCAGCGTTCGGATCCGTATTGAGGCGCATGCGCACGGACACCGTGCTGACGCCGAGGCGGCTCTGCGTCGTCACGTAGTCGACGCCTTCCGCGCTCGACACGGACTTGGCGATGGGCGTGCTGATGAAGCCCTGGATCAGGTCGGCGCTGGCGCCTGTATAGACCGTCGTGATCGTGATGGTGGTTTCCTCGACCTCCGGATACTGGCGCACCTGGAGGTTCATCAGACCCTGTGCACCCAGCAACAGGATCAGGAGGCTCACCACCATCGACAGGACGGGGCGGCGGATGAAAAGTTCTGTGAAACTCATGGCTGATGCCTACTGCCCGCTCGCGAGCTTGGTCGTGTCGAGCTTGGTCACATCGATGGTGTTGTCGATCTTGACGGTCGAACCGGCCTGCAGCTTGTTCTGCCCCGAGGCGGCCACCTGCTGACCGGGATTGAGGCCGGACACGATCTCGAGAGCCCCGCCACGGCGACGACCGGTCTTCACGAAGACCTGCTTGACGACCTGAACCTGCTGGCCCGCCCGCTCTTCCTGCTCGATCGTATAGACGTAATCCCCGTAGAGGCTGGTGATAACCGCCGTCTGTGGCAGGGTCATGACATTGGGCTGCTCGGGGAGGATCACCTCCACATGGAGGAACTGGCCCGGGAGAATGGCCCCGTTCTTATTATCTTCAACAATGGCTTGAACGGAGACGAGCCGGGTCTTCGGATCGACGCGGGGATCCTTGCCAGTTACACGCGCCTTGAACGGCAGATCCGCCTCCGTCACGCCGACACGAACTTCCTGACCAAGCTTGATCTCACCAGCCCTCTGCTCCGGGACCGTGAAATCGACTTTCATCGAGGAAAGGTCCTGAAAGCTGGCAATGACGGTTCCGGGCTGCAGATACTGCCCCACGTCGATCCGTGGAATGCCGATTACGCCCGAGAAGGGGGCCTTCAGAGCCTTCTGCTCGATCGTGGCCTGCAGTCGAGCCAGGCGGGAGCGTGCCGCCGCAAGCAGGGCGCTGGCCTGATCCAGATTTGCCTCCGTCCCATAGCCGCGAGAGGAGAGGGTCTTCGCGCGCTCGAAGCTGCTCTCGGCTGTTTTCACGGCGGCCTGGACGTCCTGAAGGTCCGCACGCTCCACCGTATCGTCGAGCTGAACGAGGACCTCGCCCTCGCGGACGTTCTGGTTCGCTTTGAACTTGATTTCCTTGACGATGCCGGCTGTCTCGAAGGCCAGTTCGACGCCATTGGCAGCTTTGGCGGTGCCAAGAGCGCCGATGCTCGGGGTCCAGGTCTTTGCCTCGACCTTCGCGGCCGAAACCGTCTGCGCCGGCTGCTGCATAGTGGCGAAGAACTGGGTGATCATCTTGTCTCGGAAGAAGTTGAACCAGATCAGGCCGGCGCAAAGGCCGATCGCAAGAATGAACACAAGTGCAACAACAAGGCGCCGTTTCATTGGCTTCTTCCGAGATTTCAAGCCCTTATAATGGGCCCGCATGAGAGTAAGTGAGGTGCGGCATTAACGAGGCTATCCCTTGACGCCAATGCCATGCGAGCATTTATATACCGTCTGGACGGTTTAGCTGCAAGTGCGGCGGCGCACAAAACAAGAGTTGTAAATGCTGTTTCCCTGCACCAGAGGCCGTAAGAGTTCCAGAGAAAAGATTCTTGATGCGGCCTCAGAGCTTGTGAGCGATATCGGAGCCGGGCGCTTGACGCTCGAGGCCGTGGCCGAAAGGGCTGGGCTCAGCAAAGGTGGGCTTCTCTACAACTTCCCCACCAAGGAAGCTCTGCTTCAGGGCATGATTCAGCGCCTCATCGAGAATGTGGCCGCTGAGAAGGAAAAGATCCGCGAGCAGACACCACCCGGGCGGAACCTGGAGGCGCGCCTCTGTACGGCGGCTCTGCTGAAGCTGTGCAGCGGCCAGATGAAGGAGACGGCCAACGGCATGTTGGCCGCGACGGCCGAGAACCCACGCCTCCTCGACCCGCTCCGGGAGGTCATCAAGGAAACCCTGAAGACCTTCAAGGACACATCGGACGACCTTGATGCGGCTCTCATAGCCTGGCTTGCCGTCGAGGGTCTCAACAGCTTCGAGATGCACGATCTCAGCCCCTTCTCGACCGAGGATCGCGAGCGGATCCTGCAGGCGGTCGACCGTCTGCTGGCCAAGGGGATTGCTTAATAGGCGCCTTGCCGCTCAGGCCATCCAGGACGGGTCGCTCAACACCTCATCCGTATGCTCGCCGAGGCGCGGCGAAGGCCGCTCCGCCGCCATCGGCTCTCCGTTCATGACGATCGGTGAGCGAACCGAGGGTATCGCCCCGCCTTGGGCCGCGGACGAGGCCAGGTCGATCCTCATGCCGCGGGCGATGACCTGCGGATCGGCGAAGACATCCGCCACCGTGTTGATGGGACCGGCCGGCACCCCATGCTGTTCCAGTGCCGCCAGAAGAGCATTACGGGTGGTCCGTAGCGTGAGTTCGGTGAGGATCGGCACCAGTTCGGCCCGGCGCCCGACCCGGTCCGCATTGGACCTGAAGCGTTCGTCCTGCGCCAGTTCAGGACATCCCAATACAGAGACGAAACGGGCGAACTGCCCGTCATTGCCAACGGCCACGATCACGTGGCCATCGGCGACCGGAAAGACCTGGTAGGGCACAATGTTGGGATGAGCATTGCCCATGCGTCGGGGTGACTTGCCGGACGCCAGATAGTTCATGGCCTGGTTGGCCAGCACGCTCGTCTGCACGTCGAGGAGGGCCATGTCGAGATGCGCGCCCTCGCCCGTCGCATCACGCCGGCGAAGGGCCGCAAGGATGCCGACGACAGAATAGACCCCGGTGAAGATGTCCACATAGGCCACGCCGATCTTCTGCGGTTCGCCGTCCGGATCGCCGGTCAGGTCCATGATCCCGCCCATGCCCTGGATCATGAAATCGTAGCCGGCACGAGAGGCATAGGGCCCGTCCTGCCCGAAGCCCGTGATCGAGCAATAGACAAGGCGTGGGTTGACTGCTTTCAGGCTCTCGTAGTCGAGGCCGTACTTCTTCAGGCCGCCGACCTTGAAGTTCTCGATGACCACATCGGCATGCATGCTGAGCTTGCGCACCAGCTCCTGGCCTTCGGGCGTCTCGAAATCCGCTGCGATCGATCGCTTGCCGCGGTTGCACGCGTGGAAGTAGGCCGCCGAGAGATCGCCGCCATCGGCAGCCTCGACGAAGGGAGGCCCCCATCCGCGGGTGTCGTCGCCCGCACCGGGCCGCTCCACCTTCACCACATCGGCACCGAGATCGGCGAGAAGCTGGCCGACCCAGGGGCCGGCGAGAATGCGCGCGAGTTCGAGGACTTTGAGGCCTGCGAGCGGTTTCATGCCAATCAATCCATGATGGTGTCGAGACCCCGCCGCAGGCCGGTGAAGGAACCGACGCGGCGGGCTGCCAACAGGGTGCCGGCGACATAAGGTGCTGCCGACGAGCCGGCATCGTGGCGGATCACGAGCCGCTCGTTGTCGGCGCCGAACACCGCCTCACAGGACAGGACGAAGGACGGCATGCGCAGGGAATGGACCTGCACCGGTTCCCTGGCTCCGAGCGCGCCGCCCCGTGTCTCGCGAACCCCGGTCAGTTCATCAACCGGTTTCGAGGTGGCAGGCAGACGCTGCTCGCTCAGAAGCTCCGCCAGTTCGCGGGCGGTGCCGGAGGGCGTATCCGGCTTCTTGGCCGAGGCATAGTCGATGATCTCCACATCGGGCACATAACGGGCGGCCTCGAGGGCAAAGCGGCGCAGGAGCGTCGCCGTGATCGAGAAATTGCCGGCCGCGAGCACGCCGCGTGCCGCCTTCTGCGCCTCTCCGTCGATCTCGACATAATCCTCGGCGTTCAATCCGGATGTGCCGACGACCACGTGCCGGCCTTGGTGCAAAGCGGTGAGCACATGAGCCTTCACAGCTCCCGGCTTCGTGTAGTCGATCACCACATCGGAAGGAGCTTCCAGAGCTTCTTCCAGGGTTGCGCTGATCGAAACTCCAAGGCGGGAGAGACCTGCAGCCTCGCCCGCATCCTGGCCTGCCGCATTGCGGCTGACGGCGCCTGCGAGCACGAGATCGTCCGAGGCGGCAATTGCTGCCACGAGGGCCTTGCCGACCCAGCCGGTCGCGCCGGCCAGGGTGATCCGAAGAGCCATGTCGATGCCCCCTCTTAGAAGAACGCCTGCAGACCCGTCTGCGCGCGGCCCAGGATGAGGGCGTGCACGTCATGGGTGCCTTCATAGGTGTTCACGGTCTCAAGGTTCTGCGCATGGCGCATCACGTGGTACTCTTCCTGAATGCCATTACCGCCATGCATGTCGCGGGCGATGCGGGCGATCTCCAGAGCCTTGCCGCAATTGTTGCGCTTGACCAGCGAGATCATCTCCGGCGCGACGCGGCCTTCGTCGAAGAGGCGGCCGACCCGGAGGGACGCGTGGAGGCCCAGCGTGATCTCGGTCATCATGTCGGCGAGCTTCTTCTGCACAAGCTGGGTCGCAGCGAGCGGCCGGTCGAACTGCTTGCGGTCGAGGGTGTACTGGCGCGCCCGGTGCCAGCAATCCTCCGCCGCACCCATGGAGCCCCAGGAGATGCCATAACGGGCACGGTTGAGGCAGCCGAAAGGTCCTTTCAGGCCGGACACGTTCGGGAGCAGCGCATCTTCGCCCACCTCGACGTTATCCATGACGATCTCGCCGGTGATCGAGGCGCGAAGGGAGAGCTTGCCGCCGATCTTCGGCGCCGAGAGGCCCTTCATGCCCTTCTCCAGCACGAAGCCTCGGATCTGGTTGTCGTGAGCCTCGGACTTTGCCCACACTACGAAGACATCAGCGATGGGAGAGTTGGAGATCCACATCTTGGAGCCGGTGAGACGATAGCCGCCGTCCGTCTTCACGGCGCGGGTCTTCATGCCGGCGGGATCGGAGCCGGCATCAGGCTCGGTCAGGCCGAAGCAGCCGACGAACTCGCCCGAGGCAAGTTTGGGCAGGTATTTCCGGCGCTGCTCCTCGGAGCCGTAGGCGTAGATGGGATACATGACGAGGGAGGACTGCACGCTCATCATGGAGCGGTAGCCGGAATCAACCCGTTCCACCTCGCGGGCCACGAGGCCGTAGGCGACATAGGATGCGCCGGCGCAGCCATAATCCTCCGGCAGGGTCACACCGAGAAGACCAAGCTCGCCCATCTCGTTGAAGATGGCGCGGTCGGTCTTCTCCTCGCGATAGGCCTCGATCACGCGGGGCAGGAGCTTGTCCTGGGCGTAGGCCCGGGCCGTGTCGCGGATCATGCGCTCATCGTCGGTGAGAAGCTCATCGAGGAGCAGCGGGTCCTCCCACTTGAGCTTCGCGAGTTCCTGTTGAGCACCGGCCATGATGATCATCCTTCCCATGCAAGAGTGCGGGCGCCGGCATCAGGCCAGCCAAACCCATTGAATTTGAGCGGCAAAATCGCGCTGGACAGGCCAAAAGTAAATCGACATCTTCGCAGCAGGTTATTCTCAATCGGAATGAACGTGTGTTTCGTCGCGGATTCCTGCCCAATGTGGGCAATCTCCTCGCCTTCGAGGCCACGGCCCGCCACGGCAGCGTGTCGCGAGCGGCGGAGGAACTGAACCTGACGCAGAGTGCCGTCTCGCGCCAGATCCAGCAACTGGAGGAATCGCTCGGCGTCTCCCTGTTCAGCCGGAGCCGGCAGCGGGTGGTGCTCACCGATGTCGGACGCCTGTATGCATCCCAGGTGCGGGGCACCCTGTCCGAGCTGTCGGATGCGACCCATCAGGCGATTGCGCTTTCCGGCACGACAGGCGTGCTCAACCTCGCCACCCTGCCGACCTTCGGCACCCGCTGGCTCATTCCGCGCATTCCCAGCTTCTTCGCCCAGCACCCGGGCGCAACGGTGAATTTCGGCGTGCGCCTCGTGCCCTTCGACTTTACCACTGAGCCTTTCGATGCCGCCATTCATTTCGGCGAGCCGCATTGGCCGGGTGCCGTGTGCGAATTGCTGCGGACGGAAGAGGTCGTGCCCGTCTGCAGCCCGGCCTACAGGAACCGAGAAAATCTCCGTTCGCCCAAGGACCTCACCCGCGCCACCCTGCTCCAGCAGAGCACGCGCCCCACCGCCTGGGCGGAGTGGTTCGCCAGCGTGGGCGTGGAGGTGAGCAATCCACTCCGAGGGCCCCGCTTCGAGCAATTCGCCATGGTGGCTCAGGCGGCTGCCGCGGGTCTGGGCGCCGCCCTGATTCCGCACTTCCTGATCGCCGACGAGCTGTCCTCTGGGCGCCTGGAGATGCTCTTCCCCAACAGCCTCGTCAGCGGCGGCGCCTATTATCTCGTCTATCCAGAGCACAAGGCGGAAGCGCCGCTGCTGCGCTCCTTCCGCGACTGGATCCTGGAGCAGATCCGTCAGGGATAGACCCGCTTTGGCTTCATGGTCCGGAAGCTCAGGGTGAGCGCCACGAGAGCACAGACGAAGATGGCGCTCACCATCGAGACGGACGTGCCGTTGTAGAAGGCGCTCACCAGCACGATGATCACGGCGCCCGTGCTGAGCTGCAGGGTGCCCATCAGGGCCGAGGCGGTGCCGGCCACGGGGCCATGCTCTTCGAGGGCGAGCACCGCTGTGGAGGGAATGACGAAACCCAGGCAGCCGAAGGACACGAACAACAGTACCCACAGAACGAAGGCGTTGTCGACGCCGGAAACAGTCAGCAGGAACAGCAGCGTCACCGGAAAGGCAAAGCAGGAGATCGCGATGCGCACCACCCGCTCGGCGCCGAAGCGACGCATGAGGGTGCTGTTGAACTGGGCGCTGCCGATGAAGGCGATGGCGTTCGACGCGAAGATCATGCTGTAGGTCGAGGGCGTCATGCCGAAATGCTCGATGAAGATGACGGAGGAGCCGGCGAGATAGGCAAAGAAGCTCGCCTGGCTGAAGCCGCCGATGAAGGCAAGACCCAGGAAACGCCGATCCTTCAGGAGGCGTCTGTAGGTGGCGAAGGCCTGTGCGACGCCTTTACGATCCTCGCCCGGCTTGTGCGTCTCAGGCAGGAGGAAGACGACGACGGCAAGGCCGGCCAGGCCGATGACGGCAATGGCCCAGAAGATCGCGCGCCAGCTGAAGAATACGGTCAGGGTGCTCCCCGCTAGAGGCGCCAGGATCGGTGAGACGCTGAAGACCAGCATGGTGGTTGCCATCAGCCGGGCAGCCTCGTGCCCGGTATGCAGATCGCGAATGATCGCACGGGGGATCACCATGGCGGCGCAGGAGCCGACACCCTGCAGGAACCGCAAAGCGATGAGTGTCTCGACGTTGGGGGCGAAGCTGCAGCCGATGCCGGCCAGCACGAAGAGACTTAAGCCCACATAGAGCGGCGGCTTGCGCCCGAAACGGTCTGAGAGCGGCCCATAGGCGATCTGGCAGACGGCGACGGCCAGGAAGAAGCTCATCAGGCTCATCTGTACGGCGCTGACATCGACCTGAAAATCCCGGGCGATCGCCGGAAACGCGGGTAGGTACATGTCGATGGCGAACGGCCCGACGGCGGAGAGCATGCCGAGCACGAGCACGTTGCGCAAAAAGGCGGACTTCATCGGGAACGGCTTTCTTACACCCGGCCCAGAGGCTGGGCTCGGGAAACGGCCTGAACGCCTCGACGGACAGGTCAGGCAATGTCATCAGAAGGTCCGGGAGATGATGCTGGGCCGGAGCTTCCTGAGGGCGGTGCGCCGTTTGTATGCCCTCCGACCCAGAGGTCAAGACAAGGCTCGTCGGGCACCGGATTAAAATCCCTGTCGCGGTTGATGCTTACTCTTCGTTAACCATGAATGGTCATAGCTGATTAAGAATCCGGCTGAATGGGCTGTTCCGCTTCAGGGCCTCCGTCCCTCCTGCGAGGCAGTCTGTCTCGGCGGCCAAGAGAGTTTCCAAGTTCCTCATGATCGCTTCGATGCCCAGGAATCAGATGCACTTCGGCCCGGCACCGTCCGAAGCTTGCAGCGCCTCTGGCAGCAGGCATCGGGCTGGTCGTGCCGGATTCGTGAAGCTGTTTGCCGTCGCAGCCACGCTGATGTCCGTTGCCGCCTGCGCGGGGCGTTCGGATCTGGGCTATGCGAGCCTGATGTCCGAAGTCCCGGCGACCCGGGCGATCATCGTTCCCCCTCCGGGAGGGCCTGCGGTCGTCGCTGTTCTGCAGCGAATGTACCAGAATGGGATCTCCCAGGAGATCGCATTGTCGACGGCTTCACTGACAAGCGGACAGAACGCCTTCTATGTCAGCCTGCTCAACAACACCGCCAGCAACATGGAAATTCCGGAGACGCTGTCCCTCTCCCCTCTCACGCCAGACCGGATCGAGAGTGAGGTGGAGGAGAGAATACCGGGCGTCGGAATGCAGACGTCGCTTGTCTACGTCCAGAACAAGTTCGGCCCCTTCGGCTTTGCAACCGGGCGCTCTTCCCGGGGCGACCTTTGCCTTTACGCCTGGCAGCAGATCGAACCTGAGAAGCCTGCCATCCTGGTCCCGGGCGGGGCCATTTCGGTCCGCCTGCGCCTGTGCGATGCGGATGCCAGCGTCGATCAGCTCCTTCGGATCATGTATGGCTACACGATCGCGGCCTATTATCGTCAGGAATCGTGGAACCCTTATGGGGATCCGCCTTCGCCACCGGCCGGTTTCGGGCGAGTCGATGCACCCATGTATCCCTTGGGCCTCGACAGGGGCGAGAACGCGACGGTGATCCGCCGGCGGGCTCTTTCCGAAGACAGGCGCCGCGTCACGCTTCCCGACCCAGCCTCGGGGCGGCTCATCGACAAGGATACGGTCGCACCAGCCCCATCTCCGCCCCAGGATCTGGCTCCGTTGGAGGGATATCCCGCCGTACCCCCACCACCAGGCCAGTAATGGTCAAGTTTAATGATATATACGTTATTACATAATAATAATTTTATTTATTGATGTGACAATAGGCCTAAATAACACTGGAGATTTATTAATAGACCGGGTTCTAGTCTTGCATTAAGCGTGCATTCTTCCACGCAAATCACTTGAGCCGAGAATCCAGACAGATGCGAGCGGGTCTTATCGTGGCCTTTTGGGCAGTGGCGGCGATCCTGATTGTCTCGCTGGTTGTCCTTCCCATCAGCCTTCAAGCGCATCTCGTTGCAGGCCTCACGGTCGTAGCCTGCATGATCATCATCAAGTTCTTCCGGGCTCAGGGTATATGGCGCTTGATCGCCCTGGCTCTCGGGACTGCCATTGTCCTGCGCTACGTCTTCTGGCGCACCACGAGCACCATTCCGCCCATCACCGAGGTGGCGAATTTTATTCCCGGCTTTCTGCTCTACGTGGCCGAGATGTACAGCGTCATGATGCTGTTCCTCAGCCTCTTCGTGGTCTCGAATCCGATGCGCTCGCGCAAGGCGCCCCAGATCGACCCGCAGAACCTGCCCACCGTCGATGTCTTCGTCCCGAGCTACAACGAGGGTGCCGATCTGCTGGCCACGACCCTCGCCGCGGCCAAGGCGATGACCTATCCCGAGGACAAGCTCACCGTCTGGCTTCTGGACGACGGCGGCACGGATGAGAAATGCAGCTCTCCGAATGTGATCACCGCCCAGCAGGCCCGCGAGCGTCGCGCGGAGCTCCAGGCCTTGTGCGCTTCGCTCGATGTGCGCTACCTGACCCGCGCCCGCAACCTGCACGCCAAGGCCGGCAACCTCAACAACGGCCTTGCGCACTCCACCAGCGATCTAGAGGCTGTTATGGACCCGTCTTGAGGTCACCGCCGTTCTGGCAGAATGACCTCTGCTCGCAACCCTTACCCCT
>NZ_JAFEMD010000031.1 GCF_016892765.1 Microvirga arvi
GCCGGTCTGCTCGCGGTGGCCGCTATCCTACTTGTGATCGCCCTCCTGCCTTCCATCCGAAAGGGAAGGGACGAGGTCTTTGTTGAGTAGCGAGTGGCGCGTGTGCGGCGCCGATGGTCCGACAACAGCAATCAACCAGGGAAGGAAATGCACATGAAACGAACTCTCTTCACCCTCGCCGCGGCTCTCGGCTTCGTTGCGACGGCTGCACAGGCACAGGGCACCTATCCGACACGGCCGATCACTCTGGTGGTTCCGTTCACCGCCGGCGGAACGACTGATGTGGTGGCCCGCTTCATGGCCGATCACATGGGTCGCACTCTTGGCCAGCAGCTCGTGGTCGAGAACGTCACCGGCGCCGGTGGCACCGTCGGTGTCACCCGGGTCGCCAAGGCTGAGCCCGATGGCTACACGATCCTGATGGGCAACCTGGGAACGCAAGCGGCGAGCGTCGGCCTCTATCCGAAGCTGGCCTATGATCCACGCACCGATTTCGAGCCGATCATGAATTCGGCGTCGACGCCGATGCTCGTGGTCGCGAAGAAGGACCTGCCGGTCAAGGACTTCAAGGAATTCATCGCGTACCTGAAGGCCAATGCCCCCAAGATGAACTATGGCTCCGGCGGTGTCGGCTCGACCTCGCACCTGACGTGCCTGTTCATGGAATCCCTTCTGGGGGTGAAGCCGCAGCACGTGCCGTTCCGTGGCTCGGGGCCGGCCCTGAACGCGCTCCTCGGTGGCCAGGTCGATTACGTCTGCGACCAGACGGTTGCCATCGTTCCGACCGTCCAGGCCAAGCAGGTAAATGGACTGGTCGTTGCGGTCCAGAACCGCCTTCCGGTTGTCCCAGATGTCCCAACATCGGCTGAACAGGGGCTGCCGCAATTCCAGGCGACGGGCTGGAACGCGCTCTTCGCACCCAAGGGCACGCCCAAGGACATCGTCACGAAGCTGAATGCTGCGGCCAAAGCTGCCCTCAAGGACGAGACCACGCGCAAGCGCCTTCTCGACCTCGGCGCCGAGCTCCCGGACGAGGCCGGCCAGACGCCCGAGGCTCTCGGCCAACTCGTCAGCTCCGAAATCGACAAATGGGTCCCGATCATCAAGGGCGCAGGCGTGACGGGGCAGCAGTAGCAACTGACAACCGCGCGAACCCATACTGAGCTTTCGGGCACACTTAATACTGACGAACAGGATTTCACATGGCACAGGATCAAAAGAAGCGCTATCGGCTGGCGGTCATCCCTGGCGACGGCATCGGGAAGGAAACGACGCCTGAAGGCGTGCGTGTCCTCGAGGCCGCTGCCAAGAAGTTCGGCTTTGACTTGCAACTCGACCACTTCGACTTCTCGTCCTACGACTATTACGCCAAGCACGGGCGCATGCTGCCAGAGGACTGGAAGAACCAGATCGGCTCCCACGACGCCATCTTCTTCGGCGCGGTCGGTTGGCCGGAGAAGATCCCGGACCATGTCTCGCTCTGGGGCTCGCTGCTCCAGTTCCGGCGCGAGTTCGATCAGTACATCAACCTGCGACCGGTGCGCCTGATGCCCGGCGTGCCGACGCCGCTCGCCAACCGTAAGCCCGGCGACATCGACTTCTGGGTCGTGCGCGAGAATACCGAGGGCGAGTACTCGTCCATCGGCGGCAAGATGTTCCCGGGCACGGAGCGCGAGGTGGTCATCCAGGAAACCGTGATGACGCGCATCGGTGTTGACCGCGTGCTGCAATTCGCCTTCGACCTCGCGCAGAAGCGGCCCAAGAAGCATCTGACCTCGGCCACGAAGTCGAATGGGATCTCGATCACCATGCCCTATTGGGACGAGCGCGTGGAGGAGATGGCCAAGCGCTATCCAGACGTGAAGTGGGACAAGTACCACATCGACATTCTCACAGCCCATTTCGTGCTGCATCCCGACTGGTTCGACGTGGTCGTCGCATCGAATCTCTTTGGGGACATCCTGTCCGATCTTGGCCCAGCCTGCACGGGCACCATCGGCATCGCGCCCTCGGGCAACATCAATCCTGGCAGTGATTTCCCGTCGCTGTTCGAGCCCGTCCACGGTTCGGCTCCGGACATTGCCGGGCAGGGGATCGCAAACCCCATTGGCCAGATCTGGGCCGGCGCCATGATGCTGGAGCATCTCGGCGAGGGCGAAGCGGCTGCCGCCATTGTGCAGTCCATTGAGGATGTGCTGAGCGAGCGAACCCTGCGCACGCGCGATCTCGGCGGCAATGCCGGAACCGAGACCACGGGTAAGGCTGTTGCCGACGCCCTGGGCTAGAGAGCCAAGCACAGAAGTGAACTCAAATCCTGACCGCGAGATGTCGCCGGTCGCAGCTAAAGGAAACCAATAATGAACAGCTACAAGATCGCAGCCGTCCCCGGCGACGGAATTGGTAAGGAAGTCATCGCTGCCGGCGTTGAAGTTCTCCAGGCTTTGGCCGAGCGGGACGGCGGTTTCAATCTCGATTTCGAGACCTTCGACTGGGGCTCGGACTACTACAAGAAGCACGGCATCATGATGCCGGAGAACGGCCGGGAGACCCTGAAGAACTTCGACTCAATCTATTTTGGCGCCGTGGGTGCGCCCGACGTGCCCGACCACATTACGTTGTGGGGGCTGCGCCTCGCCATCTGCCAGCCTTTCGACCAATACGCCAATGTGCGCCCGACCCGGATCCTGCCGGGCATCCAGGGACCGTTGCGTGATGTGGAGGCGAAGGATCTCGACTGGGTGATCGTCCGCGAGAACTCCGAGGGCGAATATGCTGGCCAAGGCGGGCGCTCTCACCGGGGACTGCCGGAGGAGGTGGCAACTGAGGTCTCGATCTTCACTCGTGCTGGCGTCACCCGCATCATGCGGTTTGCGTTCGAGATCGCACGCTCGCGTCCGCGCAAGCTGCTGACTGTGGTCACCAAGTCCAATGCCCAGCGGCACGGCATGGTCATGTGGGACGAGATCGCGGCCGAGGTGGCGCAGGATTATCCCGACGTGACCTGGGACAAGATGCTGGTCGATGCCATGACGATGCGCATGACCCTGAAGCCGCAGACTCTTGACACCATTGTCGCGACCAACCTGCATGCGGACATCCTGTCCGATCTGGCTGCGGCTCTCGCAGGCTCGCTCGGCATCGCGCCGACGGCGAACATCAATCCGGAGCGCAAGTTCCCGTCCATGTTCGAGCCGATCCATGGTTCGGCTTTCGACATCACCGGCAAGGGCATCGCCAATCCTGTCGGCACCTTCTGGACCGCAACCATGATGCTGGAACATCTGGGTGAAAAACCTGCGGCCGAGCGCCTGATGCGGGCGATTGAACGGGTCACGGCCGATCCGTCGCTGCATACGCCGGACCTCGGTGGCCAGGCCACGACCCGCCAGGTCACGGATGCCGTCATCGCGGCCATCCACGGCGACAACGCATAAGGACAGGCAGCGCCGATGCTCCAGCCGCGTGGAATCCTGCGATCATTGTTCGAGGCGGCCATCGCGGCCGCCAACCCGGCTCAATGCGTGCCTCCGAACCTGCCGCAGCCGCCGCGGGGACGCACGATCGTCATCGGGGCGGGCAAGGCCGCGGCCTCCATGGCGCGTGCGGTCGAGCAGCACTGGAAAGGTGACCTATCGGGACTTGTCGTCACGCGTTATGGCCATGCCGTGCCGGCGTCCCGTATCCGGGTCCGCGAGGCGGCCCACCCGGTGCCGGACATGGCAGGCCTCGAGGCGGCACGCGAGATCATCAGCCTCGTCGCCGATCTTGGACCCGACGATCTCGTACTGTGCCTGATCTCGGGCGGCGGCTCAGCGCTCCTGGCGCTGCCGATCGAGGGCCTGACGCTCACGGACAAGCAGGAAGTGAACAAGGCGCTGCTGCGGTCGGGGGCGACAATTGGCGAGATAAACTGCGTCCGACGGCATCTCTCGGCCATAAAAGGCGGGCGGCTGGCCGCGGCATGCCACCCCGCGAAGATCGTCACGCTCCTGATCTCCGATGTTCCCGGCGACGATCCGATCAACATCGCCTCCGGTCCGACCGTGCCAGACCCCACCACGTGTGAAGACGCACTTGAGATCCTGGAGCGCTACGGGATCAAGCCGGCTCCGGCGGTGCTGGAAGTTCTCACCAGCGGTCGGGGCGAGACAATCAAATCTGGGGACGAGCGCCTTGCACAAGCCGACGTCCGGATGATCGTCACGCCGCAAATGGCCCTGGAGGCTGCGGCTCGGGTCGCAGCCAAGCACGGTCTTGCCGCACATATCCTTGGCGATGCAATCGAAGGCGAAGCTCGCGACCTTGGTAAGGTTATGGCTGGGATTGCGCTCCAAGTGGCGCGGAGAGGTCAGCCCTTCACCCCACCTTGCGTGCTCCTCTCCGGCGGCGAGACGACCGTGACAGTGCGGCGGCAGGGGCGAGGCGGGCGCAACGTTGAGTTCCTGCTGTCCTTGGCCACGACCCTCGACGGGCATCCTGGGGTCCATGCTCTTGCGGGGGACACAGACGGAGTCGACGGCCTTGAGGAGATTGCCGGGGCCTACCTCGCGCCGGACAGCATCGCCCGTGCCTGGACCAAGGGCATCGGCGTCAAGAGGAGCCTTGCCGAAAACGATGGCCATGGCTTCTTTGAAGCGCTCGGCGACGGCATCGTGACCGGGCCGACCCTCACCAACGTCAATGACTTCCGCGCGATACTCATCACCGAGGAGGCGGCGATCAACGCTGAGTAAGCCATGCGCCGACAACGCCATGCCAAGATCGTCGCGACCGTCGGACCGGCGAGCGCATCGCCCGCCAAGCTGCGGGAGCTCTTCCTCGCCGGGGTCGACACCTTCCGGCTGAACTTCAGCCACGGATCCCACCAGGATCATGCCGCCGTCCATGCCGCGATCCGGGCGCTCGAGAAGGATGTCGGTCGGCCGATCGGCATCCTCCAAGACCTGCAAGGACCGAAGATCAGGATCGGCACGCTCAAGGGCGGTGCATTGGCCCTGCCCGAGGGCGAGACGATCCGGTTCGTCCTGGAGGGCACGGACGGCGACAGGACCTCGATCCCTCTTCCCCATCCAGAGATCTTCGCCGCGATCCTGCCGGGGCAGAACCGGCTCATCGACGACGGCCGTGTCCGGGTCAAGGTGACGGGACTTGGCAACGACTCCATCGAGGCCAGGGCCGTCACGGCTGGCAAGATCAGCAATCGCAAGGGCGTCAACCTGCCGGGCACGGCGCTGGAGCTGTCGCCTCTGACAGCAAAGGACCGGGCCAATCTCGCCTTCGGACTTGATCTCGGCGTGGACTGGGTGGCCCTGTCGTTCGTCCAGCGGTCATCCGACATGATCGAGGCCCGTGCCTTGATCGGCGAGCGGGCCGGGCTCCTGGCGAAGATCGAGAAGCCTTCGGCGCTTGATCATATCGAGGACATCGTGCGCCTGTCTGATGCAGTCATGGTCGCCCGCGGCGATCTTGGTGTCGAGATCCCACCAGAGGAGGTTCCCGGGCGGCAGAAGGAGCTGGTGCGCCTCTGCCGTCTGGCCGTGAAGCCGGTGATCGTTGCGACCCAGATGCTCGACTCGATGGTCGGTGCCCCGACGCCGACCCGGGCCGAGGCCTCCGATGTGGCAACGGCGATCTATGACGGGGCGGATGCGGTGATGCCGTCGGCGGAGTCCGTCGCAGGCCAGTATCCGGTTGAGGCGGTTGCCATGATGGACCGCATCATCAGCAAGACCGAGCAGGACAAGGCCTACCGCTCCATCGTCACGGCTCTAAGGGCAGCGATCGAGGAGAGCCCGCCCCATGCCGTTGCCAACACCGCGGCCGATTTGGCCCAGGCGATCCACGCCCCCTGCATCGTCGCGTGCACCTCAAGCGGCACCACCGCGAGCCGCATCGCCCGGATGTGGCGATCCTCGCGATCACTCCGGACGAGAACGTGGCGCGGCGGCTGTGCCTGCTTTGGGGCGCCCACAGCGTCCGCTCGGAGGACATCCACACCTATGAGGAGATGGTGGAGCAGGCCGAGGCGCATGCACGGTCTGAGGGCTTGGCCCAGCCCCCGGAGTTCATCGTGGTCGTCGCCGGCGTTCTCTTCGGAACGGCGGGTACGACCAACAATCTTCGGGTCGTGCAGCTCGCCCGGTGCGGGAATGATCAATCGATTGCTCATGGCAAATGACTGTTCCGAAAGGCGCTTGCGGCCATCCGACTTGTGGCACTCGGTGCCTGCTCCGTGTTCCCTTTTGGGAACATCTCATTTTCGCACTTTCCGGACTAAGGCCGAAAATCCCTTTGGATAGGTGCACTGAACATTCCTGTCAGTGAGCGGGGTTTACTGCCTAACCGGTCCCGTCCCAGAGGTGCTGTCCATGAGGCTGCGCCCGAAACGAAGTCAAATAAGGAGAACCCCTCAGTGGATGGCCAGTTTGCAGCTTGGCAAGGAGTGGCTATCCTGCTCGTCTTCATTGCCTTGAGTTTTCATGACCTCGTTGCCTTTCACCCCTGATGACGGGGCCCTCCGGTACCTAGTAGAGACTCTCACGGAGAGCGGGCAGGCGGTGTCCATCTTTGATGCTGACGACAATCTCCGGTACGCCAACAAAACTTATCAGGGCATGTTCCTGGGCAACTACAACGGTCCGTTCACCTTTACCGGCATCGTTCGCCACGCGCATAGGAACGGGCTTGGGGTCCGAATTGATGACGGGAATGTGGAGGCTTTCCTTGCAAGAACCCTGCCGCGGCGCCGCAGCGTTCCTCGCAAGTCTTTCGAGACCGATCTGGTGGATGGTCGCTGGTTCTGGATCGATCACACGGTGCTCCCGAACGGCTGGGTGCTGTCCGTGGGCGCTGACATCACAACTTTGAAGAACAATGAGAAGTCCCTGCGCCAAGCCCATGAGGCCGCGCTCAAGGCATCACAGACCGATCAGCTCACGGGGCTACCGAACCGCCGCCACATCCTGGGGCTGCTCGACGAGGCGCTCGCCGCCAGCGAGACGACGGGAACAGGCTTGTGCGTTGCGGTGATCGACATCGACCACTTCAAGGCCATCAACGATGCGCATGGGCACGAGGCAGGCGATGCTGTCCTCGAGCATTTCGCGCACTCCTGCCGAGCGAGGGTACGGGCACAGGACTGCTTGGGGCGCACCGGTGGAGAGGAGTTCCTGCTGCTGCTGCCCGAGGTTCGGTTGGACGATGCTGTGCGGATCATTGATCGCATCCGGGACGGCTTCCCTCCAGCGGTCCTGGAGCACAGCAGACTTGAACTGCCTTGCACCTTCAGTGCTGGAGTGACTGAAGCTCTGCCAGATGATGACCGCAGCTCGATCCTCCGTCGAGCTGACCGTGCCCTGTATGCCGCCAAGGAGGAGGGAAGGAACCGCACCAGGATCAGCTCTGAAGGAACACCTTGAGGATGCCGATCACCTCCTAGTGTGCATTTGACCAGTGCGTTGATCAACGCGCTCCCGGTGATCGCCTATGACGTCGAAAACCCAGTACTCAGGATAGTTGGTGAGGGATGTTGACTTCATCCAACTGCGCCACGGCAGGAAGGCTGGTTCGTGGCACTACCATTCGTGCTGAGCGCGAAGCTCCGCGAGTTCCTCGTGGCCGGCACCCATGTCATGGCCGAGGTTTACGAAGCCGCAAGAGAATTGGTTGTGGAGGTACGAGCGGATCTCTCGGATGTGGTGGACGGCCTCGACGTCCTGCTCACGCCAAGCGCGCCGGGCGAGGCGCCGCAGGGGCTGGAAGCGACCGGCGATCCGGTGTTCAACCGGATCTGGACGGCGCTGGGGGTTCCCTGCATCTGCGTGCCGGGTTTGACCGGACCGTCGGGGATGCCCGTCGGCCTACAGGTCGTTGGCCGTTGGGGCGATGACCGACGCGCCTTGTCCGCTGCATCAAGGATTAGCAGATCATGTCTCCAGCGTGATTGACCGCTCCGGAATGCCGCCGGATGACCTTGGTATTTCGGACCTCAGCACCTTCAGGCATGCATCATCCATCGAAGGTCCGGGATATGGCACTTTCCGGACCTGAGGCCTTGGTCGGGTTATGGAGGCATTGCGGACATTTTGAACAGGCAGTGGAACTCCCTTGCGTTTCCTGCATCAGGCTTCTGCAATGGTGTCGATCCAGCCACCAAACACGTCAGCAACCTCCAAGCTGCTGGCAAGATTGTAATTCTCGTCGGCGAGTTCCTTGTCCTGGTACTGCAGCAGGCTGCTTGCCAGGTGCGGCTCGGATCCTGCCCGATACCGGGCGGTGAAGGCCCCACTCCGCCGGAAGTCGTGTGGGCTGAGAGCCCGTCCGATGACGCACCGGGTGGTCTCCATAATCCTTCGTTCGACACTGCCATAGCTCAGTGCCTCACCATACTGCCCGATCCAAAGTGGGCCAGTGAGCAACGGATAATGCTCCTCCCCAATCATGCATTCGCCAGTGTACCGCACCAGACGGGGTCTCGCCCAATTAAGATAAAGGGCGATTGCAGGATTGAGGCGCTCCCTGATGAGGCGGAGATCGGTCCGTCCGCTCTAGACCTCTCTGCCCGGCAGTTTGATCGCCCAGCGATCCTGCTCGCGCGCAAAGCTGTGGCTGAGTTCGAGCTCCGAGAAGTTCTTCATCGGTCGGCGCCTGCGAGCTACTTGGGCTTCCTTGACCAGAGTGAGACCTGCCCGGATCAGAACCTCGGATGTGACGATGCGGTCAAACCGCTCCAGCGGGTAGGCGACAAAGTCCAGGTCATTGGCAATCTCTGTCAGCCAGTTGAGGTCCAGGGAGGGCGCCAGGACCCCTGCCATGCGCCGCAGCTTGTCACCGAGCGGGCGAGGGTCACAGATGTCCAACCAGAACGGACGCGCTCGATGTAGCAGTCAACGTTTTCAGGCGTGACCAGCCTGCCAGGTTCGGCCTGAGGATCGAGAGCGCCGCGCTCCTGAAGCGACTCGAGGAAGTAGCCGTAGCGGCGCTCGAGATCCTTACGGGTGATCGGCTTCCATCGGGACGCCGCGCCTCCACCCCGCACCAGGCTCGCAAGCCCGAAGCCATGCGAGGCGGTCGGCGGCAGGCCACCCATCGAGAGGCAAGGAGGTGATCATGCTCACTCCTCCTCGTCATCAAGATGAGAGTCGACGAGCTCGCCAAATCGCTCGGTCGCCGTGAAGCTCTCAAGACCGATGTAGAACTTCGTGGTGGTCTTCAGGCTGTTGTGCCCGAGGATCCGGCGCACGAACTCATAGTTTCCCGGTTCGCGCTTGAGGATCAGGGCAGCGGCGGCATGCCGGAACTGGTGGGTCCGCACCCGCAGGCCAGTGGCCGTCTCGACAGCGCGGGTGATCTGCTCGCTGAACATGCTTGGCGTCTTGAATGACCCGGTCTCGCCAGGGAACAACCACAGCTCATTGTGCCCCCGCAGGAGTACAGGCTGGTGGTCGTGCAGGTACTCGTCGATGAGCGCTGTGAGCCGCTCACTAAGCTTGAACTCGAGCTTCACGCGGTTCTTCACATCGTACTTTGGGAAGGTCAGCACGTAGCGAGTTCCAGGACCGCCTGGCCGGATCAGGTTGTGCTCCAGGCGGATCCGCACAAGGTTGCCACAGCGCACGGGTGCTGCGGTGAGGAGCCCCACTGCAACCGCTAACTGGGCGCGTACGGCAGCCTTGACAGGAGCATAGTCACGCAGGCTGCGAGCTTCCTCGATCATCCGATAGGGGGTTCGGATAACCTCATCCCAGATTGGGCCGCTCAGGACCTCGTGGACGAGCGCGAGATTGAACTCCGTCATCCTCTCACTTCTGTGCTCCTCAAGCTGGAAGCGCATCTCATCGAGTCGCTCCAGGGCAAGATCATCGAAGCCGCCCACATGACGAGCAATCGACAGCGCCTTCCAGGCCAGTTCGATCATGTAGGTGCTGGGCGTGCCTCCAGCCTCTTGTCCATAATCATCGAGGATCCGCTCAACCACATCAGGATCGAGAAGGGCACGCAGCGAGGTGAGATGTTCGAGAGGAAGGCCGATGCGTATGGCCCGGCGGGCGAAGGCTTCGATCTCGCGCCGACGCGTCGCGATGGTGGAGGCTTTCGCTGGCCGGAGCCTTTTGCCGGAGGCGGCCTGACGGATGCCAGCCAGTCCGTCGAGGTAGGCCCGAACATCATCTCGAAGCCCCCTGCGGAACTCGTCCCAGGTTGAACCGATCAACCGCGAAGGGAGGGCCGGCATCGAAAGGTGGACCGCAGGCCAACCCGGGATCTGCTCATGGCACTCATTCCAGGCTCGCGCCGTCGACCGGTGGGCGGCAGGTCCTCCGAGACGGGCGGTGGTCTCAGTCCGGTAGGCCAAGTACATGCGAAGTACATCGTCCGTGATTTGCTCCGGCGCAATGTCCTTGGCAGAGACGTAGCGCATCAGGCCGTAGACGCGCGCCCGCCGACCACGGTGCTCAATCTCGTCCCGGAGCGCCGCGCACACTGGGGTGAGGGGTGTACCCCGCACCGGCACATTGGTTTCTCCGCGCAAGAACCGCAGGGCAGCTTTCAAGTTCGCCTTATGGTTCCGGAAGGTCTGCACCGACAGCCCAAGTGGGGCATGGTGCAACCGCTCAATGGGCAGGCGTAAAGCCGTCCAGCGGGCTGGGATCAGGGACAAGGGGCGATCGAGCCAGCGTCCGATTTGCCGAAGCGAGCAGCTCCATTGCGTGCGGGTGGCATGGGGCAGGGCTTCGGCCTTGCTGATGAGAGCGATGGCCTCTTCCAGGGACAGTTCGAGCAGGGCAGGGGGCGTGATCTGGTTCATTGGGAGGGGTTCCAGATGGATCGGAATGGATGGAAGTAGATGTTAGACCACATTGGGGTATGTTCAAGTATATATAGGTTATTTTTATTCTGATGTACGATACTAAGCTATCTATTACTTGATGTAATCTGATGCATTGAGATGGATGGAGATAGATGATCGAGCAGATCCGGTTCGTCCGGTCGTGGGTGTTTCTTCGATCAACTTGACATCGCCTTCGCCGCGTAGGGTTGCGCAACGGCCTTAGGGTACTGCGATGTTGATGTGCGGGTTTGCGCTGCTTTGTAGGCCTCTATAGCCGTCAGGGTGTAACGAATGGCGCGGCCGCAACGAATGAAGGTAGGGCCAGTCCCGTTCATTCGCGCCTTGGCAAGGAAGCTGATGCTGACTTTGAGCTCTCTGGCGGCTTCTGAGGGGGTAAATACCTGATCGGGTGTTTTGCTCATGTTAGCCTCTGTGTTCTGACGAGTGATCGCCGTTCCCACAGAGACTTGGCCAAACCTCCGCTGCCGTCACACGACGGAATTGGGCAACTTGTGCCTACTTCTGTTCCAATTTCTTCAACCGGCTGAGACTTCGATTGATCCTTTTTGCGCACGCTATAGCGGACGGTCATCGACCTGCTTCTGGGAGTAGTATCTCAAACGCAAGCACAGAAGCAGTGAAAGCAGTTTCCACTCCAGCCTTTGATCCCCTGTCCCGTGTTGAAGTCGACATTCCGAGGCGTGTAACAGCTTCAAACAGTGCCTTAACAAAGTGGTCGTACCAACCAATCCCTCGCTGTCCTTGTTTCGAAGGAAGGTCCTTGAAGTTGTCTAGAATTAGCTCGGTATACAGCGATAGCTGCCGAAGTTGAGCGATGGCACTTTTCAGCTCGTTGTCGACCTTCCATGGAGATATGTCAGGGTCATTGGTCCATGCGACAGCGTCGATAAAGAAATGGGAGTAGGTTATTAGGTCATCAGCAAACGTCGTGCTCTTGTCGTTCCAAACTGCCGAACCGCCGGTGAAAGGCTCGATCGCTTGGATCGTTGCTCGTGTGCTCTGTGAGAGCCGGGTCAGCTTTCTGAGCAGTGTCTTTCGATCGTTGCTTGCTGTCTCTTTTCGATAGTATCCCCCTGTACCTGGCATGGAGTCACGCAGCACATTGAAGGCGCTCTGCACATTATCGAACTTCAGCCCGAAACGTTTGTGTAGTCGCTTCAGTATGCTGTTAAAGAAATCCGGCTCAACCAGAAGGTTAGTGGTTACAGGACCCATAAGTGCCAAGATATCTTGGAAAGTAGGTTGTTCATCGGAGGAGTCAGACATTCGCCGCCGACCTTTATGTGAAGACTTGGGCTGCGGCAGCCTTAATCATCCCGAGTACGAGACGCGAATTTAGCATATGCCCACGGCTCGAGGACTTTGTGCCGCGCAGAAGCATGCCGGCTAAGCGCACTTTATAGGGTGGAATGAGCGAGTTGATGCTGAAGACGGGGGATCCACTCAGCCCATTGATGCTGCGACATTCACTGAGGTCGTTAAGGGCGATCTCAGTGCATCCGTTGATGATCGATGGGCCTACAATTGTGGCTCCAAAAGCCGTGCCCTCTCGAATGATTGTGTTCTCTTCATAATCTATCTTATTCGTGCCACCCGGGAAGCCTCGGAGGACAAGGTGTGTTCCCGGTTCCGGTGTCTGCTCAATTGTATCAACGGTCAGCTTGAACGGGCCTTGGCCAAATAGATCAGTCTCGTCGAACCTCTTTGCAATCGGCAAAACGGCAATGTCGAACTTATCAATCTCCTCTGGATCATTGCCGACTAGCGTGCAGACGCACGTGTATGGGAGGAACTCCTTACTTTCATAATGAAACGGGATGCAAATCGCTTCCTGGTCAAAGCCGTTAAGGACGTGCTTCGCTGTAGCGATGAATTAATTGCCCTCGAATTCGCAGAGGAAGCTCGTTCCCGTCAGGGAGTATTCGTACCCCTCGAAGTAATTCCGGAATAAGACTGGGCGCGAGGCCCGGATCACGTCGAAAAGCCGTTTTTGGGATTGAGGTGGGGTACTCATTCTATGGTCCGTGTCCGCAATCGTTGATTGGTGTGGTCGAGAGGCCATGCTGGGCTACCCAACATCACGCTGCCATTCGTCCTGACACAAGACCGCGGATGTGCCGCCCCCAGAGTTTGAGCGCATCCTTGCGCTCGCTTAGGAACTCGTGCCGCTGGTACACGGCCGCTACGCCTGAGATTGTCCCAGTTTGGTGGTTGAGGATCTTGTCTGCTATGTGCGGCGCCACTCCAAGACGAGCCATGCCGGATACGACAGTTCGCCTTAGGTCGTGCAAGGTCCAATCGGCTACCTTAGAGAGTTTATCAAGGCGCTTCTTAGCTTTCGAGTGCCCTTGGGAACGCGTTGTGCCATCATTCGAGAATACCAAATCTCCCGTACGGGGTATCGCCTTTAACAGCGAGAGGGCTGGTCCGCTCAAGTGTACAATGTGTGGCTTACCGTTTTTGGCATGCTCTCTGGAATAATCCAAACTTGGCGATCCAAGTTTAGATCCGCCCAAGCCATCCGTCCGACCTCATCCCGGCGCTGCCCTGTCATGACAAGGGCCTCAATGATTGAGTCAAACGGAAACCCGATCTTCCGGGCAGCTTGCAGGATCTCGGCCAGTTCCTCATCGGTCAGCATGCGATGTCGCGCCTGCTCCCGGGCAGGCATGGCAACGCCGGAACAGGGCGAGATTTCAAGGAGCCCTCGCCCGATGCACCAGTTGAAAAACTTGCGAACTGCGGCCAACGCCCTGTTGGCCATGATAGGTGAGCCGCGCTCTCGTGCCCGATCGAGCAGAGCAATCACATCGCGCTTCCGCACCTCGCCAATCGTCCAGGAGCCCCAGTACGGCAGGACCTCCCGGTGTAGGATGCGGGCGGTCTCGGCAGCCGTCCGGTTCTGTGACACGTGCCTGGCGATGAACTCCGCCGCAAGGTCTGACACCTGCTCAGAAGCGATCCGGCGCTTCGCGGTCTGCTTCTCCGCCTGCGGGTCACGCCCAACCGCTCTCTCGGCCAAGACCCGCTGGGCCTCGATACGAGCCTGATGCGGTGTGGTTTGGCCATACTCGCCGATCGTGTACTTGCGAGGATTGCGCCGGTCGCCCGCATGCCGGTACTGGACGAGGAAGACCTTGCGCCCTGCCGGAGTGATCTTCAATCCAAGACCTTTCAGGTCTTCATCCCACCAGATCTCGTCGCGGCGGGCAGGGGTGGGCAAGGTGTCGATGATGCGCTTGGTGAGCTTGCAAGTGGGCATAACGAAGGACTCGTGCGTGGCTACCTGGACCGAGAATAGGTAGCCAGAAATTTACAAGAGGAGCTATTGCGAGGAATGATCAACCCACAGAAATGTAGTGATATCAGCTATTTATGATCGGTGAGCTATTGTCATCAACTGCCAGGAACATGCTGCTACCTGACTTTTAATCAGAGGGTCCTGGGTTCGAGTCCCAGCGCGCTCACCAATAATATCAAAGGGTTGCCGGCACTTGCCCTTTGAGATGTTTCTCTCCAGATAGCAGACGTACGAACAAGAGAAGCTCGCTCGCATCCGAGCCAGACTGAACCGGGCAGTGGAAACGAGCGATTGAGTCGTTTACGGCGAGTAACCTGCTCAGGGGGCGGACTGCCTGGAAACGAAGCTGAAGCCCAGGGTGATCAGATAGGAAATTTTGCGCAGATCAGATTGATCGGAAGATGCCGGTCAGATCGCCAACCGCCGTCCTGAGCGGAAGTGCAACCCGCTGGCTTTGATCGACCCTGAAGTAGAGCGCCTCGATACCGATGAGGAATTCCTTCGCCGGCGTCCAGATCACGTTGGCGCCGGCGCGACATTCGCCGCAGTGCCGCCCGTCTACTCGGCGGCCAGGGCTTTCGCTCGTGCCTTCAGGCGCTTGTTCGACCGGACGCGGTCTCCGGACGGAGCGATCAGGTCAGCGCGCACCGTGAAGGTATCCGGGTCAGTCCGCTCCAGGGCTGGGGCATCATAGATGACGAGCAGGGCCTCAGGGCCTGCCTCCGCCCAGAGATCGATGCCCTCAGGGTGATCGGCGTGCAATCGATACGGCAGCTCGGCGACTATCTCGATGCGGTCAGGGGCGATGACGCCGGAGACATCGGCGTGGACCGCGTCTCGCCAGCGCAGCACGAATGCCGGTCCTTCCAGGGACATCGTGGGCCCGACCAGTAGAAGGAGATCGTTGCCGTCGAACCGCATGTCGCGGATGCCGAGCCCGCGCGTATCGAGCAGATGCTTGCGGTAGCGCCGCTCACCGTCGATGCGGCGGGCCTTGAGCCGGCCCGGCGTCTTCTCCGCGATCTCCAGGTCGAGCACCACCGCGTGGCCCCGCAGCACCGGGCCGCGCAGGCCGAGCCAGATCCGGTCCCCGCGCGCAGCCAGCCCCTCGACGTCGAACCCGTTCTCCTTGGCCGGGATCGTCAGGAACGGGCCGAGATGCGGATCATCGGCGACCCAATCGTTTAGGGCGCTTTTCCCCTTGCCAAACTTGGCCCAGGCAGCCCGACGCCCGTCGTTCGAGTGGGTCGGCATGAACAAGCCCGGAGCCTCCTCGACCAACGGGATTCGGCCCAGGAAGTGGCGGTTGGACTCGCGGCCGACCTGCTCCATCCGGCGCAGGGCATCATCGGCTTCGCTCTCGTCGCGCTTGGGCTTGCTGCGCTTGAGCGCATGCGAGCCGACAATCCAGAGAAAGCCGTCCACAGCGCAGAGGCCTTCGATGTCCATCTCGCCCTTGGCGCCGTCGGGCAGGTCGACGAGTTCGTCGAGACCGAAATGCCGATGCTCGCCGAATTGGCCATCCTTCATGCGCCGCAGACGTTCGACGCTCGCCGTTTCGTCGCAGGCGAGAAAGAGGCTGTCGCCGATGCGTGCGACCGCGGACAGATCCTTGTAGAGCGGATCCTGCACATGTCGCAGCGGCCGCCAATCGGCAAAGACGAGATCGATGTGTCCGATGGTTTGGATATGGCTGTCCTGAGGCACGGTCATCTCCTCCCGGCGGTGCTGCCGAGTCTGATCGCTCACGCGATCCGACGGGAACCCGACGAAGACAACCCGACAACGGCTCGACCGCGAGGTGAGCGCACAGTTAAGTAACATAGGCTGAGATCGTTTGCGGCCAAGGGGCGACCGGGCCTGAACGGCTTGCCCTGCATCTCCTGATGCGCCTTCGATATTTCCGCACCGATCCGCCTGCCAACGGCTCCTGCTGGTACTGTACCAATCCGCAATGCGCCCAAGGCATCGAAGACATCGGTCCCGATGAGACGCCCTCCGCTTTGGCTCGACTTATGTGGAGCGGTCTACGGAATGTCAGCGAGGCAGTCCTCGCATCGGTATGGCGGCTCCCCCGAAGGTGTCGTTGCGGATTGCCGGCGACTGCGTGGCTTGCGATGTGACGTAGTTCGGCGGTCGCGAGTCCGAGCCGGAGCTTGAGACGCAAGCTGCCAGTAGAGCGCTTGCCACAAGTACGGCGATGATCGTTCGCATGGCATCTCCTTGATCCGCCGATAGGTGCCCGAGCGCCTTGCTGGGACATGCATCGGCCTATGTCGCCCAGTCAACGGGCAGAGTTCTGTCGTATCCAGCGGGGCATCGTCATAAGGCGTTCCGCCGCCGTTCCTGCCAATGCCATCAAGTCCGCGCTTACCTGGCTCCGCGCGCCTCATTAGGGAAAATCCAAAGATCGAGGCCCTCCTCGTCATCCACCTCCATGCGCCGGTTCTCGATGGCGTTCCGGAATCCCTCGATCGCGTGCACCGTCACGAGGCGCAGCCGCATCTTCTGGTCGGGGCTCAGGGTCTGGTAAAGCGGTTGCCAGGCATCGGCGAGTTTCTTCAGGCCCGCTGCCCGGTCTGCCAAGACGTCGGCACGCTGGCGGTAGAGTTGCACAGGATCGATCTCCCGCCACTGGCCCATGCGCTCTCCTAACGCTTCCAACCGGCGGTAGCGCGTCTCAGCTCTGGCGCGGATCGCCTCCTCCACGGCCGGCCAATACTGCTGCTGCTCCGGCGTGAGTTGAAGCGCGGCCTTGATTACCCCGACCCGAACATCGGTCAGCATCTTGAACTCGGCTTGGCTCAGCCGTCCGCTGTCAGGCGTGCCGACTGGGCTGGAGGTGGCTTGCTGTGCATGGGCTAAAGGCGCGCCAACGATGAACAAGGCCGTCACGGCACCGATCAATCCTTCCCGCATCTCTGTCTCCTGATGGTTCGAACAATCGTCAGCCTACGGGCCGGATCGTAGGCCTGCTTGACGCGTTGGGACTCCGTGTTGGCAGTTTGGGCCACAGCAGGCGCAAGCGGTGACCTTGACCGGCCCTGCGCCACTTACGAGCCCCGTGGACGGATGCGGATCTCCGGACCGACCTGTCCCACGACAAGTTGCCGTTGTGACACGCGAGGATTCTGCCGAGGCCCTTGGTCACGAAATGCACAGCAATTGTCCCAAGCAGACAAGCAGGTGCCCGGAATCGGAGCATGATGAAAGCACGGCTGGTACGGGCAGAAATGGATGGAGGGACATGCCTCGGTTCTTCTTTCACGTCAGGAGCGCTTGCAAGGATCTGAGCCGGGACGAACTGGGGCTCGACTATCCCGATGTCGAAACGGCTTACCTGGAAGTTTTCCGGGGCGCCCAAGGGATGATGTGTGAGTTTGCGGCCCGAAGCCTGAACCCGCAGGACTATGCCGTCGAGATTGAGAACGACTCGGGCGAGGTGGTCTTCGAACTTCCGTTCTCCGAGGTTTCCGGCCGACAAATTCCTTAACCACCGTTTCCAGTCCGATCTCATCGGACTGCCTGAGACCAGCAGACAGGCTAGCGTAATGCATTGCTGAGCTGGCCCGTCGGATCCTCCTCATCAGGTGAGGCCAGCGCTGTGTGTGGAATCCGCTGGAGTTCCCGGCAATGGCCGCTGCCCATAACGACAGACCAAGCGACTCGTCCGGCTGTCCCGGGTGCATTGCTCTGGCCTGTGGACCCTACATCGGGCACTGTCAAGTCGTTGTACTCAGCGAGGGCAGACGTCCCAGAAGCCCTGGGTGCGCTGGGGATCAGTGTAGTACCAGCAGGAGCCGGGGCTTGGCGGCTGGCCGGCATAGGAGGCGGCAGCGGCCGCCGTCACGAAGCCTAGCGCCGCTCCGGCAGCGACGGCCGCACCAGGGCGCCACCAATAGGAGGGTGGCCGGTACCAGCCGCCCGATGATATAGGGGGACGGTAGCCTGGACGGCCGACGACGTTGCCCGCAGGACCGCGTGCGACGGCCCCGCCGTACGGCCCACGCGCAACAACTCCGCCTTGGGGACCACGGGCCACCGCTCCGCGTGGCCCGCGCACCGCTGCCCCGCCCCGGGGACCGCGGGCGGCGGCTCTTGCATATTCAAGATCCCTTGTCTGGACAATCCGATCCACTGTGGACGATGCCTCGCTAGAAACTGCGGTCAACGCTGCGGGGCACACTGCGGCCTGAGTACAATAGGCTATCGCGAACAGAACCATGAGCGGTGCCCGTCTGAGCGATGTAAGCATGCACCATGCCGTGTGGTGGATCCGCATGTGTGCCTCCCTTAACTTCACGATGGCGATCATTGCTATCACCGGAGCGGAGGCGCGTAGAGCACGCCTCCCATGGTCCAGAGTTGATTCAGCCCGCGTGGGATACCGAGACGCGACGCGGTGCCGAGGTTCCGCTCATAGATCTCAGCGTAGTTGCCAGCCGCCCGGATGGCGTGGAGCGCCCAAGCATCGTCGAGCCCCAACATCTTTCCGAACCCGCCTTCCACGCCCACGAAACGGCGCACGTCGGGTTTATGCGACGCCATTGCGTCGGTCGTGTTTTGAGAGGAAACGCCGAGTTCCTCCGCGTTGACGAGCGCGAAGTTCACCCACTTCACGATGGTGAACCAGGCAAAGTCGTCGGCACGCGTCACGGGCCCAAGCGGCTCCTTCGAGATGATGTCGGGGAGGATGACCGTATCAGCCGATTGTGGAAGCTTCAGGCGCTCGGCATAGAGGGCGGATTGATCCCGCGTCAGAACGTTGCACTGTCCGGACTGGAACCCCTCAAGCGCGGCCGCGGCACTCGGCAAGGCGTGCTCCTCGAATGTCATGGAATTGGCAGCAAAGAAGTCGGCGACGTTGCGCTCGCTCGTCGTCCCCGCCTCGACGCAGATCTTGGCACGATCGAGTTCCAGGGCGGACGTGACGTTGAGGTTCCGCATGACCATGAAGCCTTGACCGTCGTGGTAGGTCACGCCCGCAAAGGCAAGGCCGAGGCCGGCTTCCCGTTCCAGGGTCCAGGTCGAATTACGGGACAGGAGGTCGATGCGGCCCGCGCGGAGAACCTCGAAACGCTCGCTGGCCGACAAAGGCACGAACGTCACCTTCGCAGGATCGTTGAAGATCGCGGCCGCCAGCGCGCGGCAGAAGTCCACGTCGAAGCCCGACCATGCGCCTTGCTCGTTTCTCTCGGAGAAGCCGTACAGGCCTTCGCTGACGCCGCATTGCACGGCGCCCCGCTGCTTCACCATCTCAAGCGTTCCTGCCGCGGCAGGCGTAGCAAAGACGAGCAGCAGGGCGGCCGAGATGCCCACCATGAGAGAGGTTACACAGGCCTTGGCGACATTCCACATGATGCGTGATCTCCGTAACGATAAGCGGATGAGGAATCCCGAATGGTTCAGAGGCTGGCGCCGTGGCGCACGACCACCTTAGTGCCGAGCGGCACGCGGGCGTAGAGGTCGATAATGTCGCCGTTGGCCAAGCGGAAACAGCCGGACGAGATCGCGTGTCCGATGGTCTCAGGCTGGTTTGTGCCGTGGATTCGAAAGACCGTCGAGCCGAGATAAAGAGCGCGGGAGCCCATGGGATTTCCCGGACCACCGGCCATAAAGCGCGGAAGGTATGGCTGCCGGGCGAGCATCTCGGGCGGCGGCCGCCAGTCCGGCCATTCGGACTTGCGGCTGACCCGCACGAGCCCGGACCACTGGAAGCCTTCGCGGCCAACCCCGATGCCGTAGCGCAGGGCGCGGTTGTTGCCTTGCACCAGATAAACAAAGCGTTCCGAAGTGTGGACGACCAGTGTTCCCAGCGGTTCGCTGGATCGGAAGAACACGACTTGGCGCGCATAAGGCCCGTCGCGGATCACGGCCTCTTCTGTCGAAATGCGGCCCGGTTCGTCGCCGACGTCGAGGGTTTCCTGTGCCGGAGATGGTGGACGCGTCTGGGCGGTTGAAGGAATAGGGAGGCAGGCCACAAGCGAGAAACCTACCAACGCAGCAAGTCCCGCCGGCAGTCTCGCCAGTCCAGATGCGGCCAACTCTGATGTTGAGATCATGACGGTCTCCCAGATGGATGGGTAGCTATGGTCGTCAGGCACGGCAGCGCACGTACACGAACGTGCCGTAGCGCCGGTTTGCATCCGGATCGACGAAGCGCATGGTCATCAGGTCAGCGGTCGACGAGAGGATCTCACGGTCCTGCGGATCGCCTGGGGGCGCCTCGAAGCCAAGATATGTCCTGCCGGCGGCATCACCCTTGAGCCGCAGTTCGTAGCGCTTCGGATCATCGGCGACATGCATCATGATCCCGTCCGTCGGTCCTTTCGTGATGGCATAGGCCTGGCCGCACTGAGCTCTCGCCTCGCTCTCGGTGCGCCGTCGGTCCTTCTCGTCATGGAACGACGCCACACCCCACCGTCCGATCAGGCGCTCACGCGCAAAGTCCGTTGGAGCCTCGACACTGCTGGAGAGGGCCTCCTTGTCCGGCGTAAGGGTGCATCCGGCTACCATCAGTGCAAGGACCGCTGCGCCGGCGAGCTTGGAATGGATGTTCGGAAGCCGTGGAGCAGGGCAGAGGGTCTTCGACGTGAACAAGACCCGCCGATCTCTCATTCTCCCGGCGCCGACTTCAGCGGCCCGCCCTTGAGTTGACATGTCCTGATCCCTGCATCCGTGCTTGAAGTTCATGTCGGTTAGGTGTTCCACGTTGGCGCTGCTTGAGGACGGGCGGAAGGCCCGGCTCGCGTCTTGCGCATGCGGAGGAGAACCCACTTCAGTGACGCTGCTTTCCCTTGTGGCGCCCTGCTTTTTTGGCGCGGTGCCGGGATGCTATATCCGTCTGTGCTGGCCTGCTTGACATTTCCGGACGCTTGCTTGGCAGTTCAGGACATCCTCGCCGCTCGTCCAAAACGTGTGTAGCGGATGGGAGGCGAACTCGGAGAGGGCAAGACCGATTCTGGAATTCGCCGGAACCGTGAATAACCTCTTATTAACTCATGTTACTATGACCTAGGTCAGGCCAATCGCCGAAAACCTGCGCGACACAGAACGTCATAAGTGACGCGCCAGTAGCATCCATGCGCTGTTGGGGCCGGCGACCCTTGCCATGACCTGTGCGCAGGCGATGGAGTGTAGAGGGCGACCCTGCTTGCCACCATCGCTGTTGGATAGGGAACAGGGGCCAATCAGCATTTTTACCCAACCAAAACCTAGGGCTGACTCTGCGCAAGGTGGCAGGGGTGCTCATTTGGCTTTCCTGTTAAGAATCCCGTAGTCTCCGGAAGGGCTCCAATAGGAGAGTCCCTGTAGCTGGGGTTTTGGACTATCATCATCGGATATGTCCCGGCCTTTTGAGTCGTCGACTGATGGTGAGTCATGGCTTCCATGGACGTGATCGGCTCGTCGCGCCCCGCGCCTTGGCCGCAAAGCTGTTTGCGACCCTCGTTCTGCTTGGCGCAACTGCCGTGCTGCTCACCGGGATGCTCGGTTATTTCCGCGCCCGCGAGGCTCTCGAAAAGGCTGTCTTCGACCAGCTCACGGCTGCCCGCGAGACCAAGGCGCGCCAAGTCGAAACCTACTTTCGCACGATACAGGCCGATTTACGCCTCCTTGCCACCTCCAAGATGGTAGTCGATGCCACGCGCGAGTTCCGGGTCGCAGTCGACCAGGTCGACCGGGCCGGTACGTCGCCCGAATTGCGCCAGAAGGTCAGCGACTGGTATGCCGAGAACTTCCTGCCTCTCATGGCCCAGGTCTTGGGCAGGGAGCCAGCTCTGGCCGATTACCTGCCCGTCGGCGCCGCTCCCTATTATCTGCAATATCACTACATCGTTGCTAATCCGAATCCTGCGGAGCGGCGCCAGCTTCTCGATGACGCCGGCGACGGAAGCGATTACAGCAGGCTGCATGCCACGTATCATCCGTTGATGCGTGCCGCAGCATCGACTGTAGGCTTCTTTGACTTCATGGTTGGCGACCCCAGGACGGGTCGCCTGATCTACACTGTCACAAAGGAAGTGGATTTCACCACCTCCCTTCAGCTTGGCCCTTACCGCCGCTCAAACGTCGCCGCTATCGTCGCCCGCTGCGCGCTCCTCCCCGACCAGTCAGCAAACTGCCTGGAGGATTTCGCTCCTTACGCTCCTTCTGGCGGCGCACCCATCGCCTTCATGGGGGCACCGGTCATTGACCAAGGTGCCGTGATCGGTGTGCTGATCGCGCAATTGTCGAATGAGGAGATCGACAACGTCGTCACTGGAGGCCGCCGTTGGCCGCAGGAAGGATTCGGCGATACGGGCGAGGCTTATCTCGTCGGGCCCGATTACCTGGTTCGCTCGGCCCCGCGGGCATTCTACGAAAACCTTGAGGGCTACTTTGCCGGCCTCAAAACCGTTGGCACCTCGGACGAGGAGATCGCCGCCATTCGACGATACGGAACACCTGTGCTGCATCAGCGCATCGACACCAAAGCAACCCGGGCGGCGCTCGCTGGTGTCGAGGGTACGGGCGAGATCATCGGCTACCGTGGTGTTCCGACGCTCGCCTCATGGGGCCCACTTGCGATTTCGGGCGTCAAGTGGGCACTCGTTGCCAAGATCGACAGTGCTGAGGCCTTCGCGCCGATCGACCGACTTCGCCGGGACCTCATGGTTGTGGGGGGACTGGCGCTGTTGGTCGTGGCTGCCACGGCTGCATGGCTTGCGCGGGCGCTACTTGGACCACTGCACGAACTCACTGACGGCGTGAAACGCTTCGCTGCGGGCGATTACAGGGCCAGCGTGCCGGTTCGCACGAGGGACGAAATCGGCCAGCTCTGCTTAGCCTTCAACAACATGGTCGAAGATTTGCGTCAAAAGAATATCGAGATTCAGAATAAGAATCGCGAGAATGAGGAACTGCTGCTCAATGTCCTGCCGGCGCCGATTGCCAACCGGCTGCGCAGTGGTGAGGAGAGGATTGCCGATGGCTTTGCGGAAGTCACTGTTGCCTTCGCGGACCTGGTCGGATTCACCGAATTAACGGCGGGCATGCCGCAAGATGTCGTGACGATGCTCAACGGGCTTTTCACGCGGTTCGACGGTGCGGCCCACGATCTCGGTATCGAGAAGATCAAGACGGTGGGCGACGCCTACATGGCGGTGTGCGGCCTGCCGGTGCCTGTGGTCAACCACACCGAGCGGATGGTGCGCATGGCCATCCGCATGGTCCACATGACCCGCGAACACGCTATGGAACACAACGCTTCATTGAAGCTCAGGGTGGGCATCAATACAGGTCCGGTCGTGGCCGGCGTCATTGGGAAGAGCAAGTACATATACGACTTATGGGGGGACACTGTTAACCTCGCGAGCCGGATGGAAGCGGGCGGCGTACCCGATTCGATCCAGGTTACCCGCCCTGTCTACGACCAACTTAAGGACTTGTTCGTCTTCGAGCCGCGTGGCGCGATCGACGTCAAAGGCAAAGGGAAGGTAGAGGCTTGGCTCCTGAGAATGTAATCCATGGGCTCATCCGGCGGGCAAGGTACCACAGCGACGGGCAGCCGAGCTATCACGAGCCACGATGCAACTCATCCCGACCACCCATCAACCCCGGATAGACCAGTCGATGAAGTGGCACCCGATAGTCATCGAGTGGCGTTACAGCTTGTTCCGGCATAAGTAGCAGCTGGATCTGTATGCGGACTATGGCGAGCCGTAGCGGGGCTCACAACTCGAATTCCGGCACAATGACCGACGCAGCCAACTTCTGCTGTTCGAGTTCATCTCCGTTGCGATGCGGTCGCTATTGCCTCGGCTAGATCGTGTCAGCCTCGGCTGGCAATGCTTCAAGCGGTGGCGAGGTCAAACAGCTCGATCCGCAGCAATCAACACTGAGCAAGGCTCGTTGCGATGACCGCAATGTACACTGCATCGATGAGAAAACGCCACGCCTTAGAAATCGTGCTAGACGTACAGACAGCCTTCCCACGTATCTTGTGAGCTTGTTGACCTGAAGGTGTCGATCGGATTGCTAGGAATGTGCCGACACCTAACTTTTAATCAGAGAGTCTTGGGTTCGAGCCCAAGCGCGCTCACCACTTCAAATCCTTCACCGGCAAGGGTTTTGGGAGTTTATTGCAGTTTCGGTCTCTCCGCAATTTGGCTCGGGTAAGGCTAAGGGTGATCACATACGAACTTCGAGCAACCTTCGATAGCCTTCGACTCAGGTTGTGCTGTGCAGCGAAACGTCTGCAATGCGGCCCGGATCCGACCTTTACGCCGCTTTGCGTCAGGGCTACTGTCGCCCCTGAGTTGACGTGTAACCTCTCTGCACAACCAGATCGGCATCAGCCGACAGATCCCTAAAATCTAGGTCAATCGTTCATCAGCGGTCGATTTCTTGTAGCATCAGGTTTTGTGAGAATGTGTACAAGGCCAGCGATTTTACACGGCTTCGATGATGCAATACCGCGCCGATGTTGCTTTACATAGGGCTTGTTACGGAACCGCGGGCTGAGACCCACCTGACATCTTCTCTGTGAAGGACCGTTCTCTGAAGATCCAGAAAAATGAAGCGTGGCCACGTTCTCGCCCGATTCAACCGCCACAACCCTGTCCGTAGAGTTTCGAAGTACGGACTTCAATCTCTGAATTGCTGAATTCTATCTAACGTATTCCTGAAAAAAATCAGCACTATCTTCTTAGTACAGCAGGCATTCTCCTGCCTGTGTATCCCGCCGCATTACCCATCCTGATCTTCAAGCCTCGGCTCACGAGGCTCACTCATCTATGGGACTCATCATATGCCTTTGAATGCTTCCGCCGCGCCCAGCGGCAACTTCAACTTGTCCAATTGGAAGATCACCCTCCCAGTCGACCAGGGCGGTAGTCTCAGCGGTACTGCTGTCGAGGTGCAAAACCTCAGCGGCTACAAGAACTCGAAGTACTTCTACACCGGTTCCGACGGAGCGATGGTTTTCTACGCTCCCGTCGATGGAGCAACCACGAGCGGCTCCTCCTACGCTCGGTCTGAGCTGCGCGAGATGACTGGCTCCGAGAAGGCGGCCTGGAACCTGTCCAAAGGCGGGTTCATGAGTGCCACCCTTGAGGTTGATGCCGCTCCGAACCGCGACGGCGTTGGCGGCAAGCTCGTCGTCGGCCAGATCCATGGCCAGAACGACGAGCTGGTACGTCTCTATTGGGAAAACGGCACGGTCTACTTCGTCAACGATCAGGCGGGCTCAAGCAACTCCGAGACGAAGTTCACGCTCAAGGATAGTAGTGGGGCCACGCCGAACGTCTCACTGAATGAGAAGTTCTCCTACACGATCAACGCCAAGGGCTCGACCCTTGAGGTTGATGTCTACGCTGACGGCAAGGTCTACGAGTCCAGCACCAAGATCAACTCCGTCTGGCAGAGCGACTCATTCTACTTCAAGGCAGGGGCCTATCTTGGTGCGAATGAAACCAATGGTTCCGGGGCTGGCCAAGCTTCGTTTTATGCCCTGGACGTCAACCATGATGGCACGGTGACGACACCCCCGACTTCTTCTGATCCGTCGCCGAAGCCGATCCCAGACGAGCCGGTTCCAGACCCGTCGGAAGAGTCCACCCTGGTCCCAACACCGCAGCCTGATCCAATCTCGTCCGAACTGCCAATAACTACGAAGACCATCACCGGCGATAGCGATGGCAACCGCCTGAGGGGCACGTCCGGCAGTGACCTGATCGACGGCAAGGGTGGCGACGACACGATCTGGGCCAAGAACGGCAGCGATATTCTGAGCGGCAGTTTGGGCGAGGATGCTTTTGTCTTTGACACCAAGCCCGGCAGCAGCAACGTCGATACCATTCTGGACTTCAGTCCTGAGGATGACACGATCCGCCTCAACGACTCGGTGTTCACGGTGCTGGAAAAGGGCACACTCCCGACCGGCAGCTTCGTGATCGGCGATGAGGCCAAGGACTCCGACGACTACATCATCTACAACGACGAGACAGGTGCTCTGTCTTATGATGCCGACGGAAAAGGCGCAGCCGCCGCGGTACAGTTTGGCGCGATCGACAACCTGGCGAAGCTCGCTGCAAGCCACTTCATTGTGATCTAGCACGAGCATGCACCGCAAGTGGCCTCAGTTCACGCTGAGGCCACCTCTCCTTAGGCGGAGTGTTCGCCCAAAGTAGACCGATCAGAATGCTGGGATCGATTGTCTTGCCTGTCAGCCGGCTCCACTCGATCCCCATTTCATTCGACATGCTTGAGAAAAAACCTAACATTCGCGCGCTCATTCTCGTTATCGAGGACGATGCTTTTGTCCGCATGATGCTGGTGGACGTGCTGGATAATGCATGTGCGGCACCGTCCTTACCTTCACCTCTGGGATGGGAAGGAAGAAGCTGTCGCACTCCTGTGAGACCTTGAGGTAACGGATCGGAACGCGATGCTGTCCTTGCCGTGGGGAAGAGCCCTCCCGTCGCCACGATCGCATAGTCGCGGCGGTCCTTGGTGCCGAACACGACGTTCCGGACTTTCGATCATGCTTGGTCTTCGCCCGGACTGCGCCGGCAGACACCCCGGGTGTGCTTCTCGATCGCCGCTAACGCGGCATCAAGGGATGCGAAGGGTCCACGCTCAATGCCGGCCATGGTCTCCAGGGCATGGCCGGCCGGGTGAACTGTGAACTGCTGCGCGGATGCTTCGGTGATACGGCCCATCGGACGGCCGAGCAGGTCCGTCAGGTTCCATGTCCTGCCTTCGTCGATTGGTGTCACGATCACATCCAAGTATGCCTCCCGTGCCCGTACTGCACATGGATCTAAATGGGTCGTCATTCTCACACCTAATTCTCGCAGACGCAGCGTGTTGCCGCGCATTTCCAGCCTGCGGGGATAGGATGGCCTGGCTGCCCGATAGTGCGAAGGTTACCCTATGAGGTGTCTTCTCCAATCAGCCATCGTGGGATTCCGAAACATCTCGCGCCTGTGCGGCGTCGAGAGCTTCCGGAGTGACCGAGATCGCTTGGAAGGATCCTGGTCCGCTCTGAACGAGGGGTAGAAAGATCACGGTGGCAACACGGCGGTAAGCCAAGAAAGATAAGCCCTCGATAGGTTCCTCGTCCGTCTGGATCGTGTAGGTCCCAGCTGGTTGGCTCTCCTCCAATCCAGCCAGCGAGAACGGCCGTGCAAACGTGATGGTCTTGGATGTGGTGCGCACACTCATGGCAATCCTCCATAATACGGGTGGGTGTGACCTTAGACTCCGACCTTGTCGGCGCATGCGACGGCCACGAGCCGATTGCCTTCAGAGGTTCCGGACATGGCCGCCCAGCCATTCTGGGGGGCGAAGCAGCATCATCCTCTGGGTAGCAGAGAAAAAATAGCCATTTTCTCAAGTAGAATTTAGCACAAATAAATATATTACCCTAAATGTATTATGATTTTTCAACTCTTATTGCCAGGTTAATGCAACAACATATCTTATGAATAATACGATAAGACTGGATATTGGGCCTTTGAACGTCTATATCGCGGATGTCAGGTTCGCCTGACTATGATCGTAGAGGCAGAGTGGAATAGGCGTTTAGGACGCGGGTTCGATTCCCGCCGCCTCCACCACAAGCACATCGGCCGTCCGGGTACCCCAGGACGGGTTTGGACCACTGATCTCTTGTTGAGGTCGGACTCATGTCCAGATGTGTTTGTGCTGGGGGCGACATGGGTTCGACTGGGCGCAATAAAGGCTAGGCTGCGATTAGGCTGAGCTACGGCCTTGATAGTGCAAATTCATAAATGCCAACGACAACGTTGACATGGGTGCGGTGCGCCTCGCGGCGTAACCATCCGGGGCTCGGGAAAGCCTAGCAACAGAAACGGCACCCTCGGGTGCCGTTCCCATTTCAAAACCTTGGCCTTCTCAGCTCACGCTGCCCCACAAGAGAGAGACGAAGAACAGATGTCGGAGATTCAGGTAGAAGGCTACATTCGGGTTCCTAAAGGAACAACGGTCCACCCGACGGGTGATGGCGTCGAGGCTCCGTCTACTCGCGATCAGGTCGTGAAAGTCGCCAACATCTTCGATGTGGATGTCAAAAGTGAAAGCTTCTATCTGCTTCTCCCCGATGATATGCGGCTGCGTTACTTTGATGCTAGCGGGGGCAAACGTCCCATTGATCAGGACATTCTGGAGTTCACAGACCGCCTCACGAAGGGCGATTATCGAGCCGTGGAGTGGTCGAGCAAATGGGCATTGATCGCCGACGTTCAGCCTGTCGAGGCCCCCGCCCGGGCCAGGACGGCAAAGAAGGTCGGTAAATCGGAGAAGAAGCCGGTTACCAAGCAGCAACAGATGGTGACTGGTTCCGTGTGGCGCTTCACCCAGGATGCGGAGCTTCGCTATAAGGTTCGTAACCCCGCATACGCTGTCATGAGCGATGACATCGCCGATGGTCTCCGCCAGTTGCCTTCATATGCCCGGACTCAAGCTGTCGATGCCAAGCTGAGGGAGCTTGGCATTATCGATCACATAGATGAGCCCTGGGGACAGGTGACCGCAGGCGAGACCTTCAAGGTTCGTGGCAAGCTGACCTCCGGCTTTGCAGGCGGGCAAGATGTACCGATGCTGTTCCGAGGCGAGAAGTTTACGCTGCCCTATGCCAGCCTTGAGCCATTCATTGAGTTGGTGGTTGAAAGATAAACAAGTCCGTACCGAACGGATCGGTTATCCCGAAGATCTCTTCGGCAATTCTGGGAGTGCGGTCTAGCAGCGCCAACAGGATCCAGACTGGTCCCTGTGATAACCGGCGACTCTGCTCCCAATTCCGATGTGGTGGGCGAAAGCAGCCTGCAAAAGCCGGTCTTGTGTCTGATGGCAGCGACGTCGCAAATGGAGAGCAGTCGTTACGCGGGAACCGCGTCAGCCACTTCGAGTTCTGCAAACGTAAGGCGCACTGACGCGACCATCAGAAATTCGATGCCAACGACACAGCATCTCACAGCTAAGGCATTGTCGGTGTTCCAAGGAGATCATGTCTGAATGACGACGAAGAACAATGCTCTTTCCTTCGAGATTGGTGAAACAGTCGTGTATCCATCCCATGGTGTGGGTGAGATCACGGCGATCGAAGAGCAGGAGGTTGCCGGGTTCAAACTTGAGCTCTTTGTGCTCACCTTCGATAAAGACCGCCTTACGATTCGCGTTCCCCTGGCGAAAGCCAAGAGCAGCGGCATGAGAAAAGTGTCGGAACCTGCTGTAGTGACGCAGGCGCTCCAAATCCTTGCCGAAAAGGCAAAGGTAAAGCGCGGCATGTGGAACCGGCGCTCGAATGACTTTCAGGAGCGCATCGGGACCGGGCAGATGACCGCCATTGCTGAGGTCTTACGAGATCTCAATCGCGGCTCAGAACAGCAAGAGGCTTCCTACAGCGAGCAGCAGGTCTTCGAAGGCGCTCTGGACTTGATGGTCAGGGAAGTTGCAGCGGCCAACCGGTTGACACTGACCGAAGCTCGCAAGCTGATTGAGCAGAGCTTGGCCAAAGCTCCTCATCTCAACTCAGCCCTTCCCATTGCATGAGATGCCAGTCAACGCTTACTCTCGCTTTATCCTGGCTCCAGGCATTCTTGGGACTGTTGGCTTCTTCGATAACGTTGCCTCATGGATCTAGCGGCGCATTGGAATAAGTTGGAGCAAGTGCATGGTGACACGAACCAACCGCTTGAAGAACTTCAAGACCGAAGGAAATCCAGGCTCTGGGCTGCCGGTGCAGGCTCTGGCTGAGGATCATGTTGGGACCTACATCCTTCCATTCCCCTGTGAGCGCATCAACGGGGAATGGCGGAACGGGACAACGGGAGAGACCGTACAGGCCAGCATTATTGGTTGGCGCGAGTTTGGAGCAGGGAGTAGAGATCCACTACCTCTGCTTAGCAGTCGAGCAAAGTGAGCAACGACGCCACATACCCTGATCTCGTTGACCTCAAGCTAGCGCTGGGGCAACTCAGACTTGATACTCGGGTGATCACTGCCTTGCGGAGGGCCGCGCCTACACAGAGCTGAGGCCGCCTATTTGCACCTGAGCTGCCGCGTACAGGCTGTAACGCAAAAAGGTCGCCCCCTTGGAACCACAGACTTGTCGCAGTTCCTACGGGCGTTTCAATGTTCCTCTAGGCTTCTGCAGGTGTTACACTCTGGGTCAGCATCAGGAGAAGCGATATGGCCAAGGGTGAACAGCGCGGCAACCGCGAGGCGAAGAAGCCGAAGAAGGAAAAGACCAAGACGATTGCCGCCGCGCCTTCGACAAAGGGAACTGTGGGCTCAAGCACTGGATCCAAGAAGTAGGACTTTTCTGAAGCCGGTCTCGCTCATCTCCCGGCTTCAGCAGAGTATCGTGTCGGCCACAACAGATGGCCTTTAGCAGCGCTAGGGCTCATTTCGCAGGCCGGGCTAGGGAAACGAACCAACACGCATAGGAAGGCTTTCTGTAGAACGAGCGTCTGACTCGAAACTGTGCGCTGCAGCAACCGTCTTGCTTCTCGGGCGTTCCCCACGATCAGCCCTATGGAGAGTGCGCATGTCCCGCATGGAGACGAGAGCCGATAAGAGCCCGCGCAATCCGGCTGAGGCGCCTCTTTATGCTGCCGAACCGCAACAAGGCAACACCCATCGCCCTGAGCAGGCGACTGCAAGACCGCACGGGACGCCCCGTCCCAAGCGGGCCGCTCATTCAAGTCACTGGCGTTGGCTTGCGCCGGTTCTGGCGGGCTCGGCTGCAACTCTAGCAGCCGCTGCTCTGTATAACCGACAGAGAGCCGGGGCGGCCGAACGCAAGACGCCGCCCATGGGCCGGTTCCTCAATATTGATGGCGTGCGCCTGCACTACATCGTGCGCGGCGAGGGCGAGCCTATCGTGCTGATTCATGGCAACGGCACCATGATACAAGATTTCACCGTCAGCGGCTTGGTGGACCATCTGGCGTCCCGCTACAGGGTGATCGTGATCGACCGACCGGGGTACGGTTACAGCAGCAGACCTCGCCTCCTCTGGACCCCATGGGCCCATGCGAAGCTCTTCCAGCATGCGCTGGAGCAACTCCGCGTCGAGCAAGCCGTCGTACTGGGACACTCGTGGGGCACCCTCGTGGCGGTTGCTCTTGCCCTTGAGTGCCCGTCGCTTGTGCGCAGCCTTGTGCTTGCCTCTGGCTATTACTACCCGACGCTGCGAGCCGACACGTTCCTGTTCTCGCCGCCAGCTGTTCCGGTGATCGGCGATGCCATGCGCCACACCATCTCTCCCCTGGTCGCCCGCGCCATCCTGCCGGGCCTGATCAAACAAATGTTCGCGCCTGCGGAGGTGCCGGAGCGGTTCGAGCGCCTGTTCCCTAAGGAAATGATGCTCCGTCCGTCGCAGCTGCGCGCCGCGGCTGAGGACGCAGCCCTCATGACTCCCTCAGTGATGGAACTGCGGCAGCACTATCGTGAACTACGGATGCCGATCACGATCATCACAGGTGCCGACGATCAGATTGCTGATGTCGGCCGTCAATCGGAGCGTCTGCATCGGGAGCTGCCACAAAGCGAGTTCATCACGCTTCCAGGTCTCGGACACATGGTCCATCACTTAGCTCCTGAAGCTGTCGCCAATGCAGTAGAACGATCCGTACAGAAGGCCAGAGTCGTGCTCTGAGGCCTGAAGAATGGAGGTTGCAAGATCACCGGATAGCTTAGCGCGTTACGTGAAGCACTGTGGCCGGTGGTGACCTACACTATTCGACAATGAATCCGAATGCGCAGGCCATACCCTTCGGTCGAAAATGATCTGCGATTGATCACGCGGCACTTCGGGTTTGGCTCCCAGCGATCGTTACTCTCTTTTTACCAATCTCGTTCCCCTGCGGGCCTTGTTTGCCTTGTTGGCCGCCAGATCCTGGATAAACGCCGCTGCCCACCGTGAGACATCGGAAGCCCACAGAATTTTCTCCATAGTCTGCCAGCGTGCAACCCGCTCCTCTCGGCTCATATGCAGCGCGTGCTGAATAGCCTCTGCTACTTCGACCTTGTCGTTCGGGTTAACGATGAGCGCATCAGTGAGCTCCTCAGCCGCTCCAGCGAATTTCGAGAGAATGAGAACACCGGGATCCTGCGGGTCCTGAGCTGCGACGTATTCCTTGGCCACCAGGTTCATCCCATCCCGCATCGGGGTCACAAGCCCGACCCGAGCCAGCCGATAAAGGCCGGCAAGCACTGCGCGTGAATAGGTGCTGGTTACGTAGTGGATCGGCACCCAGCCAGGCTCACCCAAAGAGCCATTGATCCGCCCCAATGTTTCATTCACAGCCCGGCTGAGGGTTGCATACTCGGGCACTTCGCTGCGGCTTGTCGGGGCAATCTGAAGATAGGTCACCCGTCCCCGCTGATCCGGATGGCTGACCAGGAAGCGTTCAAAAGCTTCCATGCGCTCGGGAATGCCTTTCGAGTAATCGAGCCGATCAACCCCGATGATCAGCTTGCGCGACCCCAGACCAGCAATCGTCTGCTTGAGAAGCCGGCTTGAGCCAGAGCGTTGGGCTGCCTGCTGGAAGCCATTGACGTCAATGCCGATCGGGATGCTTTTGATGCGCACACGTCGGCTTCCGACGTCCAGGAGATCTATCCCGCGGTGGATTGCGCCAAGTTCCTGGACGAGGCTGCGTCTGAGGTTGTCGGCATCCCGCTCGGTCTGCACACCCACAAGGTCATAATCCGGGATGACGCGCAGGAGCTCTGTGCTGCCTGGAAGAGCACCAAACACTTCAGGAGCAGGCCACGGAATGTGATGAAAGTACCCGATGGGGTTGGTTATGCCGACAGCCCGCAGCTCGCTTGCAAGGGGGATGAGGTGATAGTCGTGAACCCAGACGAGATCATCAGGTTGGATCAGATGCGCCAGCGCACTGGCAAAACTCCGATTGACCCGCAGGTAGCCTGCGTAGTCGGCTCGCGAGAACTCCGATAGGCCAATCCGGTAGTGCATGATGGGCCAGAGCGCCCGGTTCGCGAAGCCGTTATAGTACTCCTGCCGATCGAGCGAGGTCAGGTCCATCACGGCATACTGCACCTGTCCCTTGTCGATGATCTTGGGATGGGCGGCCGGATGGGCTGAAACCTTGCCGCTCCAGCCGAACCATAGTCCCTGGTAAGCTTGAAAGGCCTCGTGCAGGGCCACGGCCAAGCCTCCTGCGGCGGCTTTTCCCGCGGCGTCCGGGATAGCTACGCGATTGGAGATGACAACGAGCCGTCGCAAATGCACCAGTCCTCCTGTAGCAGGGTAGAGGGTAGCCAAGGGCAAGCATCGTGGCAAATAGCGCCAACGCAGTAGCGCCTTATTTCTTTGGGACTGTAATAGGCTTGAGCGGGATCTGGTTTGACATTCTCGACGGAGCAGGTGGTCAGAGATGCAAGCGTGTGAGTTCCGGGTAAAGCAGAGGAGCTGCTAGCGCGCATCGATGGCTGGTTGATTCCCGCCCGCTACGTTATTGCGTAAGTTCAGCACAAGGGAGGAAAATCCCGGCCAAGGTGAAGGATTCGCAGCCTAAATCATAAACCTACCTGCGCCTTTTGGCCTGCCGAAGGCGAGGAGGATTCATGAATGCCAATCATAAGGTTATGCCGCCGCGAGCCTCTAATCGCGCGGCCGCGCCTGACTTAAGTTGAAACAACTCAGGCGATGGGTCGTTGTCGACTAATGCCGGCCGTGCCTCTGGTGAGCGACGCTAAGTTCGTGGTTGCGGCGACATGGAACTGCCCCCCGCAGTTAACAGGGAATGGAGGCCGACATGTCGGATCCTGGAGAGCTGAACGTGAACCGGCGCGAGGTGATGGTCGGAGCTGGGGCCTGCGCGGCACTCGCGGCGGCGCCACCTTCGGTGAGGGCACAACCCGCCCCGGTTGTGACACCCGTGATGACACAGGTCTCGTTCAACGTGAACGGGCAGGTTCGCACGCTCGAGCTCGACACCCGCACAACCCTCCTCGACGCTCTGCGAGAGCACTTACATCTCACGGGCACCAAGAAGGGCTGCGATCACGGCCAGTGCGGAGCTTGCACGGTCATAGTCGATGGGCGGCGGATCAATTCCTGCCTGACGCTCGCCGTGATGCACCAGGGCGGCGCGGTGACCTCGATCGAGGGGCTCGGCACGCCGGATAACCTGCATCCGATGCAGGCGGCGTTCGTCAAGCACGATGGCTATCAGTGCGGCTACTGCACGCCCGGTCAGATCTGCTCGGGTGTTGCGGTGCTGGACGAGATCAAGGCCGGGATCCCGAGCCATGTCACGGCCGACCTCACGGCCCCGGTGCAGCTCAGCGAGTCCGAGATCCGCGAGCGGATGAGCGGCAACATCTGCCGGTGCGGCGCTTATTCCAACATTGTCGAGGCAATGACCGAGGTCGCGGAGAGGCAGGGATGAGAGCTTTCACCTTTGAACGTGCAAACGCGCCTGTTGAGGCAGCCGCTGCCGTCGCTCGCACGCCTGGCGCGAAATTCATCGCGGGCGGCACGAATCTGCTCGACCTGATGAAGCTGCAGATCGAGACACCCACGCACCTCGTCGACGTGAACGGGCTAAAGCTCGACACCATCGAGCCGACGCCGGAAGGAGGGCTTCGGATCGGCGCACTTGTCCGTAACACCGATCTCGCCGCCGACGAGCGCGTCCGGCGCGATTACGGCGTCCTGTCACGAGCGCTGCTCGCCGGCGCGTCCGGCCAGCTGCGCAACCGGGCGACAACTGCGGGGAACCTTCTCCAGCGCACCCGCTGCCCCTACTTTTACGACACCGCACAGCCTTGCAACAAACGAGAGCCCGGCAGCGGCTGCTCGGCCCTGGACGGGTTCAGCCGACAGCTCGGCATCATCGGGGTGAGCGATGCCTGCATTGCCACCAACCCGAGCGACATGGCAGTCGCGATGCGCGCGCTCGACGCAACGGTCGAGACTGTGCGACCCGACGGCATGGCCAGGAAGATCCCGATCGCTGAGTTCCACCGCCTGCCCGGCGAGACTCCCCATGTGGAGACGACGCTGGAGCCCGGCGAGCTCATCACCGCCGTGACCTTACCGCCGCCCCTCGGCGGCCGGCAGATCTATCGCAAGGTGCGCGACCGCGCCTCCTACGCCTTTGCTCTGGTCTCAGTCGCGGCTGTTATTCAGCGGGACGGTACAGGGCGCCTCGCCGTGGGCGGCGTCGCGCACAAGCCGTGGCGGGTCGAAGCGGCGGAAGCCGATCTGCCGCGGGGTGCCAAAGCGGTTACTGAACGGCTGCTCGCTGGTGCTAAATCCACGCACGACAACGCATTCAAAGTGCTGCTGGTCGAGCGTACGCTCGGCGCGGTGATCTCCGAAGCGAGGAGCTGAGACATGCGGTTCGACACTCCCGCCACGACCAATCCGATTGATCAGCTCAAGGTTGTCGGCCAACCCACCGACCGGATCGACGGACGGTACAAGACGACCGGCACGGCAGCCTACGCCTATGAGCGGCACGACGTTGTGCCAGAGCAGGCTTATGGCTTCGTGCTGGGCTCCGCGATCGCCAAAGGCCGTATCGCTGCCATGCACGTGGAAGATGCTAAGACGGCGCCAGGCGTTCTGGCGATCGTCACGACGCTCGACATGCCCCGACTGGAGCGCGGCATGATGAATGCCGCCTACCTGTTCGGCGGACCGATCATTCAGCATTACCACCAAGCGATCGCTGTGGTGGTGGCGGAGACCTTCGAGCAGGCCCGGGCTGCGGCCTACCTGATCCGCGTCGATTACCAGTCCGAGGCGGGAAAGTTCGACCTCGCCGCTGAGGCGCCGAACGCCACGCTCATTGGGGACGATAGCGGCGAGGGCAGCAGCGGGCCCCCTGAGGTTCGCGTCGGTGACTTCGAGGGTGCGTTCGCGGCGGCGGCGGTGAAGCTGGACGAGAGCTACACGACACCCGATGAGAGCCACGCCATGATGGAGCCGCACGCCACGATCGCGGCATGGGATGGCGATCGGCTGACCCTCTGGACGTCGAACCAGATGATCGCCTGGGGCAAACGCAGCATTGCCAAGATCCTGGGCATCCCGGCGCAGAACGTTCGGCTCGACTCGCCCTATATCGGCGGTGGTTTCGGAGCGAAGCTGTTCATCCGGGCTGATGCCGTGCTGGCAGCGCTCGCTGCCAAAGCAGCGCACAGGCCGGTCAAGCTGGCACTCACTCGCCCGCTCATCGCAAACAATACCACCCATCGGCCTGCCACAATCCAGCGCATCCGCATCGGGGCGAACCGTGATGGTACGATCACGGCCATCGCGCACGAGAGCACCTCCGGCAATCTGGCTGAAGGCAAGCCCGAAACGGCTGTGTCACAAACGAGGCTCCTCTACGCAGGCGCAAACCGCCTGATGGCCATGCGGCTCACTCCCCTCGACCTTCCGGAAGGCAACGCGATGCGCGCGCCGGGCGAGGCACCCGGCATGATGGCGCTCGAGGTCGCCATGGACGAGATGGCGGAGAAGCTCGGCCTGGATCCGGTTGAGTTTCGGATCCTGAACGACACCCAAGTCGACCCAGAAAAGCTTGACCGCCGCTTCTCCCATCGCGATCTTGTCGGATGTCTTCGACTTGGCGCCGAGCGCTTCGGTTGGGATAAGCGCAGTCCCCGGCCTGCACAGGTGCGAGACGGACGCTGGCTCATCGGAGCGGGTGTGGCAGCGGGCTTCCGCAACAACCTCCTGACGAAGTCTGGGGCGCGGGTCCGGCTCGACCGTCAGGGCGTGGTCACCGTTGAAACCGACATGACCGATATCGGAACGGGCTCCTACACCATCATTGCCCAGACTGCGGCCGAAATGATGGGGGTCACCTTGGACAAGGTGGTCGTTCGGCTTGGCGACTCCGCCTTCCCAGCCTCCGCCGGGTCCGGCGGACAATGGGGCGCGAACAACGCGACGGCCGGCGTCTATGCAGCCTGCGTCAAGTTGCGTGAAGCCGTTGCTCAGCAGCTCGGCTTCAACGCCGCCGACGCCGAGTTCTCAAATGGTGACGTGCGATCGGGCAACCGCAGCGTTCCGCTTTCTCAGGCTGCCAGCGCGGGCGAGCTTGTTGCGGAAGACCTCATTGAGTACGGCGATCTCGCCAAAACGCACCAGCAATCGACCTTCGCGGCCCACTTCGTCGAGGTCGGGGTCGACGCAGCAACAGGCGAGGTTCGGGTTCGGCGTATGCTCGCGGTGTGCGCGGCTGGGCGCATCCTCAATCCCAAATCCGCGAGGAGCCAGGTGATCGGCGCGATGACGATGGGCGTCGGTGCGGCTTTGATGGAAGAGCTGGCCGTGGACAAGCGGCGAGGTTTCTTCGTCAACCACGATCTTGCGGGCTATGAGGTGCCGGTCCATGCCGACATCCCGCATCAGGAAGTCGTCTTTCTCGACGAGGTCGATCCGATGTCCTCGCCCATGAAGGCCAAGGGCGTCGCCGAGCTCGGCATCTGCGGCGTCGGGGCAGCGGTCGCGAACGCGGTTTACAATGCCACCGGCATTCGCATCCGCGACTATCCGCTCACGCTCGACAAGCTCATCGACCGCCTGCCTGAGGCCGTCTGAGACGCCTCACACGACTTGTGGGAGTGGGCTTGATGTTAGTTCGCCTCGTCGGCCTTGCGCCTGACTTGCCCGACCCGGTTCAACACCTCACGCGGGATGCCGTAGTCCTTCACCACAGCGTCCCAGTTCCGGAGACCGCATAGCTCCCGCTGGATCATGAAGGCCCAGACGAGGTCGGCTGCCCTGTCCAGTAAGGCACGGCGACGATGCTCCCTGTCCGGCGTGTGCGCTTCGGCATCGAAGGCTCGCAACGCCCTGAGAACCTGCTCGACCTGGCCGCTCAAAGTGCCAAGCGTATGCGCTTTTTGCTCCCGCAACTCGTGATCAAGCACGTTCCAGCCGGTCTCCGGCTGAAGGCCGGTCGACAAGCTCTGAGGAATGCGAACTGCCATCTCAGGTCTCCGCAACATGACTATGTGAGGAAGATGGTATTGCAGCCCTCATGGGTGAACGCGACACCCTGGCGCAAGTCCACACCGGCGACGCCTGTCATGCCGCGATGTGAACAAGGAGGCCTTGATGCCTGCCCCGGAGCTGGACTTGGCGCGATGACTGGAACCTCGTGAGCCACTCCGGATCTCCCGCTGCCCGGATGCAATCCGCTGAGGCGATGATCGAGCCGCCAATCTCGCGCGTCGCCTCCTCAAGTCGGCTCGCCACGTTCACGACGTCCCCGACGACCGTAAACTCGACGCGCTCCCTGCCGCCGAGATTGCCCACCGTCACCGGACCGCAATGGAGGCCAATCGAGACGTGCAGCGGATCTGCGCCGCGGTCAGACCTCTTCCGATTCCAGCGCTCAATCTCCTGTTGGAGTTCGAATGCACAGGCGAGTGCGCGGGCCGGCGCGTCTGATCGCAGGTCGATGGAGCCGAACGTCGCCATGAAGCCGTCGCCCAGGTACTTGTCGAGCGTGCCGCCATGCTTGAAGACGATGGTGCAACTCCGCTCCTGGAAGCTGCGCAGCAAGGCGAACGTTCGCTCGGGCGAGAGGGTTTCGGTGAGTTTGGTGAAGCCGACGATGTCTGCAAACAGGACCGCCACCGTCCTTGTCGCCGGCTCTCCGAATGCCGTCCTGCCGCGCCTGGTGAGCGCCTCGGCCACGTCCGGAGAGACATAGCGCGCGAGATCCGCGCGCACGACCTCGGTCTCAACCTGGTTCAACAGGGTCCGCCGGCTGCGCCAGACGGCGAGTGTGATGAGCAGGGTGAACAGGGAGGTTGCAACAAGCTGGGTATACCATGCCGTCAAGCCGACAAAGGCAGGCTTGAAGGAGAGATCCAGGATTGCGGCTGACGTCAGTGCTCCTTCCGCAACAGCATCGTTGAACCGCAGCGTGTCCGGCTGGGAGTAGATCGTGAAGACGCCGATTGACCAGATGCCCAGGATCGACACACCCGTCCAGAGCACCCTTCTTGGAGAGTAGGTGAGAGCGGCCTCTGCGAGGAGAAGGAGAACGTAGAGGAATTCCTGGCCGCGCAGGCGGGTCTGGATGGGCCATTCATTGCCGAGGCTGGCTGGCGGAGGAACCAAGATCGCCGCTGACACCAGCGCGACATCAAGGACGATAAAGCCAAGCTTAATCGCCTCGCCGTGAGGATGGTGCCGCAACCGGTACGGGACATAGCCGAGAATGAAGAACCCGAGGGCGTAAGCTCCGTAATAGAGATCGCGTGGCCATGGCACGAGCCAGATGAGCCAGACAGCCACGACGATGATCGCCGTCAGCCGAGCATAGAACGCGAACTGGAGGCCCTCAAGTTCCGCCTGCCGAATGCTCGCCTGTAGATGATCCTGTGAGTTTCCAGATGACCAAAGCGATCGAAGAGTCTGCAAGGTTCTGGACACAAAGCCGATAATTCGGTTCGCCACATCAGGCATATGCTCGCTCTGCTCATCACAAAGGTTCTGGGTCCTGAACCTAATAGCATTCCAACGAGAGCCTTGCACGCTGCGAGCGGAAACAGCGATGGGGAGGCTTCAAGGCAGGGCTTGGATCGATAATCCTGAGCACTCTCTTTTCAGTCTCTGTTCCTTGTCTTGGTGGACCTTCCCCAAAACTGAATGGCATCGCCTATCCACCCTTCGGCGTTCGTGCCGATACCGAGCCCGAAGCCGTGACCGAGATCTTTGTACTTCCGGTATTCTACCTCCGTGCCGGCCTTGCGCAGTGCCGCAACCCGCCTTTCCATCGCAGAGGGAGGGGCTATCCCATCCTGCTCGCCCACGGCCACGAAAGTAGGAGGTTCATTGTCGGAGAAGTCTGAATGGCCCGTGTAGGCCATCACGACAGTGGACGGCTTCGGCAGGTTCTTGCCTCCATATCGGGCGACGCCGTGCGAGCCGATTGACGCTGCCATTCTGGCGCCCGCGGAACTGCCCCATAGGGAATACTCTTGAGTACTGACCCCGAGAGTGCCGACATTCTCGAAGATGTAGGAGATGGCCGCAGCCAGATCCTGGGTGGCGACTGCTCCGCCTTGTCCCACCCGGTATTTCAGGACGAAAGCATTGTATCCCTTGCTGCTGATCTCGGCTGCATAGGGAAAACCTTCGTGGACGGAGCCGACATAGGAGAACCCGCCCCCGGGCGAAACGACCGCGAAGGGTGCTCCCGGCCTGCCGCGGAAGAAGAACAACCCGGTATGCTCCTTCGTCGGATCAGCCCGCTTCTGCGCTTCTGTGTAGATGTCGTAGAAGACGGTTATGCCCTTGCCGACGTCATCGATCATGCGGTTTAACGATCCCACGACGGTCTCGGGACGGACCTGCGTGTGGTACGGCAGGAGCGAGCCGATGTCGGCCAGCGGCATGTTCTCGTCATAGGGACGGTCATCCCAGGGCAATATCCGCCGACCGAACCCCGTGAACGCCGGATGGTTCAGGATGTCCCGGATCGTGCTGTTGGCGGACAGGGGAACCGCCTTGGCTCCGCCGGTCGTCTGCTCTCTGCTCTCGCCGGGCCTGTCACGTGCCAAGGCGGCCTCGCTCGCTTTCGCCGCCGAGCAGGTCGACAGCAGGAACAGGGACAGCGCCATGGCAGCGGACGGCAATGCGAGAATGCCCATTTACGAATTACCTAATAGCTTGTTGATCATTGAACGCCGTCGGACGGTCGGAATGCGTGGCCGTCTTCTGCCCTCGCGGGATCTCCGTCCTCCGACCGATCAATGAGTTCATAGCCCTCCGATGCTGCATCCATTTCATCGCGTAGTAAGTCAGAGTCATGTAGAGCCCCGCGATCGCCGCAAAGTGGACGAAGAAGCCTGCCACCGACTCCTCGAAATTCCACCAGTCGAGCGTGACCTGCATGGTGAGCTTGGTGCCGAGGCGCAGCTCGAACGAACTCCAGATGCCATGGATCGCAATGGCGACGGCAGCTGCCCGAAGTGCGGTAGCGCGCACGATGCTCGCCTTCGAGATGCCGAACAGGTTGCGTGACAAGCCCATTATCATCGGCCAGCGCAGGCCCAGGTGGATGGAGACGATAATGAGGACCCAGTATGCGGCGAGGGTATGGATCTGCCGCACGGTGAAGCCGCCATAGGCCGACATGAAGCCGGACAGCGTGTTGGAGATCAGGACGCTGGTCACGAGCAGCGACAGCATCGCGATCAACAAAAACAAGGTGATCCCGATGTTGAACAATCCACGCCTGTGACGTCTCTCCTTGGGGATCCTGCCGTACCAGCGCCGATTGAAGATGTTGTGCACGATGACCAGCAGGAACATGCCCGTGCCAGCCAGCTCGTGGACCGTGTTGCCCAGCCACCAATAGGCAAGACCGAGCAGCAGCAGGCCGGCTGCGATCAGGTCGAACACCAGCCGCGTCAGGAACATGGAGCTCAAGATCTGCCTCCCGGGTTCATTCGATCGGCGTGCCGTTGAATCGGGGGATGCGGTATCCCGTATACAGGTACTCACTTCCCGACTGGCTCTGGTGGCAGGACTGACAGCGGGCGGTGTTCTCGCTCATGTTGATGATCCTGTCGGGCTTGAACCATTGGAACTGCGAGTCGCCGGTTTTGCGAGCGGCTTCGTAATCACCGCCCCATCCGTCGCCCTTCTCCATGACGAAGTACCGGAAGACTTCGCCCTCGCGGTAGTCGACCAGCACGAAGTGCGTGCCTGACGGGACCGGCTGGCCCTTTTTGACGGCCTCGATAGCCTCCGGCGTGGTCATGATGTGTTCCGTCACGTTGCCGCGCCGGACAGTCGTGTAGTGCACCAGCTTCTCAAGGGTCGGAAACGTCACGCGATTGCTCTCGGCAAGCGCCTGCCAGCCGACAAGCATGACGGCGGCAGACGCCAGGGCAATCAAGGGAAAGCGCAATCTCGGGGACTTCACAAGGAATCTCGCACCAGTTGGGCATCAGAGCAGTTTGGAACGAGCGCAGCGTCCTTGCTGCGCCCCTTCACGGGATGTTGTCATCGTCGGGGGGATCAGGTCTTGGGAGGTGCTTCCACACCCGAGAAGACCAGCACTGCATCCGGGAGACGCGCGCCTCGGACCTGAATCGCCGCAACGGCGCGGTTCAATTCGGCCACTTCGGACCCTGTGAACTGCACCGCGGACGCGCCGATGTTCTCGAGCATGTGCGGCATCTGGGTCGTGCCCGGGATGGGAACGATCCAGGGTTTCTGCGCCATCAGCCAGGCCAGCGCAATCTGCGCCGGAGTAGCCTGTTTGCGTTCGGCCCAGCTCCTCAGCAGGGCGACGAGCGCCAGGTTGTGCGGCAGGTTCTCCGGCGAGAAGCGGGATTCGATCCCGCGGATGTCTCCTTGTGCAAACCGCGTCCTGGCGTCGATGGCCCCGGTCAGGAAGCCCACCCCAAGCGGGCTCCATGGGACGAAGCCGATGCCGAGTTCCTGGCAAAGCGAGAGTACCGCCTCTTCCGGCCCGCGCCACAGCATCGAGTATTCGCTCTGGACGGCGGTGACAGGCAGGGCGGCATGAGCCCGCCGCAGCGTTTTCAGTCCCATCTCGGACAGACCCCAATGCAGGACCTTGCCTTGCGCCATCAGATCCTTGACCGCGCCGGCGACATCCTCGATCGGCACCTGCGGATCGACCCGGTGCTGGTAGAGGAGATCGATGCGATCGGTCCGCAGGCGCCTCAGCATGCCCTCGACGGCCGCCTTGATGCGCTCCGGACGGCTGACGAGACCCGGCCGCCGCTCTCCCGTCTCCAGATCGACGTCCCAGCCGAACTTCGAAGTGATGACGACCTTGTCGCGGAACGATGTGATGGCTTCGCCGAGGATCCGTTCGCACTCGTGGGGGCCGTAAGCTTCAGCACAGTCGAAGAAGGTCACGCCACGGTCGAAGGCTGTCCTAATGATGTTGAGCATCTTGGGCCGGCTGGGGATCGTCGTCTGGTAGGTCCGGTGCATGTTCTGGACGCCGAGGCCCACGCTGGAGACCTCCAGCGAGCCGAGCTTGCGGCGTTCCTTCAAGGTTGTACCGCCGGAGCCCTGACCGCCGTTGCCAACCCCTTGCGCGCCCTGCTGGGCGTTCGCCGAGAAAGACGCACCGCCGACCATTGGGGCTGCTGCCACTCCCGCTGCCGCGATCAGAAACTTGCGCCGGTTCGGATCAGTTTTGTGGGTTTCTATCTCTGGCATGAATTGCTCCATTGAATGTCACCCTGTCCATAGGGAGGTGGCTTGCTTCGAACCTAATCACGGAGACTGCGATCGATTAGACGGGGAATGCCGCATGAGCCTATGAACATCTTTCATGAACTGCCTGGTGGGCATTCATGCTGGATCATCGCGACGCCTGTTCTCTGATTTGCCGGATCGCGGCATCGAAGCCCTCAGGCGTTCCACTGGACCCTGCGAGTTTGCCGACGTTCACCTGATCGATGGGTTTCCCCACTACAATCTTCGGCACAGCCGCCGCAAAACGGCGCTGCAATTCAAGCGAGCGAGGGACAGTCGCGTGTGGGGTAACTTCCACTGAAGTTATCACCCCATTGGCCAAGGTTGCTTTGACTGTGATGAACGATGGTTGGCCTCCGTACTGTCCGGTTGCCGTGTAAACGCCATCCGCATAGCGATTTCGGGGAGATGGTGCTGGAGGCGTGCCCATACGGGGCGTTGGTGCAAGCTCTTGTGCACTCGGTCCGGAGGTCAAGTCTCCCGTCAGCATCAGAGCCGCCGGAATTATTACTATCTGTCTCATCCTTCTTGCCATCGTCATGTCGCTGTCCTTCCGTTCATGTGAAGAGTTCACCGTCGAAGTCGGCGGAGGCTTCGGCATGGCCGTCGGCGAGCATCCGGACCCAGGAGAACTGGAACGCGTGAGCCAGGCGCTCTGCCGGGACGAAGAAGAGGGCGGTCGCCAGTCCGTCGGCCGTCGCCGCGTCGTCCGCGACGACACAGGTCGAGACCACGTCGTCTGTCGGCATGCCAGTGCGCCCATCAATCACGTGATGCAGTCTGTCACCCCAGGCGCGCCGGTTCACGGCCGAGGCGCACAGGGCGCGATCCTTCAGGTGTGCCACGCCGATGGCGAGACCGGCATTGAAGGGATGCTCCAGCCCGATCCGTAGGGCATCGTCGCCTGCATGGAGCAGGTCTCCGCTGCCGTCGACGAGGAAGCTCGTGAAGCCTTCGTCGCGCAGGATGTCGGCGATGATGTCGACGAGGTATCCTTTGCCGGCCGCACCGACGTCGATCACGAGCGGACGTTGGGTGAGGAGTGACGAGCCTTCGCGTCGAACATCAGTCGACCAACGCGGCCTTGCAAGAGAATGATTGCGAATCCCGGCAACATCGGGCGTCAACGAGTAGGTTTGGTCATAGCCGAGCAATTCCAGATCACGCCCACCAGCGGATCGACCGCACCCTCGGTGCAGGCATGCAGTCGATCGTAAAGATCGAAGAGCGCGACCGCCTCCTCCGGGAAGGTGACGCATCCGCCCTCGGTCAAAGACGCGATCCGCGAAACCAAAGAGTCCGGCCGGAACCGCGAATAGGTCGCGTCGAACCGCTCAAGGATCCGCCGTCGCGCCGGCATCTCCAGCGGCGATGGCGTCTCGATCTCCCAGGTGGTTCCGATGGCATTGAACGTGAAACGGAACATCGCTCTTGCTTGATGTGTCTGGTTCAGCGACCGACACGCGCTTGCAGGTGTGCCGGATAGCGGTCCCCCTGCACGGTGATCGTGGAGAGGGCCTCCTCGATCCTCTGAAGATCGCCGGCTGTCAGTTCGAAATCGACCGCGCCGATATTCTCTTCGAGCCGATGGAGCTTCGTCGTTCCGGGAATCGGCACGATCCAAGGCTTGCGCGCCAGCAGCCACGCCAGTGCGATCTGGGCGGGCTTCCCATGCTTCGCGGACGCGATCTGCCCGAGGAGATCGACGAGGCCCTGGTTCGCCTTGCGAGCTTCTTGCGAGAAGCGGGGCACGATGGTGCGGAAGTCGTTGCCGTCGAACTTGGTGTTCGTGTCGATGGTCCCGGTGAGGAATCCCTTACCCAGTGGGCTGAACGGCACCAGGCCGATTCCCAATTCCTCAAGCGTCGGGATGATCTCGTTCTCCGGCTCGCGCCACCACAGGGAATACTCGCTTTGCAGGGCGGTGATGGGCTGGACGGCATGCGCCCGGCGGATGGTCCCCGCGCTGGCCTCCGACAGACCGAAATGCCTGACCTTGCCCTCGGCGATCAGGTCCTTCACGGTCCCGGCGACATCCTCGATCGGCACGTCCGGATCGACGCGGTGCTGGTAGAGAAGATCGATCACGTCGGTACGCAGACGCTTCAGCGACCCGTCGACGGACTGCCTAATATAGTTGGGACGGCTGTTCAGGCTCTGCTCTCCGTTGGGGCTCGGCAGTTCGAAGCCGAACTTGGTGGCGATCACCACCTGGTCCCGGATCGGCTCCAGCGCCTCACCGACCACCTCTTCGTTGGTGAACGGACCATAGACCTGCGCGGTGTCGAAGAAGGTCACCCCACGCTCGTAGGCGGTGCGGATGAGCTTGATCGCATCTTGAGTATCAGTGGCCGGGCCGTAGCCGTGGCTCAGGCCCATGCAACCGAGGCCTAGGGCCGAGACTTCGAGCCCCTTCCTGCCAAGTGTTCGCTTTTGCATGTCTGTTCTCCGTTGATTGAGCCTCAGGAGCGCAAGGGCGGCCGATGAGGTAACAGCCAACGATCTAGTGATTGGGACTACCCTCAACTAGCTGCTAAAACCCGCATGAACATATGAAGGACTTTCATGAATGCCGCGGGACACCATCAATGACCTCCAATCCTTTCTGGCGGTCGCGAGGGAGCAGAGCTTCACGAAGGCTGCAACGAAGCTGGGGGTTTCCCAGTCGGCACTGAGCCATACAGTGCGCGGGCTCGAGGCTCAGCTCGGAGTTCGGCTTTTGACCCGCACCACCCGCAGCGTCGCGCCGACCGCGGCAGGAGAGCGCGTCCTTACGACGATGGGGCCGCTGCTCGACGAGATCGAGGCCGGGATGGCCGCCTTGAGCGAGTTCCGGGAGAAGCCTGCGGGAACCATCCGCATTACGACCGGTGAGCACGCGGCCCACACGGTTCTCTGGCCTGCGTTGGAGCGGCTGCTGCCGGACTACCCAGACATCAAGGTGGAACTCGATATCAACAACGCCATGACCGACATTGTGGTGGGGCGCTACGACGCTGGCGTACGGCTCGGCGAGCAGGTGGCCAAGGACATGGTCGCGGTCCGCATCGGGCCGGACGCACGCATGGCAGTCGTCGGCGCACCGTCCTACCTCGAACGTCGGCCGCGTCCGCGGACACCGGAGGATCTGACCGCCCACGATTGCATCAATCTCCGAATGCAATCCGGCGGCCTCCTAACATGGGAGTTCGAGAAGTGCGGTCGGGATGTGAAGGTGAAGGTCGATGGGCGGCTCGTGTTCAACAACACGCTCATGGCCCTGGAGGCGGCGGTGGCCGGGTACGGACTGGCATACCTGCTCGAGGATCGGGTTCAAGCATGCCTTGCAGACGGACGGCTGGTCCAAGTTCTAGCCGATTGGTGCCCGCCGTTTTCAGGGTATCACCTGTACTACCCGAGCCGCCGGCAGCCCACGCCAGCCTTCGCCTTGCTCGTCGATGCGCTGCGTTATCGCGGTTAAACAGGGAATGACGTAGGACTCTGGCGCAAATGGAGGGCGGAGCCTGATCCGCTCGACGAGGAGGCGCCGGCACATGCCCTTCACCCGGTCACGATCGAGCATCGCACCTTCGGCTGTTTCCAGATCGCGATGCACCAAGGCGGAAGCCTACTCAAGCGAACGCTGGATCTCTCTTCGTCCAGACTCCACTGGCTTTGAAGGAACGACATCTGGTGCGAATGGCGCAGCGGCGTCCACGTCAGGGCTGGCCAGCGCCTTCCTCATAGCGAACCGCAGGATCACTCCGAGGGATGCCGCCAGCGGAATCGCGACCAGCAGGCCCACGAAGCCGAACAGATACCCGAAAGCGAACAGCGCGAACATCAGCCAGACCGGGTTGAGCTTGACGCGGCTGCCGATGATCCGCGGCGACAGGACATAATCGGCGATCGTTTCGCCGAGCAGGAAAATGCCCGCCACGATGGCCAGAGGCGTCCAGTCAGGCCAGAACTGGGCGATTGCCACGCACGCTGCGACGACGAAACCGACACCGAATCCCAGATAGGGTACAAAGCTGATCAGGCCGGCGGTGAGGCCGATCAGGATGGCATGATTGAGCCCGGTCAGCCGCAGTGCTCCTGCGTAGAATACCGCCAAGATGAGGCAGATGACGATCTGCCCGCGCACGAAGCCGGCTACCGTCTCGTGGATCTCTCTCCCAACGGCCCAGATGTCGTCGCGGTGCTTTGCCGGCACCCAACCGTCGATCGCCGCGATCATTCCGTCCCAGTCGATCAAGAGGTAAATGCCGACGATCGGAACCACGACGAGGAGCGAGAGAAGTGAGAAAAGGGCCTTTCCGCCCGACCATGCCGAGCGGACGAGCTCATCAAGCCAAGCAGAACCCATCGAGGCCACCGCGTGGGTGACCGATTCCTCGATCCGGATTTCCTGACCCATGACCTGATGCAGCCAGGGTCGACTCGTATCGGCGGCGAGAGACTGGACCCGGGTGACATAGCGTGGGAATTCTTCAATGAAGAATCTCAACTCTCCGACGAGCGCCGGCAGCATCACCAGCAGCAGGCCAATAAAGCAGGACACCAGTAGAAGAACAAGCATGAGGGCTGCGAGTGAACGGTTGATCCCGGCTCGCTCCAGCCTGTCGACGGCGGGGACGAGTAGGTAGGCGAGGGCCATACCGACCGCGAATGGCAGCAGGATCTCATGCAGCATCACCAGCATCACCAGGGCGATGACGGCGATCGTGATCCAGAACGCGGTGGGGCGGGCAACCGTCATGGCTTGCCTCCTGGGCTCAGTTCGTTGCGCCCTGCGCTATGATTCAACAGGAACGATGATCTTCCGGTTGCGGCTCTTGTTGATCATAGTGTGCCGACGCAGCGTCGCAGCGTCGCCCGCCTCAGCTTGTCCCCTTCAGTAGCATGGCGGATACGGGTAAAAGCCGCACTGGCCATACCCGTAATAAGGGGCCGCTGCGGCCGCTCCAAGGACCGTACCGGCGGCAAGACCGGCCGCTGCCCCGGCACTCGCCCCATACCAGGCGCCACGATAGACGGGCGCGTGCCAATAGCGGCCGCCAGCCCATGCGTCGCCACGGAATCCGCCAAAGCGCGCGGCGTCGAACCCACCGGCGCGGAAACCTCCGACCCCCCCTGCGTGGAAGCCACCAAAGCCGCCACCGAAACCACCGAAATGGTCGATGAACAGTGCTGCGGGTCCGCTCGATCCGGCCAGGCTCCCTTCCAGCACCGTAACGTCGAAGGTCAGGTTCCCACCTTCAAGCTTGGGCGCTTTCAGCGTGACGACGGCGTCGCTGACCTTCGAGCCATCACCACCCAGGGTGGATACAGTGGCGTTGGGCGGATCCTTGGCGAAGCTGTCCTTGCCTTCATCCCATTGCATGATGAACTGCTCGGTCATCACGTGACCTGCGGCCCGCACGGGCCGATCGGCGAATACGATTGAACTCGGCGATACACCAACCAGGGTCAACTTGCCGCCTTCCAGCTTCGCGCCTGCCGCGTTGAGCACGGCGAGTGACGGAACCGGACCTGTCTGCGTGGTCTGGCCGATGGTTTTCGAGAGCGGCACATGGGGTTTGGTCGTCGCGTCCTGGGACAGCGCGACGCCGGGTGCTAAGCAAAAGCCACCGACGAATAGAGCTAGGCAAGCTAATTTCTGAGCCCGCATGGCTAAACCTCCTTTGGTGAGCGTGCAGGTCAGGTCAACCGGACCTATGCTGCAATGTAAGCGTACGCTTTCGTCACGACTTGAGACCATTGTTAATCGAGCTTCTCGATCCGGGCTGACATGTCTGGCGTGAGGCGCATCCGGTAGGATGCGTTGCCACACCTCACGTTCCACACAGTCTCGTCCGGTTTCGAAAGTTGGGCGTCTCGTTGCGCCGTCACAGGCTCGTCGCAGCGATGACCCTGTAACCGCAGTTGTGCCGCGAGGGTTTCCGGCGGCGAGGCCTGGGCTGCCGCATCGCGCCCGCCGGAGACGAGGAGTGCTACAGCGACTGCCCTAACGAGAATTCCACGCCATGCCATGGAGATAACCTCATTGTTTGCCTGCGCCCCATCGGTGGGATCCTATTCGAATGCGAAGATGCGCTTCCAGTCGTTCTTCATGCTGATCACTGACCATCCATCCTTCCTGGCCTCGCCATAGAGCGCGGCCGTGAGGGCACCGACCTTGGTGTCGGGCAGTCCGGCGGCCGGGCCGTAGGCGTATTCGCGGGTGGCGTCATCGTGCAGAACCAGCATCTTGAGCCGAGCGCCATCACCCGCTGCAGTCCATTCCAGCATCTCGCGGTCACCATTCGAGTTGCCGAATGCTGCTTGGGGTCGACGGCCGATCATCAGGTGAATCCCTTCGGGCTTGCCGGCGTTGTTGTCGTTGAGCAGAAGCTTCGGCTCCTTGGTCAGGAACGGCTTGCCGTCCTTGGCATAGCCGAACTTCGTCGCGCCCGCAGTGCCGACCACCTGCTCGGGCGGGATGCCGTAGACCCGTTCGGAGTAGATGCGCACGAAGTCCTGGCCGCCGCCGGTCACGATGTATGTCTTGTAACCATTGTCGCGCAGGTGGCGCAGAACTTCGAGCATGGGCTGATAAACCAATTCGGTGTAGGGACGCTGCCAACGCGGATGCCGAGCCGTTTCGAGCCACTTCATGGCCTCGGCGTTAAACTCCTCCACCGTCATGCCGGTCAGCGTCGCGGCGAGAATCTTTTCGAGATCCTGCATCGAGAATTTCGCCATCGCGGCTCGATTGCCTGAGAGAACAGTCTTGAAGGGCTCGGCATTTCTGAGTTCCGGCCGCTTAGCTACTACTGCCGGCACGCGATCCAGGCAGTAAACCACCTGCGAGTACATCGGGTGTTCAACCCATAGCGTTCCATCTTGGTCGAAAGTTGCGATACGCTCCTCCGGACGGACGTAGCTCTGGCTGGTTTGATCGGTGGTGGCACGCACAAAGTCGAGGATGGCCTGTTTGGCTGCCCCATCGTTCCACGACGGCAATGGGCCATCCGTCGACGACACCTGCGCCGCCGCAGGGATGGATCGGAGCAGCCCAGGCAGGACTGGAAGCATGGCCAATGTCGAGAGTATAATGCGACGGTTGATACCGGATGGAGCGATCGGATCCATGTTCAATCCCTTTCGGATGCACAACAGACGCGGTTGAGGAGCACGTGGGAGGATTATCAGTCTCCACGAACCCGAATTCAGAAGTCGTCGGATCCGTCCTTGCAGCGGTAGCCAATGAAGCATTGGGGATTGTTGGAGCTCGGCACCCATGCCGGCTCGGGGAACTGGCCGACCAGGCATTCCGAGCCGTTCTTGACGAAGCGGGCATAGGTCTGCGGGCTGGTGTCGAGGACAACCGCGCCATCCCGCATGACGAGCTGCCGATTGGCACCGCATGTACGTTGTGACGTTGGCGGACCGGCCTGTGCTGTCGCTGCTGTGGCTGTCAAGGTGAGAGCAAGGGCTGAGATTAGGATTCTTGTCATCGTATCCTCCTCTACGCTTAAAAGAGTTATGCATCGATCCAGCGAGCAGGAGTCGGTCATCGCTCATTTCGTCCAAAGGCGAGGGCCGCGATGAATGGAATCATGAATCCCCAACTCCGCATCGCCTCCGAATGAGCCGAACCGACCTTGCGCTAGGGTCCCTCGTAGTAGGTCGCATCGTCCTGTAAAACTTCGGACTTTGAAGACAGTGCAGCTTCCTTCTTCGTGCCCGGCAAAACTTCGAACCAATTGTCAAACTTGACCATGGTGGAGCCAAGCTGCGTTAGCACCTGTGGATTACCCTCCAGTTTAGCCTTACCAGCAGCGACCTTGTCTGCCAGCTTCGCCGTTCCTATCATCACGTCCTCGAGTTCGCGACGATCGATTGTGATTGTCAGATCGGCACCTCTGGCCTGATACCCGGCAATCGTTGTCAGCGTGGCATTGCTCATCTCGGTTACAAATTTCTCGCCGTTATCAGGCGTCGAGATGTTGATCTTGAACTTCATGCCCTCGGCCTTGCGGCTATCCATCTGGATGCCGAGGTAATTGAGGAATAGCTCGGTGCTCGTTCCGCGCACGAAATCAGGACTGCCTGCTTTTGCGGCCTTCACGGCGACGACACCATCCCGGAGTTCTTTGGCGCCTGCGAGGAAGCTGTTGCGGAGGCTCGGGCTCTCGAACTGATAGCCCATCTGCTCGTAGGTATCCGCGAGGAGGTCTTTTGCGTTTTGATTGTCAGGTTCCGCGTAGGCCAATTTGTTGAGAATTTCCATTGCGAGGCGATATTCGCCCTGATTGTAAAGTTCCTGGCCTTTCGCCATCACCTTCGCGGCACCACCCATCATCTCGATGTAAAGTGGCGCAGAATCTTCCGGCGACAATGGAACCAGTGTTGCCGGATTCAGGTCCCAGAAGCCAAGATAGCGTTGGATCACGGCACGGCTGTTATGCAGATAAGAGCCGTGATAACCGCGGTCGTACCATAGTTCCTGCAGACTTTTAGGCGGCTCGTAAACATTGTGGATCTGGTTGATCGTTACGCCATTGTTTGCCAAGTGCAGCACCTGATTGTTCAAGTTCGCATACATGTCCCGTTGTCCGCGCATCACCTCAGCGACCCGCTCTTTCCCCCAACGTGGCCAACTGTGCGATGCGAACAACACTTCAGCCTGATCGCCAAACTGATAGAGTGCGACGTTAATGTACTGCGACCAAGCCAGTGCATCACGAACCGGTGCTCCCCGCAGCGTCAAGATGTTGTGAAGACTGCTGACGATGTTCTCCGCAGCCCAGAATGCCTTGTAATCCGGAAACCAGGTATTCATCTCCGCGGGCGCTTCGGTGCCTGGAGTATTCTGAAAAACCATCCGCACGCCGTCGATTGTCAGTTCCTCGATCGGCTGTTCGATGCTCTTGGTTGGGGGCAGGATGCCGACATCGCCACTCGCAGCGGCCTTGCCAATGGATGCATCGACCTGACCGTAAGGGCTCGTCGGCACAAGGTCACCATACGTATAGCTCTTACGACGGGTCATTGCGTTGCCGGCGTAGAGATTTTCAGCGATTGACTCGTTGATGAAACCCTTGGGGGCAATGATTTGCACCTTCCCGGCTGCCAGTGCGGCGTTATCCACGACGCCTCGGATACCGCCGAAATGGTCGGCATGGGAATGGGAAATAATCACTGCCACGACGGGGCGCTCGCCGAGCTTCTCGTTGATGAACCTGAGGGCAGCACGCGCCGTCTCTTTGACTGTCAGCGGATCAATCACGATCCACCCGGTATTGCCTCGGATGAACGAGACGTTTGCGAGGTCGAACCCGCGCACCTGGTAGATCCCCGGCACAACCTCGAACAGGCCATATTCCATATTGAGCAGTGCCTGACGCTGCAAGGATGGATGGATGCTGTCGTAATCTTTCCCGGCCAGGAGAAAGGCCCAGTTATCAATATCCCAGGCTATCCCGCCCTCGTCATTCATGATCTTGCGGTAGGAAGGCGCAGCAATAAAGCCACGTTTCGCCTCTTGGAAATCCTGCTTGTCGGCAAGTGGCAAAACTCTTCGCTGCTGTTGTTGAGCTTCGACTGTGTAGCGCGAGGGCATCTTTCCCTTGGGGCTATAATGTTGCGGTTCCTGCGCGACCGATGCCCCTCCGAGTAGTCCAGCTAAGGCTACACCGAGCACAAGAGACCAACGCCTTGATGATCCAGTCATATTCAGCCCTCTGCTTCTCGATCGAATGAGGTGCGCTCGAAGAGATCAGAGCGCAGGTTGAACAGCATCGACGCAGTACAGGATTGCTGACCGTAATAGTCTTTGAAGATAGCGCTCTCATTGGCGATGCGGTCGATGTTGGGGGTGCGGTAGCCCATCATGCCGCGGTTGTAGGCGCTGATGTTCCAGAAGCCGATGTCGTCGGCCATGATTACGACGATGTTGGGTTTCTGCTGCTGCGCGGTTGCCGGCGTGGCGATCACGGACGCGGCCGATACCAAAAGGCCGAGCCCCAGGTTCCTCATCATGCGCATTGTCGTACCCTTCGATGGACGTGACAGTGAGAATGTCCGCGGCGCTCTCGCGTGGCGGCTTGGTTCCCTGCGGACGCCGGGATCGCAAGACCCCGGCGTCTCTCGTCGGAGCCGGATGAGCGGCCCTTCTGACCTTTACGGTTACTTCACGGTTACCTTGAAGCTGAGCACCGAGGTGCCGGGCTTCTGGTCCACGCTCTGCCCCTTCGCGGTGATCGCGAAGGCGTCGGGACCGCGGTAGCCCGCAGTGGGCTCATAGGTCCAGGTGTCCTTGTCGACCATCTTCACGGTCCCGTGCTGGGGCCGCTGGCTGATCTCCGAACTGGTGAGCGTGCCTTGCGGGCTGATGTCGGACATGCATCCTTGTCCGGCCTGGACGTCGAAGGCGGCCTCCACGTTCGCCCCCATGATGGCCCGATTGCCGGCGATGACGCACATGGCCGGCGACTGCGCCAGAGCCGGGCCGGCGGACAGAAACGCCAACGGCAGCACTACGAGCGACAATGACTTCTTCATGACAATCTCCTCTCCATTCCTCTGAGTGTCGTCGATGTCAGCCCCTGTCGCGTCCCGCAGGTGTCATTGATGCGACTTGCGGGTCTTCCTGGCTTGCAACCGGCGGGCACCTGGTGTGAGCGGACCTGCCGGTTGATTGTTTTGCCTTAGCTCAGGTCACTGGCCCGGGGTCGCTGCCGGCTTCTTGAGCTGCTCCATCACCTGCTCGAGGTTGTAGCTCGCCGGATCCTGCATTGGTGGGAACTTCCTGTAGGTTTCCAGTTCCTTCAGCCAGAGCGCCTGGCCGATCGGCAGGAGGTTCCAGTCGTAGATGTAGGCCGTGGCTGGTCCTGCGAGTGCACCCGCCATGCTAAAGAGCGTCTTCGCCTGCTGCCCGATCGACGTCTCGAAGGGATCGCGCTTGATGTTGACGACCTGGGTCCAATGGTAGGGGACGACGCCGGTCAGGAACCCGGTTGGTGCATCGGACACCATCGCGAAGTAGATCTTCCAGTTCTTGTAGCGCACCGCGGACGGATCCTTGCCCGAGTAATAGAAGAAGGTGTCGCGGGCCGACTTGTCCGATCTGCCTTCCAGATAAGCACGCTGATTGACGCCATCGAGCGTCGTCTTGACGATCCCAGGATACTCGCCCCTCTCGATCTGCGCCTTCAGGTCGTTGCCCTTGGCTCCGCCAGCGATGTCGACGAACGTCGGCAGCCAGTCGAGGGATGCGAAGATGTCGTTCTTGATCGTTCCCGGCTCGATATGTCCTGGCCAGCGCACGACCAGCGGCGCGCGCATGCCACCCTCCCAGGTGGACAGCTTGCCACCCTTGAAGGGGGTGGTGCCGCCGTCGGGGAAGGTGATCGTCTCGGCGCCGTTGTCAGTGGTGAACACGACGATCGTGTTGTCGAGTTCACCCATCTCCTCAAGCTTCTTCAGCACATAGCCGATGTTGTCGTCCATTTGCTTCATGCCGGCTTCGTTGACGCCCCAATCCTTGCCGCCGGGCTCACCCACCATGGCCATGTACTTGTCCGGCAGCACGGTCGTGACGTGCATGCGGGCGGGGTTATACCAAGCGAAGAACGGCTTCTTGGTCTTCTCGGGGTCGTTGCGGTCGAGGAAGTCGATGAGCTTGGCCGAGATCTCCTCGTCCACGGTCTTCGAGCGCTCGAGCGTCAGCGGCCCTTCATCCTTGCAGGTCTGGTTCGCCGCAGTTCCGTCGGACGACTTGCACCAGAGCACGGGGCGCGGCGGCGTCAGGCACGGGGTGGTCGCGGGATCGACCGCCGCGGGATCCAGGGGTAGCCCGGGGACCGGTGTGCTCCGGCAGACCGGCGCGACCGTCTGCTCGGTCGGCGTCTTGTTGATGTCGGGGAAGCTCACTCCCTGCATGGCGTCGAGGTGGTACAGGTAGCCCCAGAACTCCTGGAACCCGTGCGCGGTCGGCAGCGCATCGGTGTGGTCGCCCAGGTGGTTCTTGCCGAACTCGCCGGTGTTGTAGCCGAGGTCGTGCAGGAACTTGGCGAGTGCGGGTGTGCCGGGCCGCAGATAGGATGGGCTGCCGGGCAGTTGCGGCGGGATCATGCCAGTCCTGAGCGGATGCATGCCAGTGAAGAAGGCGTTGCGACCCGCCGTGCAGCTCTGCTCGGCGTAATAGGTCATGAACTTCGCACCCTCTCGGCCGATGCGGTCGATGTTTGGCGTTTCGCCGACCGCAATGCCCTGATGGTAGATGCTCGGCTGCATCCAGCCGATGTCGTCGCCCATGATGAACAGAATGTTGGGTTTTTGCTGCGGGGCCTGCGCGATGGCCGGAGCGGCCATCGTCACCGAGGCCAGCGCCGTCGCCGCGATCAGGGCAGCTTTGGCCCGCATGCGCCGGATGCGGAAGCGTCCGCCCGGCATTTGTGAGGACGCACGATCACTGGTCATGGGATCTTCCTCTCTCTGATGATGCAGCGGAAGCCGACATGGCTCGTCGAGGTGTCGACCGGCTGCGGGTGACGCGCTGCCGGACGGTAGCGGCGGCAGTAATTGGGCGCGCACAGATGCGAACCGCCCTTCAGCACCCGACGCGGGATCCTGATCCCGGGCTCGCAGGGGGCATAGCTCTGGTCCTCGGTCCCGCCTCGCGGGTTCTCGGGAATGCAGCAGGCCTTCGGTGCATCGGCCGGATGCTTGGGCGTGTAGAAGTCGCTTGTCCATTCCCAAACGTTGCCGATCATGTCGTAGAGGCCGTAGCCGTTGGGCGGGAAGGCCCTCACGGGTGACGTCCGCTCGTAGCCGTCGAGATGCGTGTTCTGGAACGGGAAGGCACCCTGCCACGTGTTGGCCATCTGGCGCCCATTCGGGGTAAACTCATCGCCCCAGGCGAACTCGGCCCCATCGAGCCCGCCGCGGGCCGCGAACTCCCACTCGGCTTCGGTCGGCAGGTCCTTGCCGGCCCATCGGGCATAGGCCACCGCATCGGCATAGGCGATATGCACGACCGGATGTTCGTCCAGACCCTTGATCGATGAGCCCGGACCATAGGGACGGCGCCAGTTCACTCTGGGCTTCAACGCCCACCATTGGCTGAAGTGACGGAGATCGACCGGATAGTCCGGCGGGGTGAACACAAGAGAACCCGCATGGAGCAGGTGCGGCAGGGCACCGGGATAATCCTTCGGGTCGGGCGCAGTTTCCGCGACCGTGATGTGCCCGGTGGCGCGGACGAAGTCACGGAACTGGCGGTTGGTGACCGGCGTGCGGTCAATCCAGAACCCATCGACAGTGACGCGATGGACCGGTGCCTCCTCGGGATAGTGCCGGTCTGACCCCATGTGGAACGTGCTGCCGGGGATCCAGGTCATTCCGTCATGTGCCAGCGGCGGGTCGATGGAGCCGTCCGGCATCGGTGAGAGTAGACCTGCATCAGCCATGGCATCCATCCTCAACGAGGGTGCGCTGTCAGCGTGACGGGCTGGCGCACAAGACCAAGACTCTTCGGTAGGCAGTCATCCTAGACGGATTGTGGGATCTCGCTTGACCACGTGAGCCATCGACTTGACCGATGAGGACAACCGCAAGAACCGTTGCTCCCGTCCTGGGATGTGGCAGTGTCGCCCCTTTCGCGGCCGAGGGTCTATCGGGGTCGATCCTGAAATCGATGGGGGTAGACCCTGATTTATGCCACCTGCCAGTCTCGTGTCCGGATCTGGCGAGCGGGCAGGTCTGCCGGCCTGCACGCCCACATTGTAACAGGTCGACAGCAGACTGGCTCAGGGTTTACCATACGTAATCGGACCGATGGCTCTTGTCGCAACCCCGGTCCCGTTGCGTTGCCCCTGCGGCCGGAGATCGCCGTCATGAGCAATGGCACCGTCCCGGTGGTTGCGCGATCCCTCTCGGGCATGCAGCCTCGTTTGCGGCGGCGGATCGCCTTGACCTTCATGGCCACCACCATTGCTGCATGCCTCGTCGCTGCGGCGCTGTTGCTCTCTCGCGCGGCGGAGGAGCGGCACACGATCGATCACCGTGCGCTGGAGGCGGCCAAGGCGCTCTCCTTCGGGTTCGATCAGGAGGTCGCGGCGGTCAATTATCTCCTCAAGGGATTGTCGAAATCCCCGGCGCTCCTCTCAGGTGACGTCAAGGCCTTCTACGACCAACTCAAAGCCACGCCCGTTCCGGAAGGCTCGTGGCTGGTCCTCAACGACCTCGAGCGGCAGGTCGCCAACACTTTGCGCCCGTACGGATCGCCGCTGCCGCGTCATGTCGATTTCCCGAACTACCGCGAGGCCCTTGAGCGGATCCGGGATCGAAGATGGGCCGTCTCCGGCCGGATGCTTGCTCCATTGAAGGGCAGCATCGTCGTGGCTCTCAGCCTCCGGCTCGACGGTCCGGACGGTCTGATGGACGGGCATCTCACGATCATCCTGACGGAGGTGCGGCTGGGCACGATCCTCGATGACCAGACACTTCCGGCCGGCTGGGTGAAGGGACTCTACGACCGCAAGTTCCAGCCGATCGTGGCCGACAGGGACGGTCACAAAGGGTCGGACCTGCCGGTTCCCGCAGCCCTGGCCAGCCGCCTCGCCGAAGCGGGACCGGACAGCACGATCACGGGAACCATGGAGACCATAGATGACCGTGGGATCCCGGTCTTCGTCACCTACCGTCATTCGGGCGCGACGAACTGGACGAGTGTGGTCACGGTGCCGCTGACCGATCTCAATGCACCAGTCTCCGCCGCATTGTGGCGGATGGCCGGACCGGCATCTCTTCTCCTGCTCGCTGGAGGAATCGCCGCCTGGCTCACGGCCCGCCAAGTTGAGCAGCCGCTCCGAACGCTGTCCGATCAGGTCACCGGGGCGAAGAAGCAGGTCAACGAACTGTCGGGACAGCTGCTCGCCCTCCAGGAAGAGGAGCGGCAGCGAATTGCCCGCGAGCTGCACGATTCTACGGCGCAGCACCTGGTGGCAGCAAACCTCGGACTGGCAGGTCTCGAGAGAACGGTCGTAGTTACTCCGGAAGCCCGCTCCGCATTTGCGGAGATTGAGAACCTGCTCAACGAGGCGCTCCGGGAGCTGCGCATCTTCACTTATCTGCTGCATCCGCCGAATCTGGCAAAGGACGGCCTCCAGGCCACATTGCGGGACTTTGCCGAGGGCTTCGCGGGGCGCACGGGGCTCGTTGCGCGGATTCGGATTCCGGAGGAGGTCGATGAGTTGCCGCTCGAACTCCAGCGGGCGATTCTGCGCGTGGTGCAGGAGGCGCTCACCAACGTTCATCGGCATGCCGATGCTTCGCACGTATCGGTCAAGGCCCGAATTACGTCCGGGCGAGTGATCGTCCGCATCCGCGACGACGGACATGGGATGGTAAGGCGGGACCGGCCGGATGGATCGCTCCGTCTCGGTGTCGGCGTTGCAGGCATGCAGGCGCGCCTGGAGCAGTTCGGCGGCAGCCTGAGAATCCGGACGAGTTGGAGTGGCACCAGCCTCCTCGCGATGGTCCCCTTTCTTCGGACCGGTCGGGCACGGCCAGGGCCCCGACGTATGCGAATGGTGTGGCTGTCAGATCAGGCCGAGGCAGACGGCGAGACCCTCTCCTGAAGTTTCAGGGTCTGCCTCCTGCTGTTTCAGGGTTTCGCTCAGGTGGGCGTCACATCCGGGCAGTGTATCCTGTGTTAGAGATTCGGGCTCACCGGAAAGGGCGCTGTACCGGGTCGCCGGAGGGGAGTCTCGCGATGACGCGCATCCTGATCGCCGACGATCACGACGTGGTCCGCTCCGGAGTCCGGGCCATCTTGGAGGGCCATGAAGGCTGGGAGGTCGTTGGCGAAGCGCGGGATGGCAAAGAGGCCATTGACCAAGCCTTGGCGATCCGGCCCGATATCGTGGTCCTCGACTACGGCCTACCGTTGCTGAACGGTGTCGAGGCCACCCGGCAGATCAAGGCCCGCGTGCCCGGCGTCGAGGTCCTGATCTTCACCATGCACGACACAGACAGCTTGGTCAGGGATGTCCTCGAGGCAGGCGCCCGCGGCTTCCTGCTCAAGTCCGACGCCCGGCAGTTCCTGGTTTCGGCGGTGGAGAGCCTGGCGGCCCATAAGCCGTTCTTCACCGGCAATGTCTCCGAGGCCCTGCTCGAGAGCTACTTGGCGAAGGGATGCACGCACGAGTCCGTGCTGAGCTCGCGCGAGAAGGCTGTGGTGCAGCTCATCGCCGAGGGCAGGACCAACAAGCAGATTGCCGATATCCTTAGTATCAGCACTAAGACCGTCGAGACCCATCGCGCGCTGGCCCTGCGCAAGCTCAACCTCGAAACGACGGCAGCGCTGATCCGCTATGCCATCCGCAACGGGCTTGTGGAGGCCTGATCATGACCCTCGTTCGTGCCGCCGTCGGTATTCCGAGCTGCCGATCCTTCCGGTACCTGATCCAGGATAGAGCAGGGATGCTCCTCGTTGATAGGAGGCTGGCATGAGACCGATGTCCAAACATGTGTTCGTATGCCCTCCTGATCAGGTGGACTTCAGCGGCTTGGCAACGAATGTGCCTGCGCATGGAGCCGCCCGGCAGGCGGGAACGAAAGGTGTGATCCGCATCGGCGTTGCATGTGAAGTCTGTCCCCTCCTGCGCGAGTTCGGGGTGGATCCTGGCGACGTAATCCGTCAGGTCGGCCTGGACCCGGGGCTCTTCGAGGACGAGAACAACATCATTCCGTATGCGGCCCTGGGACGCCTGCTCGCGGCCTGTGTCGTACACACACATTGTCCGCACTTCGGACTTCTTCTCGGCCAGAGAGGAACGCTCTCATCGCTAGGCCCGATCGGAGGCCTGCTGCAACACTCGGCGACAGTGGGTGAGGCCCTGTCGGCCTATGTCAGACACCTGCATCTCCATGACCGTGGTGCTGCCCCTACGCTGCTGGATTACGGGGACGTGGTCGCCTTGGGCTATGCGATCTATGAGCAGGGCGTCGAGGGTCCTGAACAGATCTCGGATGCCGCCATGGCGATGGCAACGAATGTGCTACGGGCGCTGTGTGGGCCGGATTGGGTGCCTGAGGAGGTGCTGCTGCCCCGACGCCTGCCCGCCGATCCGGGACCGTACCGGCGCTTCTTCAAGGCGCCCGTGCGTTTTGATCAGGAAACCGCCACCCTGGTCTTTCCGGCCCGTTGGCTTGACCACCGCATCGTGGGCGCGAACCCGATCTTTCGCCAAGTTTTCGAGGCCCATGTTCGGGAACTTGAGGCCGCCGGAGCGGGCGACTGGAAGGACAGCCTGCGCCGCATGCTGCGAACCGAGATCCTGACGACCCGTTGCTCGGCCGCGACGATTGCGGATCGCTTCGCCGTTCATCGCCGCACCTTGAGCCGGCATCTGCAAGCCGAGGGTGCAGGCTTTCAGAGCCTTGTCAACGAGACCCGATTCGAGATCGCCCGCCAGTTGTTGAGCCAGACCAAGATCCCGCTCAGCGAGATTGCCGTGGCGCTCGGCTATTCCGAGGCGAGCGCCTTCACGCGAGCCTTCCGCCGCTGGGCGGGGCAATCGCCGGCGGCTTGGCGCATGGAACACGGTCCGGGTCGATCCAGTCATCCAGTTGCTGGATCGCAGAACCACAACGGGCGACAGATCAGCAAGGCAGAGATCCGGGGATAGCCTTGATCGAGGGAAGGATGCCGGGCGGGAGACAGCAGCCCCTATTGTTGATCCGAAGAGCGCTCCTCAGCAGTCCGAGCAGATCCCCTTTTCGACCTCACGGTCGATCCGCTTATTTTGCCGTTCCATCTGCTGGGTGGCGATCGCATCATTCGTCGAAAATTCGTTCCGCGGCTGTGTTACCGCTTCCCGTTCGAGGGTCCGTTCCGACGGGATCACGATCTCACCGTCGCGGACTGGAGGATTGGGACCCTGAGCCCAGCCCGGTGTGGTGGTCGCCAGGATGCCGAGTGCGGCGAGCAACATGAGGCGCAGCATTGTCGTCTCTCCTGCATGGAAGCCATTTCAAGGTCAGATTACCACCTGCGGCATGGGTCGGCTTGACGGAAGAGGACAAGAAATCGACCAGTGTGGACATCGAGGCAGATCCAGACGTTGTTCTTGTCCGGCATGCCGCAAGCTCCTGTCCCGAATTGCCAAGTCAGCCTCTCCATCGGTCAAGCACTGGTGTGAAGACGGCAGGCTAGAATGCGGACAGGAGGTTCAGAGACTTTTCAAGGCATCACATGGTGTGCCGCCGCCTGGGCCGCTGCAGGCCACACCCTCCCACACTGCCCGGGATCATGAATTGTCAGTCAACGATCCAGCTTGACCGCTCTCAGAACCGTGCGCTGATGCCGAGGATCGGTCCGTGCTGGAGCATGTCGAACTCGTAGCGCTGGCGTCCTTCGCCCTGGACATAGTCGACATAAAGCGCCCGGTATCCGACTACGCCCGAGAAGGTGACGCCTTGGTAGGTGCCGAGTTCGAATCCGTAGGCGCCGATAGCCTGCCAGGAGAAGTCGCTTCCGACCCCGAACCCTCCGATGTCCCCTCGTAGCTGGAGTTCGTGACCCGGTGCCAACGCATAGCGCACACGGGCTCCGATCATGGGGTCGAGCCAGTCGACCGAGCCGGAACGAGCGAACGCTCTGGCGCCGGTCACCTCGAGATCGCCGACCTCAACCGTGCCCGTCACGCCGAATGACAGATCCCCTTCCTGATACCAGTAGCGGGCGCCGGCGAGGATGTCGAACGCGAGCGGGCCTGAGCGCGCGACCTCGTAGGCGGCACCGATTTCGGCGATGGCCATCTCGATGTCGAGACTGAGGGACGTGCCGAGCGTTCCCGTGATGCCCGGTGCCAGCGTCCGGCTCCGAACATTGTCCCGCTCCACGCCGATCTTGCTCCAGACCACGTTTGCCAGGAGACCGAAGGGACCGTTACGGGCCTCGAAGTCGCCCATTAAGGCCACGAGGGTGTCGCTCTCCTCGACGATGTCGATGAAGCTAGCATCGACCTTCACGGAGCGTCCGCGCACGGTCTGGGTGCCGTCCAACGCGGTGAGCCAGCCATAGGGTGTCAACCGAAAGGTCCAGCTGGGCGGAGCGGGAGCCGCGATCACCGGAACGATAGGAGGCGGTCCCAAGTCTGCGGCTTGCGTATCGCTTATGCTCGCGGCGAGAAGGCCCAGTGGGACAATAATGCCTGACGACAGCCGATGTGAAAGGTACCGCATCGCTCCCCCTTTGGATCGCTAATCCATAACCCCGCCAGCCATGTCATAGCAGCCGAGGTTTCGGTTCAGGTCAAGACACCAATCGACGGCTGTGGTGAGGCCTAGGATGTTTGTCCTTGGATGCTGCCTCCGGTTTCAGTTGAACCGGATACGGCACTGATGTCCGCATTTGGTAAGCGAATGGCCCGAGTGGTCAAGCAGGGCGGCTGGATCAGCCTATGATGTCCTCTGCGCACGTAGTTGGGATCTGTGATGCTTCCAGTAAGCAGAACCCCGTCCGTGGACTGCCTTCGGCATCACGGCTTCTCCAACCAAGGTGTGTACATCGACGTCAAGTGGCATGGGTGGATCCGCAGCGCCTCATGCACGTCGCAGACATCGCACAATGCGGATAGGAGGCTTCCATGAGGACAGTTGCGATTCTCGCCGGGCTCGGTCTTGTGACCTTTGCAGGGCTTGCGGCCGTGCAGGCCCAGCCTAATCCCATTCAGGGTACGCCCGGCTCGCTCTTCCCCTATGCCACTCCGAACGAGGTCCAGATCATCAACGGCGTGCCCTGCCGCACGATTCTCGTCAACGGCACCACGCGGGTTCCGGTGCAGTGCGCCGGCGCGGTTGCGACTGGGACTTTCGATCCGGGCACGACGGGGAGCATTCGTGTCGAGGAGCCGAGCGGACCGGTCATCTCAGGTCGAGCTATTTCGGGCACGCCCGACTCCCTCTTCCCCTACGCCGCTCCTCACGAGATCAAAATGATCAACGGGGTGCCCTGCCGTACCATTCTGGTTGACGGAACCACCAGGGTGCCCGTGGAGTGCGCACGATAAGGAACCATTGGATCTCTGACACGGGAAGGCGAGCCTCCGGTTCGCCGAGCGTGCGAAATAAGGCCCTGCGGTTGTGCTGAATGTGTCAAGACGAACAACCGCAGGGCCCACCTGTGCGCAGGAATCAGGCGCATTCTGCGATTGGCAAGGCTCTGGAGAAATTCTCGGCTCTCGACCGACCGCTGCACAGCATGTCGGGCGCGTTTCGGCGGATCGCCCGAAACGCGCCTCCACTTCGCTTACCTTACCAGGCCTGGCGGGGCGACGTAATCGATCGGCCCGAAGGGATTGCGCGATCCGACAAAGGGGCCGTTGGTGATCGGGTCCGGTAGAAGGTTCAGTCCAAAACGATCACGATTTGGCGCATAGTCCGGGCTCAGTAGATAGGCCTGCGTTTGCGCATAGCCGCTGATGCCACGATTGATCGATCCAACAGGAACCACCGGGCCCGGGTCCAAGTAACTGCGAGGCTTCACCCGCAGGACCAGCGGATTGCCCTGTCCGAGGGATTGTGGGGCCTGCCGCAGACGGCTCTGAGCCGCAGCATCCTGGGGAATGGCCAAAGACGCGACGGCGGCGGTCAGAACGACAATGGTTGCGTAACGCATCGGCAGTTCTCCTCAATACGAGTTAGTCTCGCGGGAGCCCCCATTGCAGACTTCTTGGTGTCACCGGCTGCGTCGATTCATGCACATGCCAACCGATTGTCACGCTTAAGATAGTATCTTGCCTGAAAACGTTGAGCGGCAAGCCCAAGCCTGTTTCAGACACGCCTGCGAGAGAGCCCCATTGGCGCAGTCGGTTGCGAAAGGGCCCCGTTCGGTCTTTCTCCGAACGGGGCTGAGTTTAAGGAGGCCTCGACAAGGGATAAGGGATAGTGCGGGAAGGCCTCCCGACGCTGATCATGCCTGATCGGTAGAGGGCCGCTTTACCGATGAAGACAATCTCTGGACTTTCTGAGACAGGCAGTCTTCCCGAGGATGATTTCCATCAGTTGCCCAGCGTGCTGGCGACGGCATTCCAGATCCCGTCCTTTGCCGTGACAAGTGCCGAATTGGCCAACTCGGTCGGAGGCTGCGACCGCTTCTCTCCCGCTACGACAAGTACGGCCATCCAGATCTCGCCGTCGGTGTAGTAGGGGTCGCCTTCTCCGTTGCGGCCGTTCAGCGTCGGGCCAACCCCGGAGACCTGATAGCGCGTCGTGACCATTCCGGCCCTCACGAGATCATTGATCAGGTGATCGCGTTCGGCGTCGATGTCAGGCGCGATGTGATGGGTGACCTGAGCCGTGTAGCGGCTCAGACCGACACTGCGGTCGAACGTCACCGATCCGAGCCAGACGGGTCGATCTTCATCACCGCTGTCCATGATTTTCCAGAACCGGACATGATGGCGCTGATCGGCACTCGAACCAACGGGCTTCTCGAAGGCGAGGTCCTCCTGCCGCCCCTGATAGAAGAGGGGGCTCACCGGAGCATTGTCGTCGGGCCTATGGAGAAGCACGCTGCCGATGATCCCGATACTGCTTCGCAGCGTGATCGGATCGGCCGGGAACCATCCGGCCGCGTGCATGGCGCGAACGATATCCTCGTGCGAGCCGACAAGGCCGACATTGAGTGGGCCACCAGGGATACCCTGCTTCGTGTGCGTCACCATGGGCCGCCCTGCGAGCCCGCGCTGGTGCTCGTAGTGGGTCCACACCGAAGGCAACACCACATAAGCCAGTAGCGCATAGCCCCCGAGCCCGACGGCCGCAATGAGCAAGCCCTTGCGGATGCGGGAGGCGGCCCGGGTCGTTCCACGATAGGAGCCGGTCATCCCAGATCCTCCAGCGCAGTGGTGATCCGAATCTGGGTCGCGAAATGAGCCTTCTGGATCATGACAACCTCGTGTTCATTCGGGTTTCGCTTTCCGTGGCGGTCCTTCAGCGGAGCGAACTATCGTTTGCCTCCCGGGGAGTCTCGGGCTCCGTTGATGACTCACGCGCCACGCCGAGGGTGACTGCCCGGACCAGTGCCGGAAGGCCCGCGTGAAGGCGCTCGGTTCCGAAAACTTCAGCATGACCGCGACCTGGTTCAGAGCAAGCGCTGTATTGGCCAGCAGGTCACATGCAATCGCGAAACGGATCTCGTCGGCGATCTGCTGGAAAGAAACGCCCTCGAGCGCCAAATGCCGGCTCAGCGTGCGGGGGTGAATCGAGAGGAGGCGGGCGATCTCGCGCGTAGTGCAGGGTCCCTTCAGCAATTCGGTCCGGAGTACTCGACGCAGATCCTCACTGAGGCGGCCCGAATGGCTATCCAACCGCCGCTCGGTTTTCACACCTCGTCTTGAGTCATCCCCGCCGGCCGAGGTCGACGACAACCAAAGTGTCTCTCATGATAAGCCTCGTCCGATTCCATAGCGGTCCGACCTGGCTTTCACCGCCATGAAATTTACCATCATAGGCGTGTCATGCCCGTCTGCTTGATCGATGAGGACTTTCGGTTGCCTGATTGGGACAACCGGCTCCTATCAAATAGTCTCGTCCGGGCACGAAGATCCCCGAGTCGGATTCTTTCGGCGATCAGTGTCCCAAAGCGTCAAGCAGATGGCGATTAAGGTCAAGCGGACGCTGTCAGATGACGTAGTCTCATCCTCATGCAGTGCCCATCGGATAGAACAGCCGGTGTCGCGAAGGAATCCGCAATGGGGATCATGCACGGACGTGTTCGTATGGAGGAGGACAGCTCATGCATTGCTCATCTGCTATCGTCGCCCTGACCGCTATTGTGTTCGTGATCACTCCTATGCCTGCGGATTCTCAACCCCGCTCCCGACAGGTTGGGCAGAGCGGTCCTCTCGTCTTGAGAGTGACGCCGCGCAGCACCTACGGACGCATCCCGCTGTATCTCGCCGATTCGACCTACGTGCCGAGGAACGCCTTCGATCCGATCGAACTTGCCCCTCCACTTGGCCCATCGGCCAATAACATCGCGATCACTCTGCCGGTATCGTCAGCGAGTTGTCGTATCACACAAGTCAACGCGACTCTGTTCGCCAGTTCCGGGTGCCTACAGAAACCACGGTTCTGACAGTAGCGACGGCGATCCGGCGCCAAAGCCTTGTGATGCTTTCTCCTCTCCCTCTCGTTTTCGTGCACGCGGCAAGAGGCTCAGATCCGCCACAGTCTCCCAGGGCCACGTCGACCGACCTTCAATACTGGGGCCAACGTCTCGCTCCAACCGGCCAATCTCTTGCACCCGGCGCGAAAAGGCCTAGATGCAACCATATTGGGCAATTTCAGGACCGAGGCAGAACTCATTCGAATGCCGCCACTCACTCCCGCGCAGTGCCGTGCCGCCCGTGGCCTCCTGGACTGGACCCAGGAGGAACTCGCCGAACGGGCGGACGTCTCGCGCAGCACTATTCGTGACTTCGAGAATGGGCGTCATTTGCTGCACAACGCGACCGCATGCCAGATCGTAGCGGCGTTGGAACGCGGCGGAGCGCTGTTGATCCCGCCCGACGACGCCGGCCCAGGGGTGCGGCTTCGGAAGCCTGTCGGCTAGGGACTGGTCCGCCAGCCGAGGACAACGAAGGCTAGGCCGATCAAGATCCCTCCTGCGGAGGGATGAGATCCTTCACGATCGCGGCCGCTGGAACGTCCCTGCTGCCCTCCGTCCTGTCGCGGTAGAGCGCCGCCCGGACGAGCAGCATCAAGGTCACCGGGGTGGTCAGGGTGACGAACACGGCGATCAGGATCTCGTGAACGACCGGACGTGCTTCGAGCACGCTGAAGTATAGCGCAGACCCGACCAGGATGCTCCCCATTCCGAGACTTGTGCCGAGAGTGGGTGCATGAACCCGGGCGTAGAATGTCCCGAGCCGCAGCAGACCAAGCGATCCGATCAGTGTGATGGTTGCTCCCACCAATATGAAGAGCGACGTCAGCAGCGCCGCCCAGGCGGGAATTGCGTCGGCCACGTTCATTCGATGACCTCTCCGCGCATGAGGAACTTGGCGAGCGCCACGGTCGAGACAAAACCGAGAAGGCCGATGATGAGGGCCACTTCGAAATACAGCGTGCTCCCGGTACGGATACCGAACGTCAGCAAAAGCAGCATCGCGTTCACGTAGAGCGTGTCCAGCCCGAGGATGCGATCCTGCGCCCGCGGACCCGCGACGACACGGAAGGTGGCGCAACACATGGCCAGGCCGAGCAGAACCTGGGCGATGGTGATGGCCCAACTGAGGATGACGAGAGCGCTCATTCGAAGATCTCCATCAGCATCCGCTCATAGCGGCCCTTGATCGTCCTGATCCACACCGTCTCGTCGACCAGGTCCAGCACGTGCAGCAGCAGGGTGCCCTTGGCGGCGTCGTAGCTCACCCAAGTCGTGCCCGGGGTCGAGGTGATGATGATGGAAAGAACCGCGAGCCCGTTGCGGCTGCGCAGGTCGAGGGGGATCGTCATGAAGCCCGCATTCACCCCAGGCTCCCGGGAGCGCACGATGATCCGACCGACGGCGACGTTCGAGCGGAGAATGTCGAGCAGCACGAGGCCAGCGAGTCGCAGGATCGTGCCGGGTCGACGGATTCGAGGCTTCTCGGGCCGCAGGGCCGCCATCATCCATGACGCGAGGATGGCGATCACGCTTCCCAGGATGACATGGCCGGCCGAAACGCTCTGGTTCAGCAGAAGCCACAGGGCGACCAGAGCGGCCGACAGCAGAGGATACGGCAGAAGCCAGCTCACGGGCGTGCCTCCCCATTGGTAGATCCAACCCTCTGTGCGCCCAGCACGCCCTCGACGTAGTCCTTCGGGGTGTGAAGTGCCTTCGTCGTCGCCTCCATGTAGCGCATGGCGGGACCGCCGCCGACGGTGAGGCCGAGGCAGAGCAGCAGAAGGGCGAGCACAGGAGCCATCTCGATGATGCGCACCCGAGGAACGC
>NZ_JAFEMD010000032.1 GCF_016892765.1 Microvirga arvi
GGCGGTGCGAGACCGATGACGTCCCCTCTCCCGGCTCACTTTCGTTCGCCACCCTCCCCCGCAAAGGGGGGAGGGAATGCCTGCGCCTTATCCTGCTCACGATCCCGGCTCGCCCTCTGGTGTCCCGGGGTGACACCGGCAGGTCACGGCCAGTAATGATGGGCAAGGAGCGTCAGGGCGGAACACGTTGTTGACAGCCCTTCCGCTCTCCCGCATCCACAAGCCATGCCACCGACCTCGACCGCCCGATCCACCGGCGATTTCCGCGCCGATCGCCGCTACGAATATGCCCGCGCCGCCTTCGACGAGCGCGACTTCGAGGCTGCTGCCGATCTCGCCCGGCAGGTGCTGGAGCTCGCGCCCGATTTCGCGGCGGCCCATGCCATGCTGGGGCGCTCGCTTGCCGAATTGGGCGCAGGGGAAGGGGCAGTCGAGGCCTTGCGCCGGGCGCTTGCCCTAGAGCCTGTCGATGAACTGGGTGTGCGCCTCGACCTCGCCCGGCTCGGTGCTCTTCCGCCCGGCGAGGCCATCACGAACGGCTATGTGCGGGCGCTCTTCGACGATTACGCGCCGAAGTTCGACAGGCACCTGACCAGGAGCCTGTCCTATCGCGGCCCGGATCTGATCGCGGATGCCCTGCGCCGCGCCTGTTCCAGGCGCTTCCGGGATTACTGCTTCGGCCTCACCCTCGATCTCGGCTGCGGCACCGGCCTGATGGCGCAGGCGCTTGCGGGGCTGTGTTCGGCCCTCGAAGGCGTCGATCTCTCCCCCGGCATGCTGGAGAAGGCCGGGAGGACGAAGCTCTACGACGCGCTGCACGAGGGTGAGCTCGTGTCGTTTCTCTCGGGCCGTCCGACCGCCGAATCCGACCTCGTGGTGGCCGCCGATGTGTTCGTCTACATGGCGGCGCTCGATGCGGTGTTTCGCGAGGCGCAAAGGGTGTTGAAGAGCGAAGGCCTTTTCGCCTTCACGGTGCAGGCGCATGAGGGCGCGGACTTCATGCTCGGCAAGGATGCGCGTTACGCCCACAGCGAGAGCTACCTGCGCCGCCTTGCCGAAGGGACCGGCTTCACCATCGTGATCTTCGAGCGGGTCTCGACCCGGGAGGATCGCGGCGTGCCGGTTCCCGGGTTTTTGTGTGTGCTGCAGCGCTGATTTCCAGCGTCAAGGTCAGCCCGAAAGCCTCATCCTGAGGAGTAGCCGTGAGGCTGGCTCATAAAGCCGTGTGCTGCCATTTCCCTCCCCCTTGCGGGGAGGGGTTAGGGGTGGGGGTGGTGCGACTGGATGAGACCTCTCCGTCATGGCCGGGCTTGTCCCGGCTATCCACGTCTTAAGAACCGCAGCGCATCAAAGGCGTGGACCCCCGGAACAAGTCCGGGGATGACGCGGTAGAACAGGCTTTGACGGATTGTCGAGCGCAGCGCTCCGACTTTGCGACCCCCACCCTTTAATCCCTCCCCGCAAGGGGGAGGGAAACACCCGGCACAACCTTAATGAGCCAGACTCTCAGGATGAGAGCGTGTTTGTGGGAGCGATTTACTGCGCCGGGGTCGAGGGGTGCGGCGAGCTCTCGTAGCAGCCCAGCACCGACTGGTCGAAGTCGATGATCGAGCCGGTCATCATGCCGGATTCAGGAGATGTGAGGAACGCCACGGCGCGGGCCACTTCCCGCGGGTCGAGCAGGCGCCCGAACGGCTGCTCCCTGGCGGCCTTCTCGAGCCAGCCGTCCTGCGCCCCATGATAGGTCTTCATGATCCGGTCCTCGCCCGGCGTGTTCATCCAGCCGATGTTGAGGCCGTTCACCCGGATGCGCCAGGGCATGAGGCTGAAGGCGGCATTCTTGGTGAGCGTGGCGAGCGCGCCCTTCGAGCCGCAATAGGCGGAGATGAAAGGCTGGCCCCCATGGGCCGACATGGACAGGATGTTGACCATGGTGCCCTCGATCGACTCCCGCCGCATGATCTTGGCGGCTTCCTGCATCAGGAAGAAGGGCGCGCGCACGTTCACGGCGAACATGCTGTCGAAGAGCTCCGGCGTCGTGTCGAAGATCGTGCCGCGGTCGGTGATGCCGGCGGCGTTCACCAGCACATTGACGCGTCCGAAGATGCTGTCGGCCCGGGCCGTGACCTGACGCGCCTCCTCGACGCTTTCCAGATCGGCCCGCACGAATTCCGTATGGCAGCCCTGGCCCGAGATATCGCGCGCCACGGCATGTCCGCGCTCCTCGTTGCGGCCGCAGATCACGAGGCCCTTGGCGCCGCGTTCGGCGAGCGTGCGGGCGATGGCTTCGCCCACCCCTTGCGTGCCTCCGGTGACGACGGCGACGGCGTTCTGGAACTGGTTCTCGTGCGGCATGACGTTTGCTCTCTATCGCGGTTGGCGTTGGAGCGACCTGAAAGGATCTCAAGCCGGATAGCAAGCCGGCAAAGGGAAGCGTTCACATCTTCTCTTGCCGGTCCACCGTCATCCCGGGGCGAGCGCAGCGAGAGTCCGGGATCCATAACCGCTGACGCTGGGGAATGATGTGTATCGGCCGCTGACTGGATCGTCTGGGCGTCGTGGTTATGGATCCCCGCCTGCGCGGGGATGACAGTGGAGGTGCTCCGGGAACCTCAGCCATGGCGGAACCTTTCCAGCAACCTTATCTTGAGGATTCATGTCTCGAATCTCCGCCTCCCTTCTCCCCAAGACGTTTCGTGACTGGTTCAAGAGCCGCGGCTGGAAGCCGAGGGCACACCAGCTGGACCTGCTCGCCAAGGCGGGAGAGGGGCGCTCCGTCCTGCTCGTCGCGCCGACGGGGGCAGGCAAGACGCTCGCCGGGTTCCTGCCGAGCCTCGTCGAACTCTCGAAGCGGGAAGGGGGGGCGAAAGGTGAAAAGCGCGGGCTCCACACCCTCTACATCTCGCCCCTGAAGGCGCTCGCCACCGACGTCGCCCGCAACCTCGAGGCGCCGGTCGCCGAGATGGGGCTGCCCATCCGCATCGAGACGCGTACGGGCGACACGCCTTCCCACAAGCGCGCCCGGCAGATCGAACGGCCGCCGGACATCCTGCTCACCACGCCGGAACAACTGGCGCTGCTGCTGGCGCATGCGGAGGCGCAGGAGTTCTTCAAGGATTTGCGCCGGGTCGTCCTGGACGAATTGCATTCCCTCGTGACCTCGAAGCGCGGCGATCTCCTCTCGCTCGGTCTTGCGCGGCTGATGACGATGGCACCGCAGGCGACCGCAGTGGGGTTGTCGGCGACGGTGCGCCAGCCGGATGATCTCAGGCGCTATCTGGTGCCGCAGCGCGCCGTAGATTCCCTCCCCCTTGCGGGGAGGGATGAAGGGTGGGGGTCGGACAGTCAAAGCGCTGTGCTTCAATCAGATGGTGCTGTCGCGCGTACGACGCCAGACTTGGCTGAACTCTCACCCAGTCGCACCACCCCCACCCCTGGCCCCTCCCCGCAAGGGGGAGGGGAAACACCCATGGCCGACCTCGTCGTCGTGCAGGGCGGCGCGCAGCCTGACATCCGCATGCTCGAGCTCGACGAGCGCCTGCCGCTCGCCGGCCACACGGCCTCGCTCTCGATGCCGTCGATCTACGAGCTCATCCGCACGCACAAGACGACGCTGGTTTTCGTCAACACCCGGCTGCAGGCGGAGTACACGTTCCAGGAGCTGTGGAAGCTCAACGACGACAGTCTCGCCATTGCGCTCCACCACGGTTCCCTCGACGTATCGCAGCGCCGCCGGGTCGAGGAGGCGATGGCGGCGGGAAAGCTCAAGGCGGTGGTCTGCACGGCGACGCTCGATCTCGGCATCGACTGGGGCGATGTGGATCTCGTGGTGAATGTGGGCGCGCCGAAGGGCGCCTCGCGCATCATGCAGCGCATCGGCCGCTCGAACCATCGCATGGACGAGCCGTCGGAGGCCTATCTCGTGCCCGCCAACCGGTTCGAGATCCTCGAATGCCGCGCGGCGCTCGATGCGGTGCACGAGGCGGCGCAGGATACGCCCGATGCGCGCATCGGCGCCCTCGATGTGCTGTGCCAGCACATTCTCGGCATGGCCTGCGCGGGACCTTTCGACCTTGCGCAGTTGTACGAGGAGGTGCGCTCCGCCGCGCCCTATGCCGATCTTCCTTACGAGGATTTCGAGGCCTGCGTCGCCTTCGTCGCGACCGGCGGCTATGCCCTTCGGGCCTATGAGCGCTTTGCCAAGATCGTGAAGGGCCAAGACGGCCTCTGGCGCGTGCGCGATGCCAGGATCGCGCAGCAATACCGCTTGAACGTGGGCACCATCGTCGAGTCGAGCATGATCAAGGTGCGCCTCGGCAAGAGCATGCGCTCCCGGCCCGGCACCGTTCTGCCACGCGGGCGCATCTTGGGCGAGATCGAGGAGTATTTCGCCGAGACCCTGACACCGGGCGACACGTTTCTGTTCGCCGGCGAGGTGCTGCGCTTCGAGGGAATTTCCGAGGACGAGGTGCTGGCCACCCGCGCCGGCGCCGGCACCGATCCGATGATCCCGTCCTACGAGGGCGGCAAGTTCCCGCTCTCGACCTTTCTCGCAGCGCGGGTGCGCGAGATCCTCGCCGACCCTTTCGAGTGGGACCGCCTGCCGCCGCAGATGACCGAATGGCTCCTGCACCAGCGTCGCCGCTCCATCGTGCCGGGTCCGCGCGACCTCCTGGTCGAGACCTTTCCCAGGGCCAACCGCTTCTACATGACCTGCTTTCCCTTCGAGGGAAGGCTGGCGCACCAGACCCTGGGCATGCTGCTCACCCGCCGCCTGGAGCGCGCCAAGCTCAAGCCGCTGGGCTTCGTGGCGAACGATTACGGCATCGCGGTCTATGCTTCGGGCGACATCGCCGGCCGCGCCGCGCGCGATCCCGGCTTCATGGACGACCTCTTCTCCGAGGACATGCTGGGCGACGATCTGGAGGACTGGCTCGCCGAATCGTCCCTCATGAAGCGCACCTTCCGCCAATGCGCGGTCATCGCAGGGCTGATCGAGCGCCGCTTCCCGGGGGAGAAGAAGACGGGGCGGCAGGTCACGATCTCCACCGATCTCGTCTACGACGTTCTGCGCAAGCACGAGCCCGACCACGTGCTGCTGCGCGCCGCGCGGGCGGATGCGGCAACTGGACTCCTCGACGTGAGGCGCCTCGGCATGATGCTAGAGCGCATCCGGGGGCGAATCATCCACAAGCCGCTCGACCGGGTTTCTCCTTTGAGCGTGTCCGTCATGCTGGAGATCGGCCGCGAGCGCGTCTATAGCGACAATGCGGACGAGATTCTGGCCGAGGCGGAAGCAGCGCTTCTCGACGAGGCTTTGGCGTGACGGCATTGCGAAAGAACAAACAGACAACGCACGAGATCGAGCTGAAGGGGCAGCTGGCGCTCCTCGACCTGACGGGGGCGATGTATCTGCCTGCGCAGGACACCCTGCTCGTGGCCGATCTCCATTTCGAGAAGGGCTCGTCCTTCGCCCGGCGCGGCATGATGCTGCCGCCCTACGACACCCGCGAGATCCTGCTGGCCCTTTCCGACGCGGTGTTCCGCTTCAATCCGAAGACCGTCATCGCGCTCGGCGACTCGTTTCACGATATCGCCGGGCCGGACCGGCTGGGCGATGAGGAGCGCGCCGCGCTGGCTGACGTGCAGAAGAGCCGCGAGTGGATCTGGGTCACGGGCAACCACGATCGCATCCTGCCTGACAGCATCGGCGGGCAGGTGGTGGAGGAAATGTCGCTCGGATCGCTGACGCTTCGCCACGAACCCATGGCGGGAGAACAGGCGGAGATCGCCGGCCACCTGCATCCGGTCGGCAAGGTGGTGATGCGCGGACGCTCCACGCGGCGGCGCTGCTTTCTCACCGACGGAAGCCGCTGCGTGATGCCGGCGCTCGGCGCCTATGCAGGCGGGCTCAATGCCTGCGACGCCGCCTTCAAGCCGCTCTTCTCGAACGGCTTCACCGCCCATCTCATCGGAACCGAGCGCATCTTCGCCATTGCAAAGTCCATGCTCTGCAGGGATTGAGCGGTCCAAAAGGAAACCCCGCCTTTTCAGGCGGGGCTCCCTTTAGCTTAATGATTGAACCTTTTACTGGAAGAGGCGCAGGATCATCTGGCTGTTCTGGTTGGCGATCGAGAGCGCCTGCACGCCGAGCTGCTGCTGCGTCTGCAGAGCCTGCAGGCGGGTCGAAGCCTCGTTCATGTCGGCATCGACGAAGGCGCTCACGCCCGCCGTCAGGTTGTTCGACAGCGCGCCGATGAACTCCTCCTGCGTCTCCAGCAGGGCCTTGTTGGCGCCCAGCATCGACGAGCCCTTCGTCACGGCCGTGATCGCCGTGTCGATGGTGGTCAGCATCACCTTCAGGTCGGCTTCCTTGCCGGCCGTATTCTTGGCCGCAAACGTCGTATCCTCGAGGTTCATGCCCACAACCGAGTCCATGTACTTGGAAGCCGGCGTGGTGCCCTGGTTGAGGATGCCGCCGTCCGTGGTGGTGTTCGTCTCGAAGAGCTGGATGTCCTCGATGTCGATGGCCAGCTGGCCGACCGAGTTGTTCTTGGCATCGTAGGATACGACGATGTTCACGTCGGAAGCCGCAGTGCCTGCGGCGGCGCTCGGAGCGCTGATGAGCCAGTTCTGGCCGTTGAACTGGGCCGAGGTGGCGGCGCTCTTCATACCTTCGATGTTGGCCTTGAACTCGGTGTTGATCTTGGCCAGGTCCGCGCCGGGCTGAGTGGCGGCCACGAGGCCTTCCTTCATCTTGTTCAGGTAGACCAGGGTCTTGTCGAGGGCCGAGGTGAAGGTGTTGATGAGTGCCTTGGACTGCTGGATCGAGTCCTTGACCGCGCTGAGCGCGCCGTTGTCGGACTTCATCTGCGTGGCGATCGACCAGTAGGAGGCGTTGTGCGAAGCCTCACCGACGCGCAGGCCGGTGGAGATCTGGCTTTGCGTCTTGCCGAGGTTGCTCTGGGTCGACTTGAGCGACTGCAGGGCGGTCATGGCGGAGAGGTTGGTGTTGATGGAAGTCATGTGCTGTTCCTTGAGCGATAAGGGAATGTGTCAGGGAATGTCGGACTTCAACCGACCCAGCGGAGGGGTGTCATACCTCGAGAGAGCTCTCGATCCGCTGCTCACATGCATCCGGGCTTGCGCCGGAACTCTGGCTAGGGCGTCATGCCTCGCCTTCGAAACGAAGGCTTACCATCGTGCTGTTTGGGCGTTTTGACCCGTTTCTAAGGTCGTTGCGCCAACATCTATTTGGTATGAGGCTTCTTCTTCTGCATCAAGCAGTATCGGCGCCTTCCGCTCAACTGGAGCGGATTACAGTTAATCAATGATCACACCGTGCCTGATGGCATTAACTCTACCGTCAACATGATCTTCCGCTTCAGTCGCGCCGGAAGATCACATTGGCGAGCCAGCCGAAAAAGATGGCGATCACGGCCGTCGCGAGGCCGTAGAACAGCGACCAGTCCCGGGCGACGGCGCCGACCTGCTCCTCGAACCCCGTCTTGACCAGCTCGAAATTCGTGCTCGTGCGGGCCAGGATCACGGTGTCGGCGAAGAGCGTGACATCCACCTCGTAATTGCCCGGCGGTGCCGTCGCCGGCAGCGGAATGCCGGCGCGGAAGATGTCGGGGGTGAGGAACGTCACGCCGCGTTCGTCCTCAAGGTAGAGCCCCTCCTGCGCCTTCAGCCGGTAAAGCGCTTCCCGGAAGGGCCTGTCCGCACCATTGCGCTGGGGGGTGAAATCGGTGGAATTGACGATGGCTTCGAGACCGACCTTCTGGCGCTGGCGCAGCTGATCGCTCGTGATTTCCGCGATGGGCCGGGAGGTCAGCACGCCCAGGTAGGACGGCGCCGTTGGAAACTTCTGCTGCTCCTGGTTGATCCAGACGGGGCCGAGCCGCTCCTTCTCGCGCACGGTGAGAAACTGCCGCGGCCCCCGGACCGTGACGACCACGTCGAAACCCGTGGCGCGGGCCACGGTCTGGGCGTCACGCTCGATGGCTCCGAAGACCGCAATCTGGGTTCCCGTGTAGTTGGAGTTGATCAGGACCCGGTGGTTTGAGAGCGACGTGATCAGCGTCTCGGCTTTGGCTGGCACCAGGCTGATCAACAGGAGCAGGAGGAGGCCGAGCGTCCTCACGTGCGCACCTCCTGCGTCGTGATGGAGAAGGGCTCCTTCGGCTGCAGCACGAGCTCGAGGCCGAAGCGCAGTCCTACGGCCAGGAGCAGGAGGGCGAGCAGGAAGCGGAACAGTTCCGCTCGCAGGTGGCGTCCCATGCGGGCGCCGAACTGCGCGCCGAAGACGCCGCCGACGATGAGCAGGATCGCCAGCACCATGTCGACGGCCTGATTCGTGACCGCATGGAGGACGAGAGCGACGAGGGTGGTGCAGACGATCTGGAACTGGGATGTGCCCACGACCACGTTGGTCGGCACCCTGAAGACGTAGAGCAGCGCCGGCACCACGATGAAGCCGCCGCCGATGCCGAGCAGGGCTCCCGCGAAACCGATGAAGAGCGACAGCCCGAGGATGGGAATGACGCTGACATAGAGCTTGGAGCGATAGAAGCGCATTCGCAACGGCCAGCCGAGATAGGGTGCATGTTCGCCGGCCTTGCGCCGCAGGCGCACCGTGCCTCCCTTTCGTCTGTGCCAGAATTCCCGGATGCTCTCCTTCAGCATCAGGCTGCCGACGACGGTAAAAAGCGTGACATATGAGATGACGATCACGAGATCGAGCTGCCCGGCCCGGCGTGCCGCCGCAAAGAACCAGACGCCGAGGGCGGATCCCACGAAGCCGCCGGCCACCAGGATCGCGCCGAGCTTGTGATCGAGCGCATCCCGTCTCAGCGCGCTCAGCACGCTGGTGGTGGAGGAGGCTACGATCTGGGCCGATTGAGTCGCCACCGCGACGGCCGGAGGAATGCCGAGGAAGATCAGGAGCGGCGTCATGAGAAAGCCGCCGCCGATGCCGAACAGCCCGGATATGAAGCCCACCGCCGCACCCATCCCAAGGATGAGAAGAACGCTCACAGGCATTTCAGCGATCGGCAAATAGATTTGCAACCCGGTTCCCCCAATGGCCGGTGCAGCCACCTTGTTGTTACAGCATCATGCAGGCGATGTAACGGTCATGGTCTGAATGGAAGATGACGGAGCCTGCCTGCTCTTAACTCCTGTTGCCTGAAGATCGATCCAGAGCGGCCGTCCATTCCGGGGCCGCGGTCGGAGGCTGGTTCGCGACCGGGTCGGCCGCCCGCGGGCGCCAGAGATCGACTGCGGCCTTGGCGGCTTTCAGGTCCGCCGGGCTGAGGCGCGGGGCCAGTTCGTCGCGCTTGCGGGCCGCTTCCGCGTCGCCCCGGGCAGCGGCCAGTGAGAACCACTGGAACGCCTTGGACAGGTCGGGCTTCGAGCCGATGCCGCGGGCAAGGAGGATCCCCATGTTGAACTGGCTGTCCTGGAAGCCTGCCTCGGCGGCCTCGGTGTACCAGCGCAGAGCGGTGGCGTAGTCCGGTTTGCCGGCGGCGCCGGAGGCGAGCAGGGTCGCGAGGTTGTGCATGGCGCGGACATGGCCGCCCAGCGCCGCCCGCTCGTACCAGAAGACGGCCTGCTTGAAGTCGCGCGCGACGCCGAGGCCTTTTTCGAACATGGTGGCCAGGCGCTCCTGGGCCGGCGGGAGGCCTGCCTGGGAGGATCGCTCGAGAAGCCGTGCGGCCGCAGCCATGTCCTGGGCGAGGCCGCGCCCTTCAGCCAGCCGGGTTCCAATCTCATAGAGCGCTGCCGCATCGCCCGAGAGGGCCGCCTGCCGCAGGCCTGCCGGGACATCCGCCGGAATCCCAACCACCGTCGCCGGGTCCACGAGGAACCTGCCGGCTGCCAGTGGGGCCGAGGCTGAGGATTCCGGAGAGAGGGTTGAAGCCTGGAAGAGGGTCGCGGCTTCCTTCGGCGCTGAAGCGTCCGCCATGTTGCGGGATCGGGTTTCAGGAGCCTGAAGGATCTCGTGCGACACGTCCGGCGAGGGGGAGGCGATGGCCGAAACGCCATGCTCTCCGGACAGGATCCGTGCTGTGCCGGCCGCCAGGATCAGAAAGGCCAGACCGAGAAGGAAGGGGCGGCGCTGGCCATCGAGGGTCCGGCGCAGGCGCTCGAACAGGGATGGGGGCGCCGCCTCGTCCGCTTCCTTATCCTCGGAGGGATCGGTGTCCCCTGCCTCCTGCATGAGCGGCGCGGAGGCGGATCCTTCAGCCGGCTCCAGCGCTGCATTCTGCACGGCCCTTCGTGCGGCTGCGATGAAGCTGGCGCGGACATGGCCACGCTCCTCATCCGAAGCCGTCAGGGGTAGGCCCGATGCCGCAGGTTCTCCGGAGGGCGGCGCTCTCAGGATTTCGGGGGCGGGCGTGTCCGATACGGGCGAAGCGACCTCTTCGATCTGGGACAGGGTGGCGGCGTGAAGCCGGCGCACGGCGGCCTCGAGGCGATCCGTCGACGGCAGCGAGGGAGGCAGCGGCTCCGCCGCGGGCGTGATCGGCCTGCCGGCCGCCGGCGCGAACTGGTTCGGCAAACGGGTGGCGAGGTTCTCCAGGGCCTCATGAACGGCCCTCAGGGTCTCCTGCGTTTTCCGGTCGGAGCGGTTGTGAAGGGCTTTCAGCTCCACGAAGCCATGCTTGAGGCTATCGAGGTCGCCGGCATCCGGCAGGGTGGGCCGAATGTCGTTCAGCGCGGCCTTGGCGGCACGTTCCGCAATCCCGGCAGCTTCGTTCTGAAGATGCCGCAGGTGCCCGGTGGCCTCCTCCAGAGCCTTGTGCAGCGGCGCATCGGGCGTGGATCCAAGGCGCTCCGCAAGCGCCGCGATCTGCCGTTCCAGGGCATCGAAGCCCGCAGGCTGGGCGGGCGTCCGGTCCAGCTTCTCGTCGATGGAGCGCAGCACCTGCGCCATGTCGGCGGTATCGGTCTCCCGACCGAGCAGCCGCAGTTCCTGCTCGATCCGGTCGAACCGCTGCAGCAGGGGCTCATGGGAGACGGCCTCCCTTTCGGCCACGGCCTGCACCTGGGACGACAGCCGCTCTACCGCGTCGGTCAAGGCATCACTGTCCATCGAGCGGGCGCCGGACAGGTTCGCCATTCGCTCGGTCAGAAGCGCCAGCTGCTCGCCGATCGGCGTGAAATCGGCCGGCTTCGGATCCGGACGGCGGGCCAGGAGGTCGAGGCGTCGGTCGACGCGCTCCAGCAGCTCCGGCACCTTGCCGGCCTCCTGTGCGGTGGCGGTGACGTAGAGGGCCGAACAGACATCGTCGAGGGATCGCTTCAGGGCCGTGAAATCGCTCTTGCTGACCTGATGGAGGCGCAGCTCAGCAACGTGACGGCCGAGGGTTTCGATCTCGTCGGAGAGCTTGGCCATCTGCTGCGGTTCGGCCCGGCTGGCTAGATCCTGGCGCAGGTCCACGATCTGGCTGCTGAGGAAATCGACGACCGACCGGTCGGTCCCGGCATCGGCCATCCGGTCGATCTTCTCCTTGAGCAGATCGATGCCGCGGCCGATGCGCTGGTGCAGGCCCTCGTTCAGTCCCTCGGAGAGGGTCTGGACCTGTTCGTAGAGGACGGTCATCGAGCTGGCGAGGGTGCGCAGGTCCTTCGTCGTCGGTCCCTGTTCGAGATCTTTTGCGATGGAGCCGAGGGAGGCATCGAGGGCGGCGATCTCCTCGCGGGTCGCCAGATGATCCATGCCGGAGCGAAGGGTATCGATCTCGGCGCGGATGGTCTCCACGGCAGGCGCGAAGGCTGGGTCGGGCTTCTCCAGGCGCATGGCGAGGCGGGACATATCGGCCCGCAGACCGGCTAGCGTTTCGGACACGGGAGCCAGCGCCTTGAGCGCCTCCTCCATCGGGAACGCAATGCGCGGCGGAACGGCCCGCTCGGAAGCGACCTGGCGCTCCACCGCGTCGAGGCGCTCCTTCAGGGACGACAGGGCCTGGGACAGGATCGCGGCGATCCGGTCCTGCTGATCGGCGGAGCTGCGGGCGGCGTCGTTGAGCCGGGCTTCCGCCTGCTCGATCCAGCTCGCCATGGATTCGAGCGCGATGGCTGTTCGCGATGCCTGATCCTGGGCCTGACGTTCGCTCTCCGTGGCGATGGCCGCCATCAGGGCTTCGTAATCCCGCTTTGGTCGCGGACGCGATACGGATGACATCCGGGCGATCAGGGCGTCGAGATCGCTGCCGGTGTTCCGGCGGGCCGGGTGCGGGGGAGGGGCCGGCTCGTCGTCCTGTTCGGCCAGAAGGGTCGCAGCCCATTCCTCAAGGCTCAGGCCCGCCCGGCGGGCCGCAGCCATGGCCAGCTCGCGGGCATCGCGGTCGAGGTCGTCAAGTCTTGAGAGGACGTATCGTCTCATCGTGGGCTCGTGGGGTACGCAGGACCTTGAGGCGGACAGGAGCCCCCCGTACCGATGCCCGCCTGACGGGCTTGGAGCCTGCGTGAGGCGAATCACACCGCCTTCAGGCTCTTCGACCGACGCCGCAACTTTTGTCGAGCGTGGTAAAAAACCCGTTAAACGGAGGGGCTTTAGCGGGAAATCCTGCCCGAGAACCCGCCCTTTCCCCTACGTCCTGCCCCAAAGGGGCCATTCCACTGCCCCATGGGTATATGATGATCGTAATACTCTTGCATCTTTCAAATTATATGTTATATCATTTCATTACTGAAGGGGACGTGCTCCAAGCACAGAGCCGGCAACAATGAAAGATGGGGCATTCCATGGATCAATATGCAATGAGCACCAAGGCTGGCGATGCCGGAGAGGGTGCAAGGGTTTATACGATCGGTGATCTCGCGCGCGAGTTCGGAGTCACTCTCCGCACTCTCCGTTTCTACGAGGATCGCGGCCTGCTGTCCCCCCGCCGCGACGGAACGGCCCGCATCTACGATGCCCGTGACCGTGACCGCCTGTCCGTGATCCTGAAGGGCAAGCAGCTTGGCTTCACCCTGACGGAAATCCGCGCCATGGTGGCCGAGGAGCGCTCAGGCAATGGGCCTGCCATGAACCTCAAGCTCTCGCTGGAGCAGGTCGAGGACCAGATCCGGCACCTTGAGCAGCAGAAGGGCGAGATCGAAGAGGCCTTGGCCGAGCTGAAGGCCCGCCGCGCCGACATGGCCGCCGCCGCCTGAGGCTGACTCCTCCCGCAGAGTCCAAAGTGACGCCCGTACGGCATCAGGTGAGACGCCTGATGCCGTACGGGCGTTTTGGTTTACCCCTTATCGAGACTTGGCCAACAGATACGCGGCCTCGGGGCCATCCGGTCGAGCTTCACCGAAACCGGCTTGCGTCTGTCCGCCCAAGAATTCCTGCCCTCCCTCTTCCCAAAGCGGCAAGATAGTTTATATGTGAACTATCTACTTGGCCGATGCGCTATCCTAACGGAAGATGGCGCGTGTATCCGATCTGGGAGACATCCGAATGCCGGTCTACAAGGCCCCCGTCGAAGACGTCGCGTTCCTTTTGAACGACGTGTTCCCGATTGAGCGTTACAACAACCTGCCCGGCTTCGCCGACGCGACGCCCGACACGGTGGAGGCGATCCTCGCCGAGGGCGCCAAGCTCTGCGAGGAGGTCTTCGCGCCCCTGAACCTCTCCGGCGACCAGGAGGGCTGCACCCGCAATCCCGACGGATCGGTCACCACGCCGAAAGGCTACAAGGAAGCCTATGAAGCATACGCCGCCGGCGGCTGGATGGGTCTGGCGGCGCCGGAGGAATATGGCGGCCAGGGCCTGCCGTCCGTCCTCAACACTATCATGCAGGAATTCGTCTCCTCGTCGAACCTGGCGCTCGGCATGTATCCGGGCCTGACTCAAGGAGCGATCGCCGCGCTCATCGTCCATGGCACCGAAGCGCAGAAGAAGACCTATCTGCCGAAGATGATCGAGGGCTCATGGACCGGCACCATGAACCTCACCGAGCCCCATTGCGGCACGGATCTCGGCCTGCTCAAGACCAAGGCCGTGCCGAACGGCGACGGCTCCTATGCCATCTCCGGCACCAAGATCTTCATTTCCGCCGGCGAGCACGACATGGCGGAGAACATCGTGCATCTGGTGCTCGCCCGCATCGAGGGGGCGCCCGCCGGCACGAAGGGCATCTCGCTCTTCGTGGTGCCGAAGGTTCTCGTCAGCGAGGATGGCTCGCTGGGTGAGCGCAACGGCGTCTCCTGCGGTTCGCTGGAGCACAAGATGGGCATCCACGGCAACGCCACCTGCGTCATGAACTACGACGGCGCGAAGGGCTGGCTCGTCGGTGAGGCAAACCGCGGTCTCAACGCCATGTTCGTGATGATGAACGAGGCGCGTCTCGCCGTCGGCGTGCAAGGCCTGGCGCAATCCGAAGTGGCCTATCAGAACGCCGTGGCTTATGCGAAGGACCGCCTGCAGGGCCGCTCGCTCACGGGCGCCAAGTTCCCCGACAAGCCCGCCGATCCGATCATCGTGCATCCTGACGTGCGCCGCACGCTTCTCTCCATCAAGGCCTTCAACGAGGCGGGCCGCGCGCTCATTGTCTGGACGGGCCTCAACAGCGACATCGCGCACCGCTCCTCGGACGAGGCGCAACGCCAGGTGGCCGAGGACTACATGGGACTCATGACGCCGGTGGCGAAGAGCGTGCTCACCGATCTCGGTTTCGACAATGCCGTCAAGGCGCAGCAGATGTTCGGCGGCCACGGCTATATCGAGGAATGGGGCATGTCGCAGTTCGTGCGCGATGCCCGCATCACGCAGATCTACGAGGGGGCCAACGGCATCCAGGCCATGGACCTCGTCGGCCGCAAGCTCGGCAAGGATGGCGGACGCGCCGTCATGACCTTCTTCAACGAGGTCGGCGCCTTCTGCCAGGAGAATGCCGGCGACGAAAGCCTCAAGGCTTACATCGCGCCGTTGCAGCAGGGGTTGGGCCATCTGCAGCAGGCGACCATGTGGTTCATGCAGAACGCCATGGCGAAGCCCGACAACGCCGGCGCCGGCGCGACCGACTACATGCACCTCTTCGGCCTCGTGGTTATGGGGTATATGTGGGGCAGGATGGCGAAGGCCGCTCAAGGAAAGAAGGCGCAAGGCAATGGCGTCGCCGAGCGGATGGACGCCAAGCTGCTGACCGGACGCTTCTTCATGGAGCGCATGATGCCGGAGACCGCCACGCGGCTTGTCCGCATCGTCACGGGCGCGGACACGACCATGGCGATGCCGGCGGAGATGTTCTGATTGCAACAACCGTCATCCCGGCCGGAGCGAAGCGCAGAGCCGGGATCGCGCGACGAGTAAAACGCCCTATTCTGATGACGATCCCGGATCGCTTCGCGTTCGGGATGACAACCTGACCGGGAGGCCTCCATGGCTGAAGCCTATATCTACGACGCCGTCCGCACGCCGCGCGGACGCGGCAAGCCGGATGGTTCGCTGCACGAGGTTCCGGCGGTGGACCTCGCGGTCACGACGCTCGATGCGATCCGCAAGCGCAACGATCTCGATCCGAAACTGGTGGAGGACGTGGTGCTCGGCTGCGTCGATCCGGTCGGCGAGGCAGGCGGCGACATCGCACGTGCTGCGGCGCTCAAAGCAGGCTTCGGCAAGGAGGTGCCGGGCGTGCAGATCAACCGCTTCTGCGCCTCGGGCCTCGATGCGGTGGCTCTGGCGGCCGCGCAGGTCATGTCAGGCATGAAGGACGTCACCATCGGCGGCGGCGTCGAATCCATGAGCCGCATCGGCATGGGCGCGTCCGGCGGCGCGTGGCCGGTCGATCCGGGCATTGCCATCGACAATTACTTCCTGCCCCAGGGCATCTCAGCGGACCTGATCGCCACGAAATACGGCTTCTCGCGCGACGATGTCGACGCCTACGCGGTCGAGTCGCAGAAGCGCGCCGCGAAGGCCTGGGACGAGGGCCGTTTCGCCAAGTCCGTCGTGCCGGTGAAGGACATCAACGGCCTCACCATCCTCGCCAAGGACGAGCACATGCGGCCGCAGACCGACATGCAGTCGCTCGGCCAGCTCAAGGCCGCCTTCGTGCAGATGGGCGAGATGGGCGGCTTCGACGCGGTGGCGGTCGCGGCCCATCCGGATGTGGAGTTCGTCAACCACGTCCACCATGCCGGCAACTCGTCGGGCATCGTCGACGGCGCTGCCGCCGTTCTCGTGGGCAACAGGGAGGGCGGCGCGAAGGCTGGCCTGAAGCCGCGCGCGCGCATCAAGGGCTTTGCCTCCATCGGCTCCGATCTCGCGCTCATGCTCACCGGTCCCATCGACGTGTCTGAGCTGGCGCTCCGCAAGGCCGGCATGACGAAGGACGACATCGATCTGTTCGAGATCAACGAGGCGTTCTCGTCGGTGGTGCTGCGCTACATCCAGGCGATGGATCTCGATCCGGCGAAGGTCAACGTGAACGGTGGCGCCATCGCCATGGGGCATCCGCTCGGCGCCACCGGCGCCATGATCCTCGGCACGGTGCTCGACGAGCTGGAGCGCACGAACAGGCAGACGGCTCTCGTCACCCTGTGCGTTGCCGCCGGCATGGGCACGGCCGCGATCATCGAGCGGGTTTGATCTTTCACTGTCATCCCGGAGCCGCGGAGCGGAATCCGGGATCGTAAGACCAGAAATCGGATAACGATCCCGGCTCTCCGCTACGCTGCGGCCGGGATGACGGGAAACCTCCCGGGAGGACAGGATGACGAACTTCACCAATTTCCGCTTCGAGACCGACGCCGACGGCATTGCGCTCGCGACCTGGGACATGCCGGGACGCTCCATGAACGTGATCACTCCCGAGGTGATGGGCGAGCTGGAGCAGATCATCAAGACGGTTGCGGGCGATGAGGCCATCAAGGGCTGCGTGATCACCTCCGGCAAGGAGGCGTTCTCGGGCGGCGCGGACCTCACCATGCTCCAGGGGCTCGGCGCGGAATATGCGCGGCTTGCCAAGGAGAAGGGCGAAGAGGCTGCGATGCAGTTCTTCTTCGACGAATCCCGCAAGCTCTCGCTCCTCTACCGTCGTCTCGAGACCTGCGGCAAGCCCTTCGCGGCGGCCGTGCACGGCGTCTGCCTCGGCGGCGCCTTCGAGCTGGCGCTCGCCTGCCATTTCCGCGTCCTGTCCGATGTGGATTCCACCCGCGTCGGCCTGCCCGAAGTGAAGGTCGGGCTCTTCCCCGGCGCCGGCGGCACGCAGCGCGTGGCGCGCCTCATGCAGACGGGCGACGCCCTGCAGATGCTGTTCAAGGGCGAGCAGATCCGCCCGCTCATGGCGCGCAACATGGGGCTCGTGCATGCGGTCGCGCCGCGAGACGGGATCGTGCAGGCAGCGAAGGACTGGATCAAGGGCGGCGGCTCCGCCGTCGCGCCCTGGGACCAGAAGGGCTACAAGCTGCCGTCCAACAAGGTCTATTCCGCCGCCGGCATGCAGATCTGGCCGCCGGCCAACGCCATCTACCGCCGCGAGACGCAGGACAACTACCCGGCGATCCGCGCGATTCTGGAATCCGTCTACCAGGGACTCCAGCTGCCGATGGATCTGGCGCTGAAGGTCGAGTCGCGCTGGTTCGCCAAGATCCTGCGCTCGAAGGAAGCGGCGGCGATGATCCGCACGCTCTTCATCTCCATGCAGGATCTCAACAAGGGTGCGCGCCGGCCCAAGGACGTGCCGCCCACCAGCCTCAAGAAGGTTGGCGTCATCGGCGCTGGCTTCATGGGCGCCAGCGTGGCCTATGTCACGGCCAACGCGGGACTCGAGGTCGTGCTCATCGACCGCGATGTCGAAGCGGCCGAGAAGGGCAAGGCGCATTCGCACAAGCTCATGTCCGACCAGATCATGAAGGGCCGCGCCAAGACGGCGGATCGGGATGCGCTGCTCGCGCGCATCACGGCATCGGCCGATTACGGCGACCTGAAGGATTGCGATCTCGTCATCGAGGCCGTGTTCGAAGATCCCAAGGTGAAGGCGGAAGTGATCCAGAAGGTCGAGGCCTCGATCCGTCCCGACTGCATCTTCGCCTCCAACACCTCGACCCTGCCGATCTCAGGTTTAGCCCAACAGTCGAAGAAGCCTGACCAGTTCATCGGTATCCATTTCTTCTCGCCGGTCGAGAAGATGATGCTCGTCGAGATCATCTTAGGAAAAGAGACGGGGGACAAGGCGCTTGCCACCGCGCTCGATTACGTGCGCCTGATCAAGAAGACGCCGATCGTCGTCAACGATTCCCGCGGGTTCTTCGCCAACCGCTGCGTGCTCGCCTACATCCTCGAAGGGCACCTCATGCTGACCGAGGGCGTGCCGGCGCCGATGATCGAGCAGGCCGGCAAGCAGGCGGGCATGCCGGTCGGTCCGCTGTCGCTCAACGATGAGGTCGGCGTCGATCTCGGCCTCAAGATCCTGCGCGCCACCAAGGCACAGCTGGGCGATGCCGCCATCATCCCTGAGCAGGAGCAACTGCTTGCCACGCTCGTGGAAAAGGAAGGGCGATTTGGGCGCAAGAACCGCAAGGGCTTCTACGATTATCCGGAAGGCGCGCCGAAGCGGCTGTGGCCCGGGTTGAAGGACCTGCAGGTGAACCCGGCGGCCGAGCTCATCGACATGGACGAGTTGAAGCAGCGCCTGCTCGTGACGCAGGCTCTGGAGGCCGCACGCACCGTCGAGGAGGGCGTCGTCACCGATCCGCGCGAGGCGGATGTGGGCTCCATCCTCGGCTTCGGCTTCGCGCCCTATACGGGCGGCGCGCTGTCCTACATCGACTTCATGGGAGCCAAGGTCTTCGTGGAGTTGTGCCAGAGGCTGCAGGCCAAGCACGGCGACCGCTTCACGCCGCCGAAGCTGCTCCTCGACATGGCAGCGAGCGGTGAGACCTTCTACGGTCGTGCCGCTGCGAAGAAGGCGGCGTGAGCTGCCTTAAACCCTCTCCCCTTTGCGGGAGAGGGTGACCTGCGTAGCAGGTCGGGAGAGGGGCCGTGTCCGCCCGCTGACTTCCCCTCTCCCGGCTCACTTCGTTCGCCACCCTCTCCCGCGGAGGGGAGAGGGCAAAAGGGGGCTTTCCATGAAACCGCATTTCGCCATGATGGCGGGCTACAATGCCTGGAGCAACGAGCGCCTCTATGAGGTTGCCGCGCAACTGTCCGATGCGGATTACCGCGCGGATCGCGGGGCGTTCTTCAAGTCGGTGCACGGCACCCTCAACCATCTCCTCGTTGCCGACCGCATCTGGATGAGGCGGTTCTCGGGAGACGGGGAGGCGCCGAACCGCCTCGACGCGATCCTGTTCGAGGACTTCGCTGAACTCCGTGCCGCGCGCGAGAGGGAGGATGCGCGGATCGTCGCCTATGTCGACGGCCTCTCCGAAGCCGATCTCGTGGGGCGCTTCCGCTACCGCACGATCACGAACCCTACCGATGTCGAGCAGCCACTGGCGCCGGCCCTGACGCATTTCTTCAATCATCAGACGCACCATCGCGGACAGGTGCATTGCCTGCTCACCGGCTTCGGCCTCGATGCGCCGTCCCTCGATCTCATCCTGTTTCAGCGCCAGACCGGGATGGGCCTGTCGTGAACCTCTGGCTGCGCCTCATTCAGCTGATCCTTGCCTCCTTTGTCCGGCCGAAGCTCGATCCGGTGCGGGACGTGTCGCGCCTGACCTTCCGTGTCTGGCCGCACGACCTCGACACGTCGCTCCACATGAACAACGGGCGCTATTGGACGCTCATGGATCTCGGCCGCACCGACATCATGATCCGCTCGGGCCTGTGGCGGCCGATCCTCAGGAACGGCTGGGTGCCGGTGGTGGGCGCGGCACAGATCCGCTTCCGGCGGGAGCTCCGGCCGTTTCGCGCCTTCACCCTGGAGACGCGCATCCTCACCTGGTCCGACACCCATGTGGTGATGGAGCATCGGCTGGTCTCCTCGTCGAAGGACGGCAGTCCGATCCTCAACGCCATCGCCCTGGTGAGGGCAGGGCTCTATGACCGCCGGAGCCGAAAATTCGTCTCGATGCCCCGCCTGCTGGAGGAGGTCGGGGTCCGGGCTGAAGCGCCGGCAGCCGCTCCCGAAGTCGAGGCCTTTCTCACGGCGGAAGAGACGTTGAAGACCGCGGCCTGATGGTTCAAGGTGGGGCATCGCCGTTGAAGGCCTGAACAACCCCGAATCGGACCCATGCCTCGCATCATCGATTATTACTTCTCCCTCGTGAGCCCCTGGGCCTATATCGGTCACGCGCCCTTCATGGAGATCGCGCATAGGCATGGGGTCGAGGTCAACCATAAGCCTGTCTTCCTCGGCCGGGTCTTCGCCGAAACAGGCGGTCTTCCGCTCGCTCAGCGCCATCCGGCACGGCAGCGCTATCGAATTCTGGAGCTTCAGCGCTGGCGCGACAAGCGCGGCCTGTCCTTCAACATCACCCCGAAGCATTGGCCCTTCGACGTCAACCTCGCCGACCGCTTCGTGATCGCGATCAACGCCTCAGGCAAGAGCCCGGATGCCTTCCTGCGCCGCGCTTTCGCTGCTGTTTGGGAGGAGGATCGCAATCTCGCGGATCCGCTGGTTCTCGCGGAGCTGGCGGAGCAGGCCGATCTCGACTCGTCGTCGCTGATGGATGTGGTCACCGGCAGCACCACCGAGGCGATCTACGCCCTCAACCTGGAGAATGCGGTTGCCGCCGACGTCTTCGGCTCCCCGGCCTATGTGCTCGACGGCGAGGTGTTCTGGGGGCAGGATCGGCTGGAACTCCTCGATGATGCGCTGAAAAGCGGCCGCTCGCCCTACACGCCGAACCCGTAAGTCACTATGCAGACCATCGGGCTGATCGGCGGCATGAGCTGGGAAAGCTCGGCCGAATATTATCGCATCATCAATCAGGAGGTGAACCGGCGGCTCGGCGGCGTGCACTCGGCGCAATGCCTGATGTGGTCGGTCGATTTCGACGCGATCAAGCGGCTCCAGCACGACGGTGAATGGGATCGGCTGGCCGAAGCCATGCAGGAGGCAGCACTGCGCCTGGAGCGCGGCGGCGCGAGCTTCATCGTTCTGTGCACCAACACGATGCACCGCCTGGCCGATGCGATCTCCTCCGCTGTCAGCATCCCGCTGCTTCACATCGCCGATCCCACGGCTGAGAAGATCAAGGCCGCGGGTCTGCGAAGGGTTGGCCTTCTCGGCACGGCCTTCACCATGGAGCAGGATTTCTACAAGGGTCGGCTGCGGGGGAGCCATGGCCTCGACGTGATCGTGCCGGATGAGGACGACCGCAGGATCGTCCACGAGATCATCTACAAGGAGCTGGTGCTCGGGCACGCCAGGCCGGATTCACGCCAGGCTTATCGCGAAATCATCGCGCGCCTGATCGAACGCGGCGCGCAGGCTGTGATCCTCGGCTGCACCGAGATCATGCTTCTCGTGTCGGAGGAAGACAGCGCCGTACCTCTGTTCGACACCACGACGATCCATGCTGTGGCGGCGGTGGATTGGGCGTTGAAATCTGCGTGACACGCTCGTCATGGCCGGACTTGTTCCGGCCATCCACGTCTTCAGAACCACTACGTGCACAGACGTGGATCACCGGAACAAGGCCGGTGATGACGTGGAGGAGGTTGCCTTTACTCCGCCGCCACCTTCGTGGCACGCCATTGCGTCAGCAGCGCGCGCAGGGCCGCGGGCTTCAGCGGCTTGTTGAGAACGTGGATGTTCATCGCCGCCGCCGCGTCCCGCACGGCGGGCGTGCGGTCGGCGGTGACGAGCAGGGCCGGCATATCCACCTGGGTCTTCCAGCGCAGGGCCTTGATGACTTCGAGCCCGTCGGTTTCGTCCAGGTGATAATCGGCAATGATCACCTCCGGCAGGCCCTTGCTTGTGCGCAGGGCCTGATGCGCGCTCTCGAGGTCGGACGCGGTCCAGACCTCGCATCCCCAGCCCGAGAGCAGAAGGCGCATGCCCTCCAGAATGGCCGGCTCGTTGTCGATGACGAGCACGCGCAGGCCCGACAGCACGGTCGCAGGAGCTTTCGGCGGCTCGGGAGCTGCGGCCGTGGCCGGAAGGGCGGCGACCACAGGCACCTCGACACGGAACACGGAGCCGCGTCCCACTTCCGAGTTCAAGGTGATCGGATGCTTGAGGACGCGTGCGATTCGCTCGACGATGGAGAGCCCGAGCCCTAAGCCTCGCGCGACCTTCATGCCCTGGTCCAGACGCTGGAACTCGCGGAAGACGACACGCTGCTTCGAGGCCGGGATGCCGAGACCCGTATCCCAGACTTCAAGCAGGATATGTCCGCCGCGTCGGCGCCCGCCGACGAGCACACGGCCCGTGGGCGTGTACTTGATCGCATTGGAGATCAGGTTCTGCAGCAGGCGCCGCATGAGGCGCCGGTCCGAGCGCACCGTCAGCGAGGAGGGAATGAAGGTGAGCTTGAGGCCCTTGTTCCGGGCGACAGGCTCGAACTCGCGCTGCAGCTGGCGGAACAGCTCGTCGATGCGGAAGCTCGACCATTGCGGCTTCATCGCGCCGGTATCGAGGCGCGAGATGTCGAGAATGGCGGTCAGAATCTCCTCGACCGCATCCAGCGATGCATCGATGTTCTCGGCGAGCGTCACATCGCCGGCTTCGCGATCCCGCTCCACGAGCGAGGTCGCATAAAGGCGGGCAGCATTGAGCGGCTGCAGGATGTCGTGGGAGGCGGCGGCAAGGAAGCGAGTCTTCGAAATGTTGGCCTCGTCAGCCTCGGCCTTCGCGTTCCTGAGCGCCTCGTTGAGGCGCGTGAGCTCCTCGGTTCTCTCGCGCACGCGCTGCTCGAGGGTCTCGTTGGCGCGGCGGCTCGCCTCTTCGGCCAGAACGGTTTCGGTCACATCCGTGTAGGTAGTGACGTGACCGCCGTCGGGCAGCAGGTTCGAGCGGATCTCGATCACCTTGCCGGAGGGATAGAGCCTGAGGCGCACCGGCTCCACGTCATGCCGGAAGGAATGAAGGCGGGCCTCGACCAGATCTTCGATTCGGCCTGGTCCGTAGGATCCGCGCGCGGCATTGTAGCGAACGATCTGCTCCATGCCGATTCCCACCTGCACGAAATTGGGCGGCATGTCGTAGAGGTCGAGGAAAGCCTGATTCCAGGCGAGCAGGCGCAGGTCGCCGTCGATGACCGTGATGCCCTGCTTGGCGTAGTTCAGCGCATGCTGGAGCAGATCGCGGCTGTGCTGGATCGCAGCCGAGGCGTCGTCGAGCAGCTTGAGCGCCGCCTCCGTGGAGACGGTGCGGCGACGCAGCAGCAGCGACAGGGCAAGACGCGAGGAGGCGGTGCCGATGGCCGAGGCCAGCAGGTGCTCCGCATAGCGCAGGAGATGGATGTCGGCCTCGGCACGGACCTCCAGATTCTGGCCGCGGCTGTGAGCGAAGCCTTCGAAGGAGCGGGCCGTCCGCTCTTCGCCGAGATAACGGGCGACGGTTGCGCGCAGCTCGCCGACGCTGACGCTGGCGCGGAACAGGCGGAAGCTGGGGGCGACGGAAGCGGCAGCCTCACCGAGAAAGACGTTTGCCTGGATCTGCTCCATGGCCGTCACCGGCCGCCACAGGGAGAAGACGATGTAGCACAGGATGTTGAGCGACAGGCTCCAGATGACGCCGTGGGTGAGTTGAGGCAGATCGACACCGAACAAAGCCGTGGGCTTCAGCGTCGTGATGCCGAAGGGGCCGGTGACCACCACATCCGACCAGAACACGCCGTCCCAGACGAGGCTCGGCAGAAGCAGCGTATAGGCCCAGGTGAGGAAGCCGACGACGAGGCCGATGCTGGCACCGAGCGCCGTGCCTCGCGACCAGATGAGCCCGCCGAGAAAGGCCGGCGCGACCTGCGCGATGGCGGCAAAGGACAAAAGGCCGATGGCTGCAAGCGCCGCCTCTCCGGAGGCGCGGTAATAGAGATAGCCAAGGAGGATCACGAGGACGATGGAAACCCGCCTGACGCCGATCACGAAGCTGCCGGGGTCGATGCCCGCAAAGGCGCGCCGCCGCAGCACGATGGGCATGACGAGATGGTTCGAAATCATCACCGCCACCGCAACGGAGTCGACGATGACCATGGCGGTCGCTGCCGAAAAACCGCCGAGGAAGGCAATGACGGCCAGCGTCCCGGCCTTGTCCGTCAGCGGCAGGGCCAGCAAGGTCATGTCCCGATCGATGGCTCCCTCGGGAAACGATGCCATTCCTGCAAGCGCGATGGGAACGACGAAGAGATTGATGAGGATGAGATAGAGCGGAAACAGCCAGGCCGCCCGTTTCAGATCGGCGATGTCATGGTTCTCGACCACCGTCACGTGAAACTGACGGGGAAGCAGAAGGGTGGCGCAGGTGGAGAGCAGGATCAGGGTGAGGTAGCTGCCGAACCCGGAGGTCGTCCCCATCAGGTTGGAGCTTGTGCCCTGCTCGTTGAGGCGCTGAACGATGCCGTCGTATCCATCGAACATCACGAAGGTGATGTAGCCGCCGACCATCAGGAAGGCGACGAGCTTCACCAGCGACTCGAGCGAGATGGCGACCAGCAGGCCGTTCTGGTGCGCCGTGGCATCCGTGTGTCGCGTGCCGAACGCGACGGCGAAGCCCGCCAGCACCAGGGCAACGACGAGCGCCAGATCGCCGAGGAAGGGGAGCTGCGACAGTGATGATCCGCTCGCGGTGTTCAGGAAGACGTCGAGCGACGACGAGACGGCCTTCAGCTGCAGGGCGATGTAAGGCACCGAGCCGATGAGGGCGATCAGGCTGACGAGGGCTGCCACCCGTTCGCTCTTGCCGTAGCGGGCGGCCACGAAATCGGCGATGGACGAGATGTTCTGGGTTTTCGCCACGCGCACGATCCGGGCCACCAGCGGATGGCCCAGTCCGATCACCAGGATCGGGCCGATATAGATGGCGAGAAAGTCGAAGCCCGAGCGGCTGGCAAGCCCGACCGATCCGAAGAAGGTCCAGGAGGTGCAGTAGACGGCGAGCGCAAGGGCCGCAATCGTGGAACGGGCCGGTCCTTGAACGAAGCGCCGCCCCCAATTGTCGCCCCAATAGGCGACCGTGAACAGGAAGCAGAGATAGACCAGCGCCGACAACACGACGGCCCAGGTGGCGACCATAGGCGTGAACCCTCGAAAAAAGAGGAATAGCTTTAGCCGGTTAAGGCTTGGAGCGCCACTGCGGGGCGCTACAGGCCCCTGTCCCACTCGGGCTCCGGCGCAAAGCGCCGGGCGAGGAATTCGACGAAGGCCCGGACCTTCGCAGGAGCCTGCCGGCCTGAGGGAAGGACTGCGTGGATGCCGAGCCCATAGGTCGGATGGCCGCCGAGAACCGGAACCAGGGTGCCTTCGCGCAAGCTGTCGCCGACGATGAAGGTGGGCTGATAGATCAGGCCCTGTCCAGCCACGGCCGCCGACAGCAGGGCATCGCCATTGTTGGCGCGAAGATTTCCCTGCACCGGCACGGTGATCTCGCCATCAGCGCCGAAGGCCCAGCGGCTCGCACCGACGGCGCTCGGCAAGGTGTAGCCGAGGCAGTTGTGACGGGCGAGATCCTCCAGGCTCTGCGGGGTGCCGTGCTCCTTCAGATAGGAGGGGGCGGCGCAGACCATCGTCCGGCAGGGGGCCAAACGTCGGGCGACGAGGCTCGAATCCTTCAGCCGGCCGATGCGGATCGCCAGATCCCACCCTTCCTCGATCAGATCCACAAAGCGGTCGGCAAGGCCGAGATCGAAGGAGACCTCTGGATGGAGGCGGTTGAACTCGGGGATGGCCGGAGCGATGTGCCGGAAGCCGAAGGTGAGGGGCACATTGAGCCGCAGCACCCCCTTAGGCTCGATGCGCTCCAGGCTCGCGGAGGCTTCCGCCTCCTCGATCTCGCCCAGGATGCGCTCGCAGGCCGCGAGATAGTTCCGGCCGCCCTCCGTCAGCATCAGCTTGCGGGTGGAGCGGTGCAGCAGCTTGACCCCGAGCCTCTCCTCAAGGGCGGCCACATGCTTCGTCACCATGGTCTGGGACAGGTTGAGCGCCCGCGCCGCCGCCGAGAAGCTGCCTAAGGCCGCGACGCGAACGAAGACCTGCATGCTGGTGACGCGGTCGAGCATGAACTAATCTCATTCCAAGAGTGTGAACTGATATTCTGCGTAGACGATTATCATATTCCTGGTTTGAGATCATATGAGATCATCCATTCAGGAGATTGTCCTCATGATCGACACCCGCACTGCTCCCTATGCCGCCCTGATCCTGCGCGTCACGCTCGGCGTTCTGTTCCTCGCCCATGCCGGCCTGAAGATCTTCGTCTTCACTCCTGCCGGTGCGGCCCAGTTCTTCGGCAGCCTCGGCCTGCCGCCGGCTCTGGCCTATCTCACGATCCTCATCGAGGCCGTTGGTGGCGTCGCCCTCATTCTCGGCTTCCATACCCGCTGGGTGTCCCTGGCCCTGATCCCGGTTCTGCTGGGTGCCATTGCCTTCGTTCACGGCCCTGCCGGCTTCTTCTTCAACAACCCGAACGGCGGATGGGAATATCTCGCGTTCTGGATTGCGGCCCTCGCGACCCAGGCCCTTCTCGGCGACGGCGCCCTTGCGGTGCGGACCGGATCGGTGAAGCCTGCTCCCGCGTTGTCCACGCGGTCGGCCTGAGGTGAAAGCGATGATCAAACCCATGTCTCATGACGCCACCGGGCAACCGGCGGCGCGACCCATCGATCCCGGTGTCAGGATCGGTCACGTCCACCTGAAGGTGGCCGATCTCGAGCGGGCGCTCTCTTTCTACTGCGGGGTGCTCGGATTCGAGTTGATCCAGCGCTACGGCAGCCAGGCCGCCTTCGTCTCGGCCGGAGGGTACCACCACCATATCGGCCTCAACACCTGGGAGAGTGAAGGAGGCTCCCCGCCGCCTCCCGGCACCACGGGGCTCTACCATGTGGCGATCCTCTATCCCACGCGGGCGGCTCTCGCCGATGCGCTTGTCCGGATCGCCGAGGCCGGCATTCCGCTGCAGGGCGCGAGTGATCACGGGGTGAGCGAGGCGCTCTACCTCAGCGATCCCGACGGCAACGGGATCGAGCTCTATGTCGACCGTCCCGAGGACCAGTGGCCGAGAACGCCTGACGGCGAACTCCAGATGGTCACACGCCGCCTGGATCTGCAGGACCTTCTCGCCAGCAGAGAGGCTTGACGAAATTCCTGGATCGGGCAGCCTTAAGCTTGGGGGCGAGCTTTAAGGGGTCCGGTCATGTGGAGCGAGTTCAAGCAGTTTGCCCTTCGCGGCAACGTGGTCGATCTGGCCATCGGCATCATCATCGGTGCCGCGTTCGGCAAGATCGTGGATTCACTCGTCGGCGACATCTTCATGCCGATCATCGGGGCCGTCACCGGCGGCCTCGACTTCACGAACTACTTCACGCCCCTGGCCGAATCCGTCACGGCAACGGGGCTGGCGGAGGCCAAGAACCAGGGGGCCGTGCTCGCTTGGGGAAGCTTCGTCACCGCTGCCATCAACTTCATCATCATCGCCTGGATTCTGTTTTTCCTGGTCAAGGGCATGAACCGCCTGCGCCGCACCGAGGATGCCAAGACCGGGACCGCCGACAAGCCCCCGGAGATCCCGGCCGATGTGAAGCTGCTGACGGAGATCCGCGACCTGATGAAGACGGGGCGGACGATCTGATCCATCACCGGTTTCAATCGAACCCTTCGTCTTTTGTCATGCGACGCATTCAAGACTTGCCTTGAGGGTGCGGACGGGCCATGCCTGTTCGCCCGTTTTCGAGGAAGTTTCCCATGAATGCGTCCGTTTCAATTCCGTCCGTTCTCAACCTGCGCCCCGAGGCGGAGCAGGCGCCGGCAAGCGGAATCGTCGACGTGTTCAGCTACGGCCGCCTGAAGCCCGGCATCATACCGCTGTGGGTTGGCGAGGGCGATCTGCCGACGCCGTCCTTCATCTGCGAGGCGGCGGCTCAATCGCTCGCGAAGGGCGAGACCTTCTATACCTACCAGCGCGGCATCCCCGAACTGCGTCAGGCGATTGCACGCTACCACGAGCAGGTCTACCGCAAGGCTTTCGATCCCGAGCGCTTCTTCGTCACCTCCGGCGGCATGCCGGCGATGCAGCTTGCCTTCCGCATGCTTGCGGGCAACGGCGACGAGGTGCTGATCCCGACTCCCGCCTGGCCGAACTTCGCCGGTGCGATCACCGTTGCCGGCGCCCGCCCGGTCGCCGTTCCGATGACGATCGACGAGCAGGGCTGGCACCTCGACTTCGAGAGGCTCGAGAAGGCGGTTACGCCGCGCACGCGCGTGCTCGTCATCAACTCGCCCTCGAACCCCACGGGCTGGGTGGCAAGCCAGGACGATCTTCGTGCGGCCCTCGATCTCGCCCGGCGTCACGGCCTCTGGATCGTGGCGGACGAAATCTACAGCCGCTTCATTCACGATCCGGCGCTCGCCATCGACGGCCGTACACCGTCCTTCCGCGACGTGATGGAGCCCGAGGACAAGATCATCTTCATCCAGACCTTCTCCAAGAACTGGGCCATGACCGGCTGGCGCCTCGGCTGGTTGGAGGCTCCGCCCGCCCTTGGACAGGTCATCGAGAACCTGGTGCAGTACCAGACTTCCGGCACGCCGACCTTCATCCAGCGCGCGGGCGTGGCCGCCATCGAGCAGGGCGATGGATTCCTGGCCGAGCAGATCGCCCGGGCCCGGCAGGGCCGCGACATCGTCGGACGGCTGACGCAAACCGGCCTCGTCGAACTGCCGCCGCCGAGCGGCGCCTTCTATGCCTTCCTGAAGATCAAGGGTGCCAGGAACTCGAAGGATATCGCCTTCCGCCTCATCGACGAGGCCAATGTGGGTCTTGCGCCGGGCTCTGCCTTCGGCGAGGCGGGCGAGGGCTATCTCCGTCTGTGCTACCTGCGCAAGGCAGAGGATGTTGAGGAGGCGGTCCGCCGCATCAGCGAGGCCCTGCCGCGGCTCGTAACCTGAAGGGGCCGCGGTCTCCCCTCGGCGCCATCACAGCGATTCCGACCTGTTCGCTGACAGGCGCTGAGCGCATGGCCTGTGCACGCCATCGGCATTTGACGGGGCGTTAAAGGACGTCCATTGAGCAGACCCGTGATCCGTCTCGTCCTCGCCCATCTCGTCCAGATCCTGATCGCCGCCCTCGGGGGGCTCGCTTTCCACTGGCTCGGCGTCCCCGCGGCTTGGCTGTCGGGAGCCACTGTCGCGGCCATCCTGTGGGGGGTGACCGGCTGGGCTGTGCCGATGCCCCGCGCACTGGCCGATGCCGCGATGCTGACGTCTGGCGCCGCCATGGGCGCGGCGGTCACGCCGGCTGCCATTGCCGCCATGGGGCGCTACCCCGGAAGCCTGATCGTGCTGGTGATCGCGATCGTCGCGATCTCCTATGCCTCCTCCTTCTGGCTCGTCCGCGTCTCCGGCTGGCGCAGGCTCGATGCCTTGCTTGCCTCCGCGCCGGGGGCGCTCTCGACGGTGATCGCCGTCGCCATCGACCGGAAGGCTGATATTGCTTCCATCGCAATCGCGCAAAACCTCCGGCTCTTCGTCCTGATCGCCCTTCTGCCAAGCATCGTGGTCTTCATCGGCGGTGGGGAGCATTCGAACGCACTGGTCGGGGAGGGGCTTCCGGTTCAAAGTCCCGGCGGCATGGCGATCATTCTCCTCGGCGGCCTGACCCTGGGGGCATTGTTCAAGCGCCTGAAGGTGGCGGCTCCGATCCTGTTGGGCGCGACGATCATGAGCTCCGTGAGCCACGGCACGGAATTCGTGACCGGTGTCATCCCTCCGGTCATCGCCACCGGCGGCCTTGTTCTCATCGGCCTCTTCATCGCAGAGCGTTTCCGCAACATCCAGCGCTCGACCTTGAAGAAGTCCCTCCGGGCGGCGCTCGGCTCCTTCGCCGTGGCCATGATCGTCGCGACTGTCTTCGCGGGCCTTGCCGCCTGGCTGGCAGGGGTGAGTTTCGCCAACAGCCTGATCGCCTTCGCGCCCGGCGGGCTCGAGGCGATGACGGTGCTCGCCCTCATTCTCGGACTCGATCCGCTCTATGTGGGCATCCACCACCTGGTCCGCTTCCTCGGTATCGGCCTCGTGCTGCCGCTCGTCATCGGCTGGCTGCATCGAGACAAAACGGCGCCGGCGGAATAAGGCTCACGACCGCTCGTTGCGCAGCCGCTCCACCGCCTCCATGCGCGGCTTGGCCGTGTCCCACAGGCGCTTTGTGACGGCCGCGATGAGGGCCTCCGTCAGGAGCAGGAGGCCCGCCGACGAATCCCAGTTGGACGGCGCCACGATATGGGCGGGCAGCACGTGGCGCGCGACGCGGGCGATGGGGGAGAGCCAGGGATCTGTGAGCAGGACCACCGTCGCCCCCTGCCGGGCCGCGGTCTCGCAGAGGGCCGTGACGTCCTCCTGGTAGCGGCGGATGTCGAAAGCGACGATCACGTCCCTGCGACCGATCTCGATCACCCGGTCGCGCCACAGGGCGGGCTGGCCCTCGATGAAGTTCACATGGCTGCGCACGATGCGGAAATGGCTCTCCGCGTAGCGCGCGAGCGCGCCCGTGAAGCGCCCGCCGGTGAAATGAATCTGCCGGCGCGGATCGGAGAGGAGTTCCACCACGGCCCCGAACTCGGCCGGAGCGATGTTCGCCACGGTCGCCTGGAGATTTCCGATGACGGCCTCCGCAAAGGAAGCAAGCGCGGGAGCACCCTGACCCTTGTCGGAGGGACCGGATTTGGCGAGGGGCGAGAGCAGCTGCGCCTCCAGTTCCCCCCGCAAATGCTTCTGAAAATCCGGGAAGCCGCTGAAGCCGAGCCTTGTGACGAAGCGCAGGACGGACGGAGCCGAGATGCCGGCGCGGGAGGCGAACTCGGCCACCGTATCGAGCCCGGCGAAGGGGTAATGGCTCAGAAGAAGGTGGGCAGCGCGCTTTTCGCTGGGCGTGAAGGCATCCATCTCGAGCCGGATGCGCTCGGCAAGGCTCGGCGGGTCAGGGGGGGAGATGCGGCGGTCGCCGCGCATACCGGATTGATTCACAGCCCCTCCTTGACGCTTTTGAAAAGCTGTATCAGAAATTTCAAGATCTGAGAAACCAACAAGAAACGTATCAAGCGTTCAAACGGGGGCAATCCCTGCCTTCGGGTAGGTTGACGGAGAACCGCATGATGCAGGCGAGTCGGGTGACAGCCGGGATGTCCTCTGCCGCAACGGCAGAGCAGCCGGTTGCCGCCATCGAGAACCCGCAAGGGCCCTCGCCGATCCTGCTCATCTGCGAACATGCCTCCAATCGCCTGCCGGCCCGTTACGGCACATTAGGCCTCGCGCCTTCGGAACTCGAGAGCCACATTGCCTGGGATCCCGGCGCGCTCGGCGTGGCGCAGGAACTCTCGCGCTTGCTCGATGCGCCGCTGATCCATGCCACCGTCTCGCGTCTCGTGCTCGACCTCAACCGCGATCCATCCGCACCGGATTCGATCTGGACACTGAGCGAGCGCACCGCGATTCCCGGCAATCTCGATCTCGACCCGACAGAGCGGGCGAGGCGCGTGCGCGAAGTGTACGACGCGTTTCACGGCGCGGTCGACGCCTTCGCGGATGCCCGCATGGCGGCGGGGCAGCTGACGACGGTTGTCTCCATCCATTCCTTCACGCCGGTTTACCGGGACGTTCAGCGCCCCTGGCACGTCGGCCTGATCTTCAACCGCGATGAGCGCTACGCGCGCAGTGTCGAGGCTGGGCTGAAGCAGGACCAGGCGCTCATCGTCGGCATGAACGAACCCTATTCACCGGCGAACCGGGTGTTCCACACCCTGGAGCGCCACGCCGAGAGGCGCGGCCTTCCCCCGCTGATGATCGAAATCCGCAATGACCTGATCCGCACACAAGACGGACAGGCGTCGTGGGCTGGCCGTCTGGCGCCGCTTTTGAGGGAGGGGGCACGGACGCTCTGACGAAGGGCATGGCGCATGATGTGCCGTGACCCGAAAGGCAGAACTTCTTGGAGGATCAACTCGATGTCAGTCGGACAAGAAAGCACCGGGGTTCATGCCCCGCCGGCCGGGGCGCAGAATGCTCCCGGCATTACCTATACAACGGTGGATGAGAGCTATTTCGAAGCACGGCGCCTCAAGCGCCATGCCCGCGTCTGGTCGCTCTGGGCGCTCGGCGTCGGCGCGGTGATCTCGGGCCATTACTCGGGCTGGAATCTCGGCCTTGCCAACGGCTTCGGCTCGATGTTCTTCGCCACGATCATCATCGCCATCATGTATCTGGGCCTCACCTTCTCGATCGCCGAGATGTCGCCGGCCCTGCCGCATACGGGCGGCGCCTATTCCTTCGCCCGTACGTCGATGGGGCCCTGGGCGGGCTATATCACGGGCATCGCCGAGAACATCGAGTTCGTGCTCACGCCGGCCGTGATCGTGTTCTTCATCGGCTCGTATCTCTCCGCGATCTTCGAGACGGCACCGGCCTTCCAGCCCGTCTACTGGATCCTGTGCTATGCGCTCTTCGTCGGGCTCAACATCATCGGCGTGGAGCTCTCGTTCAAGGTGACGGTGGGCGTGACGGTGGCGGCGCTTGCAGTGCTGGCCTTCTTCTACGTGTCGGTGCTGCTCTCCGGCCAGTTCAATTTCTCGCGCTGGGCCCTGAACATCGGACCCGATGGCGCCGAACTGCCGAACGGCAACGGACCCTTCCTGCCCTTAGGATTCGGCAGCATTCTGGCCTCGCTACCGTTTGCGGTCTGGCTGTTCCTCGCCATCGAGCAGTTGCCGCTCGCGGCGGAGGAATCGCACGATCCGCAGACCGATATGCCCAAGGGCATCATCGCCGGGATCCTGACGCTCATCGCTTCCGCCTTCCTCGTTCTTTTCCTGAACACGGGCATCGCACCGGGCGCGGTGGGCCTCGGCAAGTCAGGCGAACCGCTGCTCGACGGCTTTCGCACCCTGTTCGGCACGGACATCGCGAAGATCCTTGCGGCTGTTGCGGTGATCGGGCTCATTGCCTCGTTCCACACCATCATCTTCGCCTTCGGGCGGCAGATCTACTCGCTGTCGCGAGCAGGCTACTTCCCGAGCTTCCTGTCAATCACGCATGGCGAGCGGAAGACGCCGCATGTCGCGCTGATCGCAGGCGCGGTGCTCGGCCTTCTGGTGATGATGATCATCTGGTTCTCGGTGGGAGCCGAGTCCGGCGCGAGCATTATCGGCGGCACGCTGCTCAACATGGCGGTGGCAGGCGCAATGCTGGCCTACTTCATGCAGGGCATGTCCTATGTCGTGCTTAAAAAGAAGTTCCCGAACCTGCACCGCCCCTACAGGAGCCCGTTCGGCATGGCCGGCGCGGTGATCTGCATGGTGATCGCAGCGGTGACGCTGTACTTCCAGCTCACCGATTCGGTCTTCCGGACCGCCGTCATCGGTGTTGCCGTGTACTATGCCGTGATGATGGCCTACTTCCTGCTGATCGGGCGGCATAAGCTGATCCTCTCGCCGGAGGAGGAGTTCGCGCTCACCAAGGGCGAGAGCGAGTACAAGTCCTACTAACCCCTTTGGGAGCGCGCATCCTGCGCGCTCCCTTCCCCTCCACCGGTCAAGGTTTTTCGTATGGACGCTCCCAAGATCAAGAATGCCGCCGATGCCATGGAATACGTGCGCGACCGCGATCTGCCCTTCGTGAAGATCGGCCTCACGGACGTGGATGGAATCATGCGCGGCAAGTACATGGCCCGCGACAAGTTCGAATCCGCTCTCGAGAAGGGCTTCGGCTTCTGCGACGTGGTGCTGGGCTGGGACTCCAACGATCAGCTCTACGACAACACCACGCTCACCGGATGGCACACAGCCTATCCTGATGCCACGGCGCGGGTGATCCCCGAATCCATGCGGCTCGTCCCCTTCGAAAACGATCTGCCGTTCTTCCTGGCCGAATTCGAGGGCTACGCGGAGGCGGCTTGCCCACGCGGCGTGCTGCGGCGCGTGCTCAAGAAGGCGGAGGACATGGGCTTTGCCGTTTCGGCCGCCGCAGAATTCGAGTTCTTCCTGTTCGAGGAAACCCCGCACTCCGTGCGCGAGAAGAGCTACCGGGATCTCAAGAACATCACGCCCGGCTTCTTCGGTTACTCGGTTCTGCGCTCCGGCGTGCACGCGGATTTCTACCACGAGCTTCTCGACCTCGGAAAGAAGATGGATTTCGAGATCGAGGGCCTGCACACGGAAACGGGCCCCGGCGTGCTGGAAGCCGCGATCCGCGTCGACGATGCGTTGAACGCGGCCGACAAGGCGGCGCTCTTCAAGACATACACCAAGATCCTCGCCCAGCGCCGAGGCTGGATGGCGACCTTCATGGCCAAGTGGTCGCGCGACTGGCCCGGCCAGTCCGGCCACCTGCACTCATCCTTGCGGGATCTGGGCACCGGCAAGGGAGCGTTCTACGATGCCAACGGCAAGCACAGCATGTCGGAGACCATGCGCTGGTACGTGGGCGGTCAGCAGAAGCTGATGCCCGATCTCCTTGCCATGGTCGCCTGCACGGTGAACAGCTACACGCGGCTGATCCCCGGCTTCTGGGCGCCCACCGATTCCGCCTGGGGCGTGGAGAACCGCACCACGGCGCTACGCGTCATTCCAGGCTCGGAGAAGTCGCAGCGCGTGGAGTACCGGGTCGCGGCCGCCGACATCAACCCGTATATCGCGCTCGCCGCCGCCATCGGCTCGGGGCTGTGGGGCATCGAGAACAGGGTCGATCCGGGTGAGCCGATTGAAGGAAACGCCTATGCGGTCGAGCATCCCAAGGAGCGGGCCCTGCCGCGCTCCCTGGGCGAGGCCGCCGAGCGGCTCAAAGGGTCGCAGGCCGCACGCCAGCTCTTTGGCGACACCTTCGTGGACCATTACGCTGCAACCCGCGAATGGGAGGAGCGCGAGGCACGCAAGGCGATCACCGATTGGCAGCTCGCGCGTTACTTCGAGATCATTTAGAAAATCTGAGGCTCCAGGAGTTTTCCCTCCCCCTTGCGGGGAGGGGTAGGGGTGGGGGTCGAAAAGTCAGAATGCTGTGCGTAGTCGCTCAGATACGAAGCTGATACAGCGTCTGACTTATTTGAATTGCTCACCCCGTCGTTCCACCCTACCCCTTACCCCTCCCCGCAAGGGGGAGGGGATCATTGTTGAAGGAGACGGCCTTATGGCCGATACCGATATTGTCTGCATTTCCCCCATCGACGGACGCGAGCTTGTCCGCCGCCCCATCATGTCCGAGGCCGCCATCGATGCGGCGATCACGTCAGCCCGCGAGGCGCAAGTTGCGTGGCGCAACACCACCATCGCGGAGCGCGCGAGCAGGGTGTCCGCCTTCCTCGATGCGCTGCTCGCCATGAACCAGGAGGTGGTGCCCGAGATCGCCCAGCAGATGGGCCGCCCGGTTCGCTATGGCGGCGAGTTCCGCGGGGTCGAGGAGCGGGCGCGCTACATGATCGCGATTGCGGAAAAAAGCCTGCAACCGATCCCGGCCGATGACGAGAAGCCGGGCTTCCGCCGCATGATCAAGCGCGAGCCGGTTGGTCTCGTGCTGGTGATCGCACCCTGGAACTATCCGTACCTGACCGCCATCAACACCATCGTTCCGGCGCTGATGGCGGGCAACGCGGTGCTGCTCAAGCACGCCTCGCAGACGGTGCTGGCGGGTGAGCGCTTCCAGATGGCCATGGATCGGGCCGGCCTGCCGAAGGGCTTGTTCCAGAACATGCATCTGAGCCACGACCAGACAAGCCGCATTCTTGGGCAAGGCCTCGTCGATCACTGCAACTTCACCGGCTCCGTCTCCGGTGGACGCGCCATCGAGCGCGCCGCTGCGGGCAGCTTCACGTCGCTCGGCCTCGAGCTCGGCGGCAAGGATCCGGCCTATGTGCGCGAGGACGCCAATCTCGATCACGCCATCGAGAACCTCGTCGACGGCGCCTTCTTCAACTCAGGGCAATGCTGCTGCGGTATCGAGCGCATCTATGTGCACGAGAAGCACTATGATCGCTTCGTCGAAGGTGCGGCCGATCTCGTGAACACCTATGTGCTCGGCAATCCGCTCGACGAAGCGACGACGCTCGGCCCTATGGCGCACAAGCGCTTCGCCGATCTCGTGCGCCGGCAGAATGCGGAAGCGGTAGCCAAGGGCGCGAGGGCCCATATCGAGTCCAAGAAGTTTGCAGCCGATACAGGCGACACGGCCTATCTTGCGCCGCAGGTGCTCACGAATGTCGATCATTCCATGAGCGTCATGCGCGACGAGAGCTTCGGCCCAACCGTCGGCATCATGAAGGTGACGGGCGATGAGGAGGCGATCCGCCTCATGAACGACTCGCCCTACGGTCTCTCCGCTGCGATCTGGACCTCGGATGTGGATGCTGCGGAAGCCATCGGCGAGAAGCTTGAGACCGGCACCGTCTTCATGAACCGCTGCGATTATCTCGATCCCGCGCTCGCCTGGACCGGCGTGAAGGATACGGGCCGCGGCGCAAGTCTCTCGCGCTTGGCTTACGAGTCGCTCACCCGCCCGAAATCCTATCATCTCCGTCAGATCTGATTGAAAGCATCATGACCACGTCTCCTCGCTCCAACTGGAACTATCCCACCGCCGTGCGCTTCGGTGCAGGCCGCATCTCCGAACTGGCCGAGGCCTGCAAGTCGGTTGGCATGCAGGCGCCGCTCATCGTCACGGATCCCTTCCTGGCGACTCAAGCCATGACGAAGGCGGCGCTCGACCAGCTTAGCAGCGCGGGTCTGAAGGCGGCCATCTTCTCCGACATCAAGCCGAACCCGGTCGAGACCAATGTCTACAAGGGCCTCGAAGCCCTGAAGGCCGGCAAGCATGACGGGGTCGTCGCCTTCGGCGGCGGCTCGGCTCTCGATGCCGGCAAGGTCATCGCTTTCATGGCGGGCCAGAGGCGACCCATGTGGGATTTCGAGGATATCGGCGACTGGTGGACCCGCGCCGATCCCAATGGCATCCAGCCGATCATCGCCGTGCCGACGACGGCGGGCACAGGTTCCGAGGTGGGCCGCGCCGGCGTGATCACTCAGGAAGCCACGCACACCAAGAAGGTGATCTTCCACCCGCTGATGATGCCGAAGATCGTGATCTGCGATCCGGAGCTGACAATGGGCATGCCGCCCCACATCACCGCGGGCACGGGTCTCGATGCGCTGGCCCACTGCATCGAAGCCTATTGCGCACCGGGCTATCACCCGATGGCGGATGGCATCGCGGTCGAGGGCGTCCGCCTCGTGAAGGAATACCTGCCGCGCGCCTACAAGGACGGCAAGGACATCGAGGCCCGTGCACAGTTGATGTCGGCCGCCGCCATGGGCGCCACCGCCTTCCAGAAGGGCCTCGGTGCGATCCATGCCCTGTCGCATCCGACCGGCGCGCTCTACGACACCCATCACGGCCTGACCAATGCGGTCTTCATGCCCTACGTGCTGGTCTATAACCGCAAGGCCATCGAGAGCCGGATCGAGCGGCTCGCCGCCTATATCGGCCTCGAGCCCTCCTTCCAGGCTTTCCTCGACTGGGTACTGCAGCTGCGCAACGATCTCGGCGTGCCGCATACCCTGGAAGGCCTCAAAGTGGACAATGCCCGCTTCGACGAGATGTCCGAGATGGCGCCCAACGATCCGACCGCCGGGGGCAATCCGGTGCCGATCACGAAGGAGAGCGCCCGCAAGCTCTTCGAGGATGCGCTGGCCGGGCGTCTTTGATCCGACGGAACAAACGACAAAGGCACCGCTGATAGTTTCAGCGGTGCCTTTGCTTTGACTGCTCTCGCTGCCTCAGGCGGCGGCCTTCAAGGGAGTCTTGCGCTCGGCCCGGAGCGATTTGAGCGCTTCCGTCCAGCGAACGAGCTCATCGAGCATGGTCGCGGCCGAGGCTCTGTAGATGTCGAGGGGCTTCAACTTGCCGTTCTCGTCCAGGTTCTGGAACACCATCGGCATCGGCACGCCTTCCGGGATCGGCATCATCTTCAGGGTTGTCACGATCTGCTTTGCAACCTGGACCGAACGCAGGCCGCCGGAGATGCCGCCATAGCTCACGAAGCCGACAGGAGCGTAATTCCATTCGCGGGACAGATAGTTCAACGCGTTCACGAGAGCCGGCGGCGGAGCGTAATTGTACTCAGGCGTCACGAACACGAAGGCATCCGCTGCGGACACGCTCGCGGCCCAAGCCTTTGTATGGGCATGGTGATAGTTCTGCTTCATCGGGTGCTCGGGCTCGTCGAAGACCGGCAGTTTGAACGCGGCGAGATCAACCAGAACAGGCTCGAACCTGCCATGCTCGGCCGTATACTCGCTGAACCATTGAGCGATGCTCGGACCGACCCGGCCGGGGCGTGTGCTGGCGATGATGATGTGAAGCTTGGGCTTCATGGGAGATCCTTGATTTGCAATCGGGACTAAGAACACTTAAGTTCCTGTTTGTTACCAAGGACCATTAAGTAACTTCTGGAGCGTTCCGCAAGGAGGCACTTTCATGTCACCCAGTCACATTCATGTGCCCACTGATTGCCGCACCGTAACCGAGATTCTGTCCCGGGTCGGCGACAAGTGGAGCGTCCAGGTGGTGGTCCAGTTGGGCGGCGGCTCCAAGAGATTCAATGAGTTGCGCCGGGCTGTGACCGGGATCTCCCAGCGGATGCTGACCCTGACGCTACGAGGATTGGAGCGAGACGGGCTCGTCACGCGCAAGGTCTACCCGACCATTCCGCCCCGCGTGGATTACCAACTCACAGGGCTGGGTTGCTCCCTGCTCAAGACTGTACGCGGTCTTGGCGAATGGGCGATCGCCAATCGAGATGAGATCTTGGCAGCAAGGCAGCGCTTCGATACCTCAGGCGGAGACGAGCTTGACCGGAAACATTCTGATGCCGCTTAGGCTGCAATCTTGCGTTCCAGAATGTCCCAAAGCGTTTGGTCGCGGAAGGTGCCAATGGTTCTATCAGCGCCGACTTTGGTGAGTTCCGCAGCGCTGAGCCCCGTCAGGACGCCGAAGGAGAACAGCCCCGCCGCCTTGGCGGCTCTCATGCCGGAGGGCGAATCCTCGAATGCGACGGCCTCCTCCGCACGAATGCCGAGCCGCTCCAGAGCCGTGAGATAGGGCAGGGGGTCGGGCTTGCCGCGCTCGACCTGATCGATGGTGATCTTGACCTCGAATCGATGGGTGATGCCCAGAATATCGAGGATATGGGTTGCGTTCAGCAGCGGGGCATTGGTCACGAGGGCAAGCCTGATGCCGCGGGCCTCGGCCCATTCGAACAGTTCGAGCAGACCCTCCAGGGGCTTCAGCTCAAGCGCCAATCGCCGGAAGGCAGCCTCCTTGCGCTCGGCATAGATCTCATGCTCCTCGATGGGCAGATGAGGCAGGAGCGCGGCAAAGATCGACTCGTTGGTGTGGCCGATGATCGAGGTGCGATAGAGATCCTCGTCGATGACAACGCCCTCGGGACCCAAGGTCTGGGCAAAGGCTTCCAAGTGGGCCGGATCGCTATGTACCAGGGTGCCGTCCATGTCGAAGATCAAGGCTTTGAGCATCACATCGTCTCTAGAATATTTTAGCTAAGAACGGAGGGAATAAACCCTTGCGCCCTGGAATACAGCCCGCAGCATTTGCAACCCTGCTCTCATATTTCCGATGAAGTTGCGTCCCGACGTTTCTAAGCGTCTGGGATGACGGCGACGCCGCGCTGCGTGGCGAAGGAGATCGACACGGGAGTGCCGGGCGCAATCGCCTCCTTGCGCCCGTACTGGACCACGAACAGGTTCCCGATCGAGCTCTCCACGTCGTATTCCACCTGCGTGCCGAGATAGGACGTCTTGCGCACGGTGCCGGTCAGCGCGCCGGCCTGTGCGGCCTCGTCGAGGAAAATGGCATCGGGCCGGGCGGCCAGCTTCACAGGCCCCTGGCTCGACCCCCTATGGGGAAGCTGAAGGTTGAGGCCGCCGATCTTCACCTGCGCCATCGGCCCGTCGATGTCTGCGAGATCCCCGGTGATGATGTTGGCGTCGCCGATGAAGTCGGCCACGAAGAGGTTCGCCGGTTCTTCATAGAGTTCGCGGGGCGTGCCGGTCTGGGCGATGCGGGCATTCGACATGACGATGATGTGGTCGGAGACCGCGAGCGCCTCCTCCTGATCGTGGGTCACATAAGCCACGGTAAGATTGAGGTTCTGCTGCAACTCGCGGATGTCCTCACGCACGCGCCGCCGCAGCTTGGCATCGAGATTGGACAAGGGTTCGTCGAAGAGCAGGACTTGCGGTTCCAGCACGAGCGCGCGGGCCACTGCCACGCGCTGCTGCTGTCCACCCGAAAGTTCGGATGGCGCGCGCTTCTCCAGCCCCTTGAGGCCGATGAGCTCGAGCTTCTCCATGGCCATTGCGTAGGCGTCCTTCTTCGGAACGCCCTGGACGGAGGGGCCGTAGGCCACGTTCTCCAGCACCGACATGTGCGGGAAGAGCGCATATGACTGGAACACCATGCTCACGTCGCGATCGGCGGCGGAGAGGTTCGTCACGTCACGCTCGCCGATCAGGATCTGGCCTTCGCTGGCCATCTCAAGGCCGGCGATCATGCGCAAGGTGGTGGTCTTGCCGCAGCCGGAGGGGCCGAGCAGGGTGACGAGCTGTCCCGGATCGATAGTGAAGGAGATATTATCCACGGCCGTGACATTGCCATAGCGCTTCGTCACGTTGCGGAATTCGACGGAAGCAGCCTGCTTCTTGGACGTCGCAGGGCGGGACAGGGAATGGACGGAGGACATCTTGTTCATGGGATCGCCTGCACGGCAACGGGGGAAGGGGCGGCGCTCGCGGAACGGCGCCCAAGGCGCCGCTCGCCCACGGCCAGCTGGATCGCCACGATGGCGAGCAGCATGACGAGGATGAGCACGGTGGAATAGGCGATGGCGAGACCGAACTCGCCCGCCTCGACACGGCCGACGATGTAGGTGGTTGCCATGTTGTACTCGGCGGTGACGAGGAAGATCACGGCGCTGACCGCAGTCATGGCACGCACGAAGGAATAGACGAGGGACGCGACGATGGCCGGCCGCAGCAGCGGCAGCACCACCCGCCGCATGGTGGTGGCCGAACCGGCGCCCAGGGTGAGCGAGGCTTCATCGAGGCTCTTGTCGATCTGGCTCAAGGTGGCGATGCCGGAACGCACGCCCACCGGCATGTTGCGGAAGACGAAGCACATCACCAGGATGAAGCCCGTGCCGGTGATCTCGATGGGCGGCACGTTGAAGGCGAGGATGTAGGACACACCGACCACGGTGCCGGGAATGGCGAAGCTCAGAAGCGTGCCGAACTCGAAGGAACGCTGGCCGGAGAAGCGCTGGCGAGTGAGGAGATAAGCCGTCAGCAGGCCGATGGCGGCCGTGAGTGGAGCCGACAAAGCGGCAACCTTCACGGTAGCGAAGAACGAATCCCAGGCCGAGCCGGAGAAGTAGAAGCCCGAAGCGCCGCGCTCGACACGGAACGCGGTGAGGAAGTGCTCGAAGGTCGGCGTGTAGTCGCGCCCCATGGAGCGCACGAAGGCGCCGACGACGATGATGGCGTAGACGGCAACCGTAAAGAGCGCCCAGGGGATGGCCGTGAAGTAGGACGCGAGAGCGACCCGCCGCGGCAGCGGCAGCGGGATGCCCGCATCGCCCTTGCCTGTGACTGTGGTGTAGACCTTCTTGCCGAGCCAGGCGTGCTGCAGCCAGAAAGCGCCAAGCGTGAAGGCGAGCAGGATGATGGAGAGCACGGCGGCGCGGCCCTGATCCTGCTGTGCGCCGACGACGGCAAAGAAGATCTTGGTGGAGAGCACCTCGTAATTGCCACCTAACACCAGCGGATTGCCGAAATCGGCGAGGCTCTCGACGAAGCCGAGGAGGAAGGCATTGGCGAGGCCCGGACGCATGAGCGGCAGCGTCACAGTCCAGAAGGTCGTCCAGCTCTTCGCCCGCAGGGTTTGCGAGGCCTCCTCGAGCGTCGGGCTGATGCCCTGCACCACCCCAATCAGAACGAGAAAGGCGATGGGCGTGAAGGCGAGAAGCTGCGCGATGAGCACGCCGGGAAGCCCGTAGATCCAGCGCGAACGCGGCACGCCGAACCACTCCCAAAGAACGGCGGAGAGGGCGCCGGAGCGGCCGAAGAGCAGGATCAGGGCGAGACCGATCACGAAGGGCGGGGTGATGATGGGCAGGACGCTCATCACGCGCAGAAGCTTCTTGTACCGGAACTCGGTGCGGGTTGCGATCAGTGCGAATGCAAGTCCCAGGGCCGTGGTTCCGACACCCACGAGCAACCCGAGAAACAGGGTGTTCCAGGCCACGCCGCAGCGCAGGTTGCTCGAAAGGCAGTCGAGGCCCCAGATCGATTTGTCGAGGAACTTCGTGACGAATTCATACGGCGCGAAGTTGCCATTGTTGTCGGCAAAGGCGCTCGCGAGAATGGTCGTGACCGGGAAGAAGACGAAGACGACGATCAGCGCGATGACGACGCCGATCGAGGAGGTGACGAAAGCATCGCCGCGGCACCAGCCGCGCGCTGCGAGGCCGTGACAGAGAATGATGAGGAACGAAGCCGACGTGAGAGCAGCGCCGTAGCCCATGCCGGCCTGACTCGGACCCGGCTCACCGAACAGGCTCCTTAGGATGTCGAGCGTCCATCCGTTGAGGCCGATGGTGAATCCCTGAAGAACGATGAGAGCGAGACCGAGAAGTCCCGACGCAACGAGCCAGGTGGCTTGCCGCTGTTCCGAAGGTCTGGCGACCGGAATCAGGGCCATGACGAGCGGCACGAGGATCGGCAGAAGCCACCCGGCACCGCGAAAGCCATGAACGAGCGCCGATCCGCTGACGAAGTAATCGGCGATGGTGGCAGCACTGGAGCGTTCGAAGCCGTACCAGGGCAGGAGGGCAAATCCGACCCAGCTCAGAACGATCCAGCCAAGGGTTGCCCGTGCCATCTTTATGTTCCTGCCTCAAAGCCGGTGCAGAGACCGACCAGCCATACGTTCAGATCTGAAAAAATTAAGCCTTCGGCGAGGCGTGATCCGCTTCGCCGAAGGCCTAGCCAAGCCGACTATTTCGGCAGGCTCTTCACCTCGTTGTCCCACTTGGACAGGAGACGCTTGCGCTCAGCCGAAGAGCCGTATTTCGCGAAGTCGAAGTTGATCAGCTTGATGTCGCTGAGCTTCGGTGCCTGTGGCGGAACCGGCGTGCTCTTGTTCGAGGGGACCTGATACGACTTGGCGTCAGCGCCGAGCTTCTGCGCGTCCGCCGTCAGCGCCCAGTCGTAGAACTTCTTGGCGTTGTCCATGTTCTTGGCGCCCTTGATGAGCGACATGGAGCCGATCTCGTAGCCAGTGCCCTCGCAGGGGGCGACGACCTTAACCGGGGCCTTGTCAACCACCATCGTCACGATGTCGTGCATGAAGGCGATGCCGGCCGTCGTCTCGCCCAGCGCCATGGCCTTGGCGGGAGCCGCGCCCGACTTGGTGTATTGGTTGACGTTCTTGTGCAGGGCCTTGAGGTACTCGAAGCCTTTGTCCTCGCCCATGATCTGGACGATCGTGGCGAGAAGGGTATAGGCGGTGCCGGAGGAGTTCGGGTCTGCGACCTGCACCTCGTCCTTCAGCTCTGCTTTCAGCAGATCGGCCCAGCACTTCGGCTCGCCGATCTTTTTGGACTGGGCAAGCTCGGTGTTGTAGCCGAAGCCGAGGGCGCCGGAATAGATGCCGACGGTGCGTTGCTTGGACTGCTCCCACTGGCGCACGGCCCAATCCTGCAGCTCGCTCATCTTGGGAGATTTATACTCCACGGTGAGACCTTCCTCGGCCGCCTGCATATGGGGATCGCCGGTTCCGCCCCACCAGATGTCGGCGCGGGGGTTGGCGGCCTCTGCCTTCACCTGGGCATAGACCTCGCCCGCGCTCTTGCGGGTCATGGAGACCTTGATGCCGGTCTCGCGCTCGAAGGCGGTGGTCATGGCGCGGCACCATTCCTCCTGCACGCCGCAATACATGACGAGTTCGCCCTGGGCCTGGGCCGCTCCGGCGGACATGAAGGACAGGGCCGTCACGGCGCCTGCCAGCATGGTTGCCGCAGTGAAAGTCTTCTTCAACGTCATTCTATCCTCCCGTGATGTCATGCTTATTATGCTTAGTTGCTTGGCCGGCTAAGCTCCCCCCATTGTCGCGGCGGGTCAAGAGCCTTGCACCTTCTCCAAAGCTGAATCTTTAGAATGAGATGCCCGCCTCAGGGCTCTTTCGCAATTCCCGTCGCCTGCATCAGCACCTCTGCCAGTTCCGGAGTGCAGGCGAGGACGGGATTGCCCTTGCGAAGACCGTCCTTGGCCAAGAAGTTGTTGGTCCAGCCACCGGCTTCCTCGATGATCAGGAGGCCGGCCAGGACATCCCAGGAATTGATGTGGAGCTCGCAATAGGCGTCGATGCGCCCATCCGCAACGTAAGCCAAGCCCAACGTACCGGAGCCGGCGCGTCGCACATTGGCGCCACCTGTCTTCAGCTTATCCACAGCGGCGATGTAGGGCTCGGGAGGCAGGCGCGACGACCAGCCGGCTTCCACGGTCGCCTGCTTCATGTCGCCCAGGCCGCTCACCCGGATCGGCTCTCCGTTGAGGATCGCGCCCCGACCCCTTTGAGCGGTATAGAGTTCGGCCTGCATCACATCGTAGATCACGCCGATCTCGACCCGGCTGTCGCGCACGAAGGCGATGGAGATGGCAAAATGGGGAATGCCGCGAGCGAAGTTCGCCGTGCCATCGATGGGATCCACCACCCAGACGTCGCGCTCGAAGGAGCCGCCGCCTTCCTCTCCGAAAAAGGAGTCGTCCGGAAAAAGACTGCTCAGGCGGGTGCGGATCAGTTCCTCGACCTCCGCATCCGTGGCGGTGAGAAAGTCCTGCGGCCCCTTGAAGTCCGGCCGTTGCGAGCGCGGTCGCTCGAGAAAGCGCTTGCGCGCTAAAACGCCAGCCTCCCGCGCGATGGCACAGGCGGCGGCAAATCTCATGTCCAGGCTATCGGTCGTCATTAGGGCTGTGTGTCCTTGTGGATCAAAAGCGGTGTCTTCTTTGTTATGAGCCCGTCATGGAGCTTTGGAAGGATGGACAATCGTACGAGGCTGAGGCCTGCCAATGTCCTCATTCCTCTGTAAATTGATCTTTCTTAGCCGGCTCAAATCATTTACGTTACAAACTAACCAGTTCGGAATCCTACTCTCGTCGAATGCCCCAAACCACAAAAGATGAACTCAGCCAAGTCGCAGCGCTTCCCTTCCGCATCAAGGACGGGAAGGTCGAGGTGCTTCTCGTAACGTCACGTGAGACCAAGCGCTGGCTGATCCCGAAGGGCTGGCCCATGAAGGGCAAGAAGCCTCACAAGGCGGCAGCGCAGGAGGCGGAAGAGGAGGCGGGCGTCAAGGGCGAGATCAAGAATAAGCCCCTCGGCTTCTATGACTACTGGAAGCGCCGGGCTGCGCATTTCGACTTGTGCCGCGTGAACGTCTACCCGCTTGAGGTTTCCAAGCAGCTCAAGTCTTGGCGCGAGAAGGGCCAGCGTCAGGCGCAGTGGTTCGAGGTCGAGGAGGCTGCCCATCAGGTTCTCGAGCCGGCGCTCGCGGAACTCATTCGAAGCCTGCCCGAACACGTCTGACCTTGCGCCCTGAGGAGGCAGAGGGCAGTTTTTGCAGCCCTCAAGGGAACGCAAAGCCCTTCAAGAAGTCTTTCCTGTGACGAAAGCGGTCAAGCGGCGGAGCTTGGCCATTTCCAGACATTTGAGGGAGGCTTCCATGAAGGCGCTTGTTTGGCACGGCACCACCGACATCCGTTGCGACTCGGTTCCCGATCCTCAGATCGAGCATCCGCGCGACGCGATCATCAAGGTGACGAGCTGTGCCATCTGCGGCTCGGATCTCCATCTTTACAACCATTTCATGCCTGGTATGAAATCCGGCGACATCATGGGCCACGAAACCATGGGAGAGGTCGTCGAGGTCGGCGCAGAGTCGAAGGGCAAGCTGAAGGTGGGCGACCGGGTGGTGATCCCCTTCACCATCATCTGCGGCGAGTGCGACCAGTGCAAGCGCGGCAATTTCTCGGTCTGCGAGCGCACGAACCGCAACGGCCACATCGCAGCCAAGGCCTTCGGCCACACCACGGCGGGTCTCTTCGGCTACACGCATCTAACCGGCGGCTATCCGGGTGGCCAGGCCGAGTACCTCCGCGTGCCCTTTGCCGATGCCACCCACATCAAGGTGCCGAACAGCCTCTCCGATGAGCAGCTGCTTTTCCTCAGTGACATCTTCCCCACCGGCTGGCAGGCTGCTGTGCAGTGCGACATCGAGCCGACGGATACGGTGGCGATCTGGGGCGCCGGCCCGGTCGGCCAGATGGCGATCCGCAGCGCCATCCTGCTCGGCGCCAAGCAGGTCATCGTGATCGACCGCGTTCCCGAGCGCCTCGACATGGCGAAGGCCGGCGGCGCCATCACGATCAATCTCGATGAGGAGAGCGTCATCGAACGCCTCAACGAACTCACCAACGGCAAGGGACCCGAGAAGTGCATCGATGCCGTCGGCATGGAGGCGCATGCGACCGCGACCATCGATTCCATGTATGACCGGGTGAAACAGGCCACCATGATGGAGACGGACCGTCCGCATGTGCTGAGAGAGATGGCGTATGTCTGCCGCCCGGCGGGCACGCTCTCGGTCCCAGGCGTCTATGGCGGTCTCCTCGACAAGATCCCCTTCGGCGCGATCATGAACAAGGGCCTCACGATCCGCACGGGCCAGACGCATGTGAATCGCTGGACCGATGATCTCCTGCGCCGCATCGAGGAGGGTCAGATCGACCCGTCCTTCGTGATCACCCATACGGTGCCCCTCGATCAAGGTCCTGACATGTACAAGATCTTCCGCGACAAGCAGGACGGCTGCATCAAGGTCGTTCTCAAACCCTGATAGGTGAGATCATGCGCTACGAAACTGAAAGAACGCGCCGTCGTGGTCATGCCGACACGGCCACCGACACCTTGGCCCGTGGTCTTGGGATCTTCTCCATCGCCTTTGGCATCGCTGAGATTGCGGCACCGCGCTCCCTGGCGCGGGCGCTCGGCATGAAGGGACAGGAGGGCCTGATCGCAGGCTATGGCGTGCGCGAGATCGTCACCGGCATCGGCATCCTGGCATCCAAGGATCCGACGCCCTGGATCTGGGGCCGCGTGGCGGGCGACGGGCTCGATCTCGCAACGCTGGCGACCGCGCTCGAGGGCAGGAACCCCAAGAAGGGTAATGTCGGCATCGCCATGGCGGCGGTGGCCGGCGTGACGGCGCTCGACTTCTACTGCGCCCAGACGCTGAGCCGCGAAAGCCCGCACCCGCTGCCGCCGATGCAGGATTACTCCGACCGCACGGGCTATCCTCGTGGCATCGGCCAGAGCCATGGCGCCGCGCAGGACTTCGAGGTGCCGCGGGACTTTCGCACGCCCGAAGCCATGCGGCCCTATTCGCAGCCGCAGGCGCCGCAGCGTCCTATGCCGTCCATGTAAATCCGCATGGCAAAGCCGCAGGTCTTTACGATCGGGTATGAGGGAGCGGACGTGGACCGCTTCCTCACCACCTTGAAGGATGCCGGTGTCTCGACGCTTGCCGATGTGCGCGCCGTCGCGCTCTCCCGCAAGCGCGGTTTCTCGAAATCCGCCCTGCGTGATGCCCTGGCCCATCAGGGCATCGGCTACCAGCATTTCATCAAGCTCGGAACGCCGAAGGAGGGCCGCCAGGCGGCACGTGCCGGCGACGGAGATCTGATGCGCCGGATCTATTGCGACGAGGTTCTGGCCACCGAACCGGCCCAGGAGGCCCTTCACGAACTGGAGGCGTTGGCTGGAGCCCAGCCGATCTGCCTCCTGTGCTTTGAGCGCGATCCCGCCAACTGCCATCGTACTGTGCTGGCGCAGCGTCTTGCCGGGAAGGGTTTCGAGATAGTGGATCTGATGGTTCTCTGACGCTAAAAGAAGAATGTGCAGAGAGAGGTTGGGGCAATCATGAATGGAGTCGTTACGGCGGTGAGCTGCAGCTCGAGCCACAGCTTCAGCAAACCCAACCAAGGTTCCATTCGTCTCCTGGCAGGCTTGGGCGTGGAGGGCGACGCTCATCAAGGTACGACGGTCAAGCACCGCTCCCGGGTGGCGAAGGATCCGAGCCAGCCGAACCTGCGGCAGGTCCATCTCATTCACGCGGAACTGTTCGATGAACTGGAAGCCAAGGGCTTCGTCGTATCGGCCGGCGAGATGGGCGAGAACGTCACCACGCGCGGGATCGACCTGCTGGATCTTCCGGCCGGTGCGCGCCTTCTCCTCGGCGGGAGTGCCATCGTGGAGATCACCGGATTGCGCAACCCTTGCGTCCAGATCGACCGGTTTCAGAAGGGGCTTATGAAAGCGGTTCTGGATAAGGACAGCCAAGGCAATCTCATCCGCAAGTCCGGCATCATGGGCATCGTGCTCGAAGGCGGTGAGGTCAGGCCGGGAGATGCTGTCCGGGTGGAATTGCCGGCTGGAACGCGCCGACCGCTCGAGGTCGTGTAAATCCTTCCAGGAGCCCTGAAACAAAAGTGCGGTTGCCAAGTTGAACGAACTGCACTACTTTGCGCCCAGGTTTCAATTCTAGAAAGGGAGGACTGCATGGCTTTTGTGTGCTTGCTGAACGTTCCTCCCGTGTCCAAGCCCTAGGCTGGACCAGGCGGGGCTCCGAGGCCCGGCAACCCTTATCAAGCTTTCCATATCCATGATCGTCGAGCGAAGTCAGGCGCCGTAAGCCGCCGTTCTGCTGTCGCTCCTCGAAATTTTTCGGGAGAGGCATGCGCTCCAGGCGCTGCCTGTTCGCCTCCATGAACCAGAAGACGAAGAGCGGGGATGCGACCCGCGACGTACTGAAATTCACGTTCCGCCACTGGCGCGCGGAGCCGCGCTATGTGGCACTGATCGCCGTCACCATGATGGTTTCGACGCTTGCCGACGTGTTCATGCCCGTCTTCGCGGGGCAGCTCGTTGATGCCATCGCCATGGGCGGGAATGACCGTGATGGTGCTTTGCATGCGGCGCTTGTCGCTTTCGGCTTCATGACGGGGCTCGGCCTGCTCATGATCGTCATGCGGCATCTCGCGTTCTACGGCATCGTGGAGCTGACGCTGCGCGTCATGGGGCGCGTGGCGCAGGATGCGTTTGCCCGCGTGCAGCGCTTCTCCACCGATTGGCATGCCAATTCCTTCGCGGGCTCGACCGTGCGCAAGATCACCCGCGGCATGTGGGCGCTCGACCTGATGCACGACACGCTTCTGCTCGCGCTGCTGCCCTCGCTCACGGTGCTCGCCGGCTCGATGATCGTGCTTGGCCTGCGCTGGCCCGTGATGGGCCTGGTCATCGGGGCGAGCGCGCTGGCTTACATCGTGATGACGGCCCTGCTCTCAACCCGATATGTGGCACCGGCAGCGCGCCTGGCGAATGCCTGGGATACGCGGGTCGGCGGCACCCTGGCCGATGCCTTGAGCTGCAACCCGGTCGTGAAGGCCTTCGGCGCGGAGGCGCGGGAGGACGCGCGCCTGACATGGGTGCTGAACAAGTGGCAGAAGCGCACGAGCCGACTCTGGCAGCGCGGAACCAACAGCGGCACCGTGCAGTTCATCGCGCTGCTCGGCATCCGCGCCGCGATCATCGGCACGGCGATCTGGCTGTGGTGGGAGAACCGGGCGACGCCGGGCGACCTTGCCTACGTGCTCACCACCTACTTCGTGATCCATGGTTACCTGCGGGACGTGGGCATGCACATCAACAACCTGCGCCGCTCCGTGAACGACATGGAGGAACTCATCGACATCCACAGGGAGCGCGTCGGCGTGCCTGATCGCCCCCACGCGAAGCCGATCCGCGTTTCGCGCGGCGAGGTCGCATTCGACCGCGTCACCTTCCACTACGCCGGGCACGACACGCCGCTCTACCGGGATCTGTCGCTGACGGTGCAGGCGGGCGAGCGGGTCGGCCTCGTGGGGCCATCGGGTTCCGGCAAGACGACGCTCGTCAAGCTGATCCAGCGTCTCTACGACGTGACGGGCGGCGAGATCCGCATCGACGGGCAGAACATCGCCCAGGCGCAGCAGGCGTCGCTCCGCTCGCAGATCGCTATCGTGCAGCAGGAGCCGATCCTGTTCCACCGCACGCTCGCCGAGAACATCGCCTATGCGCGGCCCGGCGCTTCCATGGCGGAGATCGAGCGGGCGGCGCGGCTTGCCAACGCCCACGACTTCATCATGAGCCTGCCCAAGGGCTATTCCACCCTCGTTGGCGAGCGTGGCGTCAAGCTCTCGGGCGGCGAGCGTCAGCGCGTGGCCATCGCCCGCGCGTTTCTCGCCGATGCGCCCATCCTGATCCTGGATGAGGCGACCTCCGCCCTCGACTCGGAGTCGGAGGTGCTGATCCAGCAGGCGATGGAGCGGCTCATGGTGGGGCGGACCTCCATCGTCATCGCGCACCGGCTCTCGACGGTGCGCGCCCTCGACCGCATCCTCGTGTTCGACAAGGGACGGATCGTGGAGGAGGGGGATCATCTCAGCCTCTACCGCAGAGGCGGCCTCTACCGCCGCCTGTGTGACCACCAGGGGCTGGATTTCGCCAGGGCTCAACGGCCCGACATGGCGGCCGAATAGGCCGATCTGGACAACGGACCCTCAGGCTCATAAGGAAAATCGCATGTTCGAAGTCAAAGATATCTCCGTCTCCGACAACAAGCGTGACTTCTATGCCTCGCTCGCTCAGCAGCTCACCGGCCTCCTGGAGGGCGAGCGGGACATGATCGCGAACGCGGCCAACATGTCGGCGCTGATCTATCAGTTTCTGCCCGACCTGAACTGGGCCGGGTTCTATTTCATGCGCGGACCGGAGCTTGTCCTGGGCCCCTTCCAGGGCAAGACGGCTTGCGTACGCATCGCGGTTGGGCGCGGGGTCTGCGGCACGGCGGTGGAGCGCCAGGAATCCATCGTGGTGGCGGATGTCCATGCCTTTCCGGGACACATCGCCTGTGACAGCGCCTCCCGGTCCGAGCTCGTCGTGCCGCTCATCAAGAACGGGCAGGTGCTGGGCGTTCTCGATCTCGACAGCCCGCACCCCGATCGCTTCGACGAGACGGATCGTGAGGGTTGCGAGGCGCTCGTGCAGATCTATCTCGCCGCGTCCGAGATCGCCTTGTAGCCTTTCAGCATGTCGTCCGCCTATATCGACACCTATTACAGTCGCACCGCGGCAACATCGGAGACCTATCCTGCTGCAAGCGGCCGGATCCAGGCGGATGTCTGCATCGTCGGTGGTGGGCTCGCCGGTCTCACGGCGGCGCTGAAGCTCGCCCGCAGCGGGCGCAAGGTCGTACTCCTTGAGGCGCAGCGCGTAGCCTGGGGCGCGTCAGGGCGCAACGGCGGCTTCGTCTCTGCGGGCTATGCGACGGGACTTTCCTCCATCGAGAGGCGCGTGGGCAAAGCTCAGGCGCATGAGCTCTTCCGCCTGTCGATGGAAGGCGTCGAGATCGTTCGCGACACCATCGTCGGACCCGGCATCGAGGACGCTCGGCTCGTATCCGGCATCGCAAAGGCGCTGCGCTACGACTCGCGCGGAGCCCTGCATGCTGCCTGTGAGAGCCAGCAGCGCGAGTTCGGGTTGAAGCTACGCTATCTTCCCCGCGACGAGGTGAGAAGCCTCTTCGTCTCGAAGAAGTATCATGAGGCGATCCTTGACGAGGGTGCCTTCCATTTTCACCCGTTGAACTACGGACGCGCGCTGGCCCGCGAGGCGCTGCGCCTGGGCGCTGCAATCCATGAGCACTCGCCCGTGATCTCCGTCGACCTGGACGGCGCGCTCAAGATCGTCCGCACGAAGGAGGCGGAGATTGCAGCCGAGCATGTGGTGTTCGCGACGGGCGGCTACACGGGCGCCGTGCTGCCGGCGTTGAAACGCGCCTTCCTGCCGATTGCCACCTATGTTCTGCTGACGGAGCGCGCGCCGGACCTGGTGCAAAGCGCCATCCGCACGCGGGCCGCCATTCTCGATGATCGCCGGGCAGGGGATTACTACCGCGTCGTCGATGACGGCAGCCGTATCCTGTGGGGCGGGCGCATCACCACGCGCACGACCGACCCGCGCGATATAGCGGCCCTGCTCAGGCACGAGATGGTGACGACCTATCCGCAACTGGCCGATCTCAAAGTCGAGATCGCCTGGTCGGGCCTCATGTCCTATGCCCGCCACCTGATGCCGCAGATCGGTCAATGGAAGCCGGGGATCTGGTACTGCACGGCCTTCGGTGGGCACGGGATGAACACGACCGCCATCGGTGGCACGGTGATTGCGCAAGGCATTTCGGGAGAGAGCGACCGCTACCGTCTGTTCGCACCCTTCGATCTGGCATGGAATGGCGGCATCCTGGGCCGCGCCGCGGTTCAGCTCACCTATTGGGGCTATCGGGCTGCCGATGCGGCAAGGGAATCTCGTTCCCGCTGAAAGCAGGCGCTGGTCGCATCACATCTTGGCGGCGGAGGCGACGATCCAGAGGCAGCTGATGCTGAAGGCAAGCCCAATCAGATTCATCAGATAGGCCAATGTATCATTGGCCGGGTGGCGTTTTCCCGAACGATCCATCGTGCTTCTCCAGGAGCCGAGAGGTCTTGAAGTGGGGATAAGGCCTAAGCTTGACGGTTGTCTAGATGGTTAATGCCGAATTCCTGTGAACGTGGGTGCAGCTGATCGGGGCGGACCGATCGGCTGCCATATCGTCGATCGCATCAAAAAAGATGGTATGTAATAAAATTAATGTCTCAGAGATAGAAGTCGCTCTTCGACAAAGCCGAGAGCCCGAGAACATTGATGGAGAAGTCGGCGACCTTGTCGCCGTTCACATCGCCGGCTACGGCACCATCGGCAAAACGCAACTCTCCAGCCTTGCCGTGAAAGGCATTGCTGCCGATGAAGGTGAAGGCCTGATCGCCTGCGGATTTCGTGCTGGCGTCGATGCTGCGCAGGTCGATATGATCGGAGCCGCGACGGAAGTCCTTGATCGTGTCCATCGATGAGCGGCGCGAGTCGCTCAGAGCACGGAAGACGAAGGTATCCGCTCCGCTGCCGCCGATAAGGACATCCTTTCCGGCTTCCCCGAAAAGTTTGTCCTTCCCTGAACCGCCATCCAGCACATCGTTGCCGCTACGCCCGAAGAGCGTGTCGTTGCCCGAGCTGCCCTTGATCTCGTTGGCTGCTCCATTGCCGCGAAGATTGTCGCTGTAGGCACTGCCGATGAGCCACTCGATGCTTGAAAAGGAATCGCCGGCAGCATCGCCGCGGTTGTTGGCTTTCGTCAGAAGGTCGGCCACGACTCCCGCTTTCGCGGTGCTGTAGCTCGCGATATCCGTGCCGGTTCCACCGCTCAGCACGTCCTTCCCACTGCCGCCGATCAACACATCGTTGCCGTTCAGACCATAAAGCTTGTCGTCGCCGGCATTGCCGCGGAGCGTATTGCTGGCAACGTTGCCTTTGATCGTATCGCTGGCCGATCCGCCATAGGCGTTCTCGACCAGGGAGCGCGTGTCATTCTGATGGAGAAGGGAATTGGCGATATTGCCGGTGGCGAGCTTCGACCCTTCCCAATGAAGCTTCGCACGCTGCTCCTGCGAGGTGATGGTCCACGCGCCGGGCTGGAGATCGATGGTCAGGGCTGTCGTGTAGTTGGTGAAGCTGTAGGTATCAGCACCGCCGCCGTCCCACACCGTCAGGAAGATCTGATTGCCCCCGGGCGCCCCCTGCCCAATGCCATCGATGAACATCTCGCCGGTGGTCGGGCTCCAGGAATAGGTCGTGTTGCCGCTGTTGGTCTGGTAATTCGCGCCGTAGATATGCTGGAGTGCGGCAATGTCGTACATCATGAGCGACTGCGCATAGCCCCAGGTCTCGTTCATATAGCCGGTGCTGGTCGAGGCGCCGGCATAGGAACGGTAGCTCATCACGGTGTTTTCCATGCTGTCGTGCGACAGGGGCATGACGTTGCTGCCCTCATGTGCGTGCTCGAGCCCGAGGGCATGCCCGATCTCATGCACGATGGTGAGGTAGGCATAGTTGCCCTTCTCGGGGCTCACGTAGTTCCGGCTTGAATTGTTGACCCACACATCGCCGCCGGTTGAATCCGAGGTCGGAAAGTAGGCCCAAGCAGTCCCGGGAACGTCTGATTGCGCGAAACGCAGATCGGCCGATGCCGCACCTGCTCCGGTGCTCTCCTGGAATGTCAGGTTGCTCACTGAGGAGAAGAGGTTCAAGGCCGATCGCGTGATCGATTGCTGGGTGCCGTTGAAGGAACCAAACCCTTTGGCAGTCTCGCCATCTCCATATAACGCGCCATACGAGAGCGCAGAGTCAGGGAAGCTATATGTCAGATCGCTCGGCACCCATTTCAGATTGCCGAGGATGGAGTCGATATAAATATTCCCAGTAGAGTTGTAGCTTTCGACAGCGGGCATTGCAGTTCAATTTTGTGATAAAGGCGATAAATGCGAAGTTAATCCCGAAATGAGGCGCCTGCAGCACTGCGGCTTACGCTGTGATTTCAAAGACAATCACTGAATAAACATTGCAATGGATGCGCCAAAAATGGGCATGACGAAGCGTTACAACAGATAAATACCGATCATGATGCTTGTGCCCCAGTGCGAGAATGCTTTTGCTTGGATTGTCTCGCGAAAAGATATCGTTTGAATGGTTATTAAAAGATTAGGAGAAGGACTAAAAGCAAAACTGCTTGAATTTTGCCCTTTCTGACAATGTGCCGCACCGCAACTGTTAGGGCTTCTGGCCAAGCTTTGTTTGTTGGCGAAGGGCTGACACAGGCCCGCAACTTGCCTGTGCTACGCACCTTCCTCAAGGGCACCAAGTTGCCCCTCTGTCTCATGGAAAATTTTGGTCCAGGGCAAGAACTTCAGGCTGACCGAGACTGAAGTGTCCTCATGGCACCTTTGGTGCGCTTGCCCTCACCGGTTCTGCCACGGGTCGCGATTGCGTCCTGGGCCAGGAGCCGAATATCCTCAAGCCGCCATTCCTCGCTCAGCCAAGATCTGCCGACGATTTTGAGGATCTTCTCTAGAGCCGCATACGGATCCGCGATCTCGGGCGCTACAGCCGAGTCCTTCATGGTCCCTAACACCCTTTTCGATGCCGGAGGTTTTCCTCCGGTCATTTTCTCCAGAAAGGCCTGTTAGCCTATGATGAGCCATTCCTGCTTCGATAATATTGCAAGGCTTCTCAGGGAAAAACAACTGCGCCTTTGGACGGGGATTTGAACAAAGCCTCACTCGTGAGGGACCGGATCCACGCAACTGTCATCCTGAATATCGTGAAAGCTGATGCGGACCTTGCCGACGTGCCGGGCCGGGTCAGCCGATTGGCCCAGGCCAACCAGCACGTTCATCTCGCCCACGAGGCATTCGTTACTGGTCGCCGACCTGAGCCGGACGCGACGGTGACGCACCCGAGCTTCGAAATCATTGAGCAGGAACAGGGTTTCTGCGTCCACGTCGATGTCGGTCTGGCCACAGCGCCTGCCCTCCGCATGGGTGGTAATCTGCAGGTTCTGCAGCAGCGGATAAAGATCCGCTGGCCATTCGACGATGGGGTTTTGGCTCAGTGGCATGGACGACCCCGGTGCTTTGACGAGCCTTGAGCGAAAAGGCTCCAATAATTAAGCACCTGCGATGCTTGGCGGTTCCATGAGCGCGACCCGTGAAGCGTTCACCTGTTAAGTCCTGAAGGATCCGATGCTCTAGGGCAATGCCCTGATCTGCTCGTGCCGGTCTTGCAATCCTTCTCATCAATGCCCGGCTTCCTCGTTTTGATCGCCTTGGAAGCCCGGCATTCGATTTCGTCCTCCGAGGTCGGCTAAGCCACGAAGCCGAACATGGACTTGATTTCGAGGAATTCCTCGAACCCGAACCGACCCCATTCGCGTCCATTGCCGGATTGCTTGTAGCCGCCGAAAGCCGCGGCTGTGTCGCCGCGCGACCCGTTCAAATGGACCATGCCGGCCCGGATCCTTCGAGCCACTTGACGGGATCTCTCAAGGTCTCCCGATGTGACATAGCTCGAAAGGCCATAGACCGTATCGTTTGCCATTCGGATGGCGTCCTCCTCATCTTGATACGGCAGGATGCTCAGGACGGGCCCGAAGATCTCCTCCTGGGCGATGCGCATGTCATTGCGCACGTCCGCAAACACGGTCGGTTGCACATAGTAGCCCCGGTTGAGCCCGGCAGGGCGGCCAGGACCACCAGCCACGAGAGACGCCCCTTCCTTGATCCCTGCTTCAATCAGATTTTGGATGCGATCAAACTGGACTTGGCTGACGACAGGTCCAATGGTGGTCGAAGCAGCCCTTGGATCGCCGACCACCGTCTCGTCTGCAATGCGGCGGGCAATTGCGATGACCTCCTCCTGCCGGTCCGCCGGGACGAGGAGGCGTGTTGGAGCGTTGCAAGACTGGCCGCTGTTGGCAAAGCAGGCCCGGGCCCCATGGGTGACCGCGACATCGAAGTCTGCGTCGTCGAGCAGGATGTTGGGAGACTTGCCACCTAGTTCCTGGTGAACCCGCTTGACCGTGTCGGCTGCGGCCTTCGCAACCAGAATGCCGGCCCGAGTCGAACCTGTGAAGGACACCATGTCGATGTCGGGATGGCTTGCGATTGCCTGGCCGACATTCGGCCCGTCCCCGTTGATGAGGTTGAACACGCCTGGAGGCACGCCGGCTTCATCCAGGATTTCCGCAAAGATGAGGGCTGAGAGAGGCGCGACCTCGCTGGGCTTGAGCACCATGGTGCATCCGGCCGCAAGAGCGGGGCCGACCTTGCAGCCAATCTGGTTCAGCGGCCAGTTCCAGGGCGTGATCAGCCCGACGACTCCGATGGGCTCCCGGGTGATCAGGGTTGCGTTGATCGTCTCATCGAACTGGTAGGTTTTCAGGACCTCGATGGCCCGGGTCAGGTGGCCAAGTCCGGCAGGCACATGCCTGTCACGGGCAAAGGCAAGGGGAGCGCCCATTTCCGCGCAAATGGCTTCAGCCAAGTCGTCAGTACGATTCCGGTAGACAGCCACGATCCGCCCCAGGAGATCCAGGCGCTCTTCGCGGCTGGTCAGGGAATAGCTTTCGAAGGCGCGTTGGGAGGCCAAAACGGCCCGGTCCACGTCAGCCGCTCCGCCAGCTGCAATGGTTGCAACGGCCTCCTCCGTCGCCGGATTGATCACGTCGATGAAGGTGTCCCCAGCAGGCGCGACCCATTGGCCATCGATGTAGAATTGGTGATGATGTGGCAAGTTTTACTCCCCGGCTCCATGAGCGCAGGCCTTAGTTAGTAAGGTTCGGTGCGCAATGGCAACCATTGCCGGCCCATCTGGTGTTTCGCGAATGCGCTCGAACTGCGCTCATTCGCAGGCGGCCGATTGCGCTTTGCGGGGAGGCTCTCGATTTCGGTTATGAGATGCTCGTGGAACACGCCGTCCCGAGGATCACCCTTGCTCATCGATCGGACGGCTGAAATCTGCAGTCCTGTTCGAACTGACCGCATGACCCTGTGGAGGGCGATGGTGCTGCCAGAGAGGATCGAACTCTCGACCTCTCCCTTACCAAGGGAGTGCTCTACCACTGAGCTACGGCAGCGCGCCAACGGGGAGGGCCGCTTACTGCCACACGGCAGCCCTCCATGCAAGCTTGAAAATGATCTTTATTCGGCGGCCTGGACTTTGGGCTCCAGGGGGAGCCTGAGCGCCGTCCAGACCTCAACCAAGGCGGCAGCCAGGGCGTCGATATGAGCGTTCGAGTGGAACGGCCCGGGGGTGATGCGCAGGCGCTCGGTGCCGCGGGGCACGGTGGGATAGTTGATCGGCTGGATATAGATGCCGTGCTTCTCCAGGAGCCGGTCTGAGGCGGCCTTGCAGGCTTGCGCATCCCCCACCATCACCGGCACGATGTGGGTGGGCGTGGCGAGGACAGGCAGGCCGGCGCTGCTGAGGACCGCCTTGGTGCGGGCGGCTTGGCGCTGCTGCTGCTGGCGCTCGGTGGAGGAAGACTTGAGATGCCGGATCGAGGCCATGGCGGCGGCGGCCACGCTCGGCGGCAGGGCCGTGCTGAAGATGAAGCCCGGGGCAAAGCTGCGGATGGCGTCCATCACCGCCTTGGTGCCGGTGAGATACCCGCCCATGACACCGAAGGCCTTGGCCATTGTGCCCTCGATCACGTCGATCCGGTGCATGGCGCGTTCGCGTTCGGCGATGCCGGCGCCACGGGGGCCGTACATGCCGACCGCATGGACCTCGTCGATGTAGGTCATGGCACCATAGCGTCCGGCGAGATCGCAAATGGCGTGGATGGGGGAAATATCTCCATCCATGGAATAGACGCTCTCGAACACGATCAGCTTGGGCCTCTCGCCGGCCGCCTGCAGCAGTTCCTCCAGGTGGTCGAGGTCGTTGTGGCGGAAGACCGCCTTTTCGCAGCCGGACTGGCGCACACCCTCGATCATCGAGTTGTGGTTGAGGGCATCGGACAGGATCAGGCAGTTCGGGATCAGCCGGGCCAGCGTGGCGATGCCGGTCTGGTTCGACACGTAGCCCGAGGTGAAGACCAGCGCCGCCTCCTTGCCGTGCAGGTCGGCAAGCTCGGCCTCCAGCTCGACCAGCGGGTGGCTGTTGCCCGAGATGTTGCGCGTCCCGCCGGCGCCGGTGCCGAGGCGCCAGGCCGTCTCGACCATGGCGCGGGTCACATCCCGATTCTGGCCCATGCCGAGATAATCGTTGGAACACCAGACGGTAATGGGGCGGGGCCCCTCCGGCGAGTGCCAGAGGGCCTGGGGATAACGGCCGGCCAGCCTCTCGATATCGGCAAAGACCCGATAGCGGCGCTCCGCCTGGAGGCGGTCGAGGGCTGACGTGAAGAAGTTTTGATAATCCATCATCTCACCGGGTGGGCAACGCAATGCCCGGGGATCTTGAGCTCATTATGCCAGATCACATTGATCCGGGTCAAAGTCCTGAGCCGTGATAATACGGTTGAGGCCCGCCTGCGAAGCCTCTATTGGGTAAAGGCGACGATGGGTCGCTTGAACCATGACTGACGTAAAATCACAAGAAAAGGCTAATCGGCTCAAGGCGGCTCTGAAGGAAAATCTCAAGCGTCGCAAAGCCCAGGCACGGGGACGGCAAGCCGTCAAGACGTCTGGAACCGAAAGCGGGAGCTTGAGCGTTTCGGCAGAGCGCGACAAGCCGTCCGACTAGCCTCGACGATCAAACGCGCGCATAGCGCATAGCTCGCATTGAAGAGTTGCAAGGGGATTTCGATGGATCGCATTCGCATCCGGGGCGGCGCGCCTCTCAACGGCTTGATTCCGATTTCAGGTGCAAAGAATGCGGCCCTGCCCCTCATGATCGCCAGTCTGCTCACGGAGGAGACCCTCGAGCTCGGCAATGTGCCGCGGCTCGCCGACATCTCCTCCCTGCTGCGGATCATGAGCAATTTCGGCGTCGATCACTCGATCGCCGGTCGCCGGCCAGGCCAATCCTCGGAAACGGGACAGACCATTCGTCTGACGTCCAAGAACGTCATCGACACCACGGCGCCTTACGAACTGGTCTCGACCATGCGGGCGAGCTTCTGGGTCATCGCTCCCTTGGTCGCCCGCTTTGGCCATGCCAAGGTCTCCATGCCGGGCGGCTGCGCCATCGGCACCCGGCCGGTCGACCTGCTGATCATGGCGCTGGCCAAGCTGGGCGCGGCGATTGAGATCGAAGCCGGCTATGTGGTGGCGACCGCTCCGAAGGGGCTCAGGGGCGCCGAGATCGACTTCCCGAAGGTGACAGTGGGCGGCACCCATGTGGCCCTGATGGCGGCGGCCCTTGCCCAAGGTACCACCGTGATCCGCAACGCCGCCCGTGAACCCGAGGTTGTGGACCTGGCCGCGTGCCTCATCAAGATGGGCGCCAAGATTCAGGGCGCCGGCTCCTCGGAGATCGTGATCGAAGGCGTGTCCCGCCTGAACGGCACCTCCCATGATGTCATGCCCGACCGCATCGAGACCGGCACCTATGCCATGGCCGTGGCCATGACCGGCGGCGACCTCGTGCTCGACAACACCCGGCCGGAATACCTCCAGGCGGCCCTCGACGTGCTGGGCCAAGCCGGGGCTGAGGTGACCTCGACCCATGGCGGCATCCGTGTTCGCCGCAACGGCAATGGCATCCAGCCGGTCGATGTTACCACTGATCCCTTCCCAGGCTTCCCGACCGATCTCCAGGCCCAGTTCATGGCCCTCATGACCCGGGCCAGCGGCACCTCGCGCATCCGCGAGACGATCTTCGAGAACCGGTTCATGCACGTGCAGGAGCTTGCCCGCCTCGGCGCCCAGATCCGCCTCGACGGTGACAGTGCCTATGTGGACGGCGTTCCGGGCCTCAAGGGGGCTCCGGTCATGGCGACGGACCTGCGCGCCTCTGTGTCTCTGGTGATCGCCGGCCTCGTGGCCGACGGCGAGACCACGATCAACCGGGTCTATCACCTGGATCGCGGCTTCGAAGCGCTAGAAGCCAAGCTCGCCCGATGCGGCGCTCTTATCGAGCGCGTAAGGGGTTGAGTCTAGAGCTGAGGCATAGTCCTCGGGTGTTGAGGCGCTGTTGGAGCAAAATGCTTGTGGATTTATCTACTATAGGTTGGTGATCATTCTACTAAAGCGCGTGTCAAGTTCTAGGCTGTCGCTGGATGAACTCAAGCATTCTTTCGTTTGGAACGGCGAGTGTAAAGGTTTATCCGAATCATCGAGCTACAGTGAGAGAAGCGATGGCCTACTACATGTACCAGGACTCGGATAAACAGTGGCGCTGGCGTCTGGTTGCTGCAAACAACCGCACAATTGCGAACTCCGGCGAGGGGTATCACAATGAGGCTGACTGTCTTGCAGCGATCAATCTCGTCAAAGGCTCCTCCAGCGCCCCGGTTCGAAAATCTTAGATCGAAGTAAGGCCGGCGTCATCGCCGGCCTTTTCATGGAGGATTGGAAGTCCTGCCCGGCCCAAAGGTTGCGCCGGGGCAGGGGGCTCTCTACCTAAAGATCAAGTTCAACAACAGGTTGGTGGGCCATGGATCTCCTGAGACTCGTTGCGTTAGACCCTGAAGACCTTGCCGTCATCTCCGCCCATCTGCAGGATTCGCTGCTGCAGGTGGGCGACATTGCCTATCTGCCCAAGGAACGGCGTTTCGCCATCCAGGTTCGCCGGTACGACTGGGAGGCGGCCACCCCTCAGCGGCGGCTAACCTGCATGCATTTCGAGCATGTGACGGGGGTGCGCGTCCGCGGCATCGACCAGACCAATAAGGATATGGTTCTTAACCTTCTCGCCATTGCGTTCGAGGAGCGGGATGCCCCATCCGGCACGGCCACCTTGATCTTTGCCGAAGGTGGAGCCATCCAGGTGGACCTGGAGTGCATCGAAATGCAGATGAAAGACACCGGCCCGGTCTGGGCTGCCGAAAGCCGCCCCTCGCACGAGGACCAGCTGCAAACGGCGGAGCGCCCATAATGGCGCAGAGGCTCGATGCGCGAGACGCCTCCTTCCCGCGGGCTTTTGCCACTCTGCTGGCTGCCAAGCGCGAGGTCTCGGAGGATGTGGACCAGGCGGTCCGCGCCATCATCGAAGACGTGGTGGTCAAAGGCGACGAAGCCTTGATCGACTTCACCTACCGGTTCGATGGGCTGGCGCTCCAGCCCGAGACCCTGCGCATTTCGGAAGCCGAGATTGCGGCGGCGGAGACCCAATGCCCGAAGGAGGCGCTGGAGGCCTTGAAGCTGGCGAAAGAGCGCATCGAGGTCTTTCACCGGGAGCAGCGCCCAAAGGACTTCAAGACCACCGATCCCGTCGGGGTCACCCTGGGCTGGCGCTGGACGGCGCTCGAATCCGTCGGCCTCTATGTCCCCGGCGGTCTTGCGAGCTATCCCTCGTCCGTCCTCATGAACGCCGTGCCGGCGAAGGTGGCGGGCGTTCCGCGCATCGCCATGGTGGTGCCGACCCCACGGGGCGAGACGAACCCTCTCGTGCTGGCGGCGGCGCGTCTCGCCGGCGTCGACGAAGTGTTCCGCATCGGCGGCGCCCAAGCCGTGGCGGCTTTGGCCTATGGCACCGAAAGCGTCAGGCCTGTCGCCAAGATCGTCGGTCCCGGGAACGCCTATGTGGCCGCCGCCAAGCGCCGCGTCTTCGGTCAGGTCGGCATCGACATGATCGCAGGTCCTTCCGAAGTGCTCGTTCTCGCCGATGCCGATGGCAATCCGGACTGGATCGCCGCTGATCTTCTGGCCCAGGCCGAGCACGATACAGCTGCTCAGTCGATCCTCATCACGGACAGCCCGGCGCTCGCCGATGCGGTGGAGAAGGCCGTCGAGCGTCAGCTTCAGACCTTGCCGAAGGCGCAGATCGCCAGCGCGAGCTGGCGCGATTATGGGGCGATCATCCTTATCGACCGGCTGGAGAACGCCATTCCCCTCGTGGATCGGCTGGCCCCCGAGCATCTCGCGATCGAGACGGAGAATGCGGAGGAACTCGCAGCCAAAGTCCGCAATGCGGGCTCGATCTTCCTCGGCAGCCATACGCCGGAGGCCATCGGCGACTATGTGGGCGGCCCCAACCATGTTCTGCCCACCGCTCGCTCCGCCCGGTTCTCGTCCGGGCTCGGCGTGCTTGACTTCATGAAGCGAACCTCGATCCTGAAATGCGATGCGGGCGCATTGCGCGCGCTCGGCCCTGCGGCGATCGCGCTGGGGCGGTCGGAGGGTCTGGAGGGGCATGCGCGGTCGGTCGCGATCCGCCTGAACCTCTAGCGCATCGTGCGAAAAAGTGGTTCCGGTTTTTCGCGCTCAACGATGCGCTCATTTGGAAGAGGAGCATCGAATCAACCCCAAAAGTGCAAGTTCACTTTTGGGTTCGATGCTCTAAGGTAACCGGAGGGGGGATGGCGAGCGAAGCGAAGGAGCGGGCCCGGCTGGTCGCCGTCACCCTCGACGAGGCCTCCATCGGCCGCGGCAATCCCGATCAGGAACATGAGCGGGCGATCGCCATCTACGACATCCTTGAAGAGAACGCCTTCTCCCTGCCGAATTACGACGGCGGCCCTTATGTCCTGCGCATTTCACTGATCGACAAGAAGCTCTGTCTTGAGGTGAGCGCGCAGGATGGCGCGCATCTCGTCTCGCATCATCTGTCGCTGACGCCGTTCCGCAAGACCATCCGCGATTACGAGATGATCTGCGATAGCTATTACCAGGCAATCCGCTCCGCCTCACCTGCGCAGATCGAGGCCATCGATATGGGCCGGCGCGGCCTGCACAACGAAGCCGCCGAGCTGCTGATGAAGCGCCTCGAGGGCAAGCTGATCCTCGATTTCGATACGGCGCGTCGCATCTTCACGCTCATCTTCGCGCTTCATTGGAGGGGTTGACGCTTGGAGGAGCGCCTGGACGAGCCCCGCGCGAAACGGATCCATTCGGTTCTGTTCGTCTGCGCGATGAATGCGGTGCGCTCGCCCATGGCCGAAGCGATTGCGCGCCACTATTTCGGCAAGTCGGTCTATGTCCAGTCCGCCGGCGTGCGCAAAGGTGAGACGGATGGATTCGTGGCCTCGATCCTGTCCGAAATCGGCATCGACGCATCGAATCATAAGCCGCGTACGCTCGACGAACTGGAGGAGTGGGAAGGTCTCAATTTCGACCTCATCATTTCCCTCTCCCCGGAAGCCCACCACGCCGCCCTTGAGCTGACCCGCACCATCGCTGCCGATGTCGAGTATTGGCCGACGCCGGATCCGACGATCACGCAGGGCTCGCGCGACCAGGTCCTCGATGCCTATCGCAACATCCGCGACGGGTTGATGTACCGCATCCGCCTGCGGCTCAAGCAGACCTCACCCAAGGGCCCGAATGACGGCGAGGGTGCCTAGCCCTGCCAGGAGACCGACGATGTCGATCCGAGTGAGTGCCATGACGGTGATTGCGGCGGCAAGCGCGATCATGGCAGGCCAACCGTTGTCGATCACCACGGGCAGGATCGTCGCCAGGATGATGGAGCCGGGAAGGGCGCGAAGTCCCCGTTCGATGCGCGGCGTGATGCGCACGCGGCTCATGACCACCACGCCGGCGATCCGGCACAGGAACGTCACCAACGTCATGGCTGCGATGGCAATAACCGAACCCCAGGGGCTGGCGATGATCGTGCCGAACGTGCTCATTCGATCAGCATCCCGGCAATCACGCCTGCGAGCGCTCCGGCGATGATGAAGAGATAGCCTGGCACCAAGGCGTGCACGATCAGTGAGACAAGACCCGCTACGATCCAGGGCAGGGCGGGCTTGGCGCCTTTCCACAAGGGCACGAGCATGACGCCGAAGAAGATCGGCATCACGAGGTCGAGGCCGAAGCGCTTCGGCTCAGGCACGAGAGCGCCGGCGAAGAAGCCAGCGAAGGTCGCTGCCAGCCAGACCAGCCATAGGATGAGCGCGCATCCCAGCAGCATGCCCACATCCCGCCCACCCTCATTGTGATACCGGGTGCCGATGAGCCAGCCAGCCTCCGTGAGAAGGAAGAGGTTGAGTGCCGTGCGTGGGAGAGGCTCGTGCTTGAGCCATGGCTGGAGGGTTGCTCCGAGCATGATCATGCGCGCATTCACGACGGCAGTGACGGTCATGATCGTCAGGATGGTCGTGGGCGTCCAGACCTGCTGCCAGATCTCAAGCCCCACCATCTGCGAGGCGCCGGCATAGACAAAGGCGGAGAGGCCCAGTGTCTCGCCGAGCGACAATCCCTTCTGGGCCGCCGCGGTGCCAAAGGCCAGGGCGAACATGATGAAACCCGGGAAGGCAGTGAGTGCGGCGCGGGCGCCGTGGCGCAGGCCTTGAGCAGAAAAATGAGGGCGGAGAGTGGGGGGCATGAGCGTTATGCTCTGTGCCCTCCCGCATCCCCGCCGTCAATTGGAGATTGGAGATTTCGGATTGATGTTTGGCTTAGCCGACAGCGCCATTGACCAAGGGTGCCACCTCGACCCAGCCCTCGTAGATCATCTTGATGGCTACGTAGAGGATGATCGCCAAGCCCACATAGGCAATCCAGCGATAGCGCTGGAGCAGGCGGGCGATGTAAGACGCCGCAACGCCCATGAGAGCAATCGAAAGCAGAAGGCCGAAGGCCAGGATATAGGGATGCTCCCGCGCCGCGCCCGCCACGGCGAGCACGTTGTCGAGGGACATGGACACGTCGGCGATGACGATCTGCCAGGCAGCCTGAGAGAAGGTCTTGCGCGGGACCCCGCCGGCAATGGTGCCGTCCTGATTGATGTCCCGGCCCTCCAGAGCCTCCTCGGCCGCATGCTGCTCTGCCTCATGGCCCGTGCGCAATTCACGCCACATCTTCCAGCACACCCATAGCAGGAGGATGCCGCCGGCGAGGAGAAGGCCCACGATCTGAAGAAGCTGGGTCGTGAGAAGAGCGAAGATGATGCGCAGAACCGTGGCGGCCAGGACGCCGAGCAGGATCGCCTTGTTGCGCTGCTCCTTGGGGAGGCCGGCGGCGGCCAGGCCGATGACGATGGCGTTGTCGCCGGCGAGCGCCAGATCGATGCCGATCACCATCAGGAAGGCGACGACCTCGGGTCCAAAATATTGCGAGAGATCAAACATGCGGTGCCTCATATGTCGGGTTGCGGGCAGCGCATGCGAAACGCTCAAAGAGACGCATCCGGCATCGTCCTGATCCGAAAATCCCCGAGTCAGGTGCCGAAATGCAGGCAAAACCGTCTTTTTGAACGAACCCAGGCCGCCCTGGTTTTCATCCAGTCCGACATCGCCGCCCCTTTACGGAGCGACCAGAGGGGCCCGGCCTGGCAGTACAAGGTCCATCTAGACAACCCCGTACGAGGGATCAAGTCACCTCGCATAAAGAGCCGTAGCTATCCTATGGATCCAGGGACGCTTTTCCCCTGGTCCTTGATTCCAAGATGATTTGTTGAGAAGGGTTCTCCTCAGGAAAACGGAAGCTTGATCCCGGCTGCAGCCTCGGGCCATATCGTCTGAAAGAACCTTGGGCGCTTGGGGCGTCTGCAGGGAGGTTTCATGTCCATTCTCCACGAAGGTTCCGGACCTCCGCGACGCGAAGGTCCGGTGCGCGCCCCACAGAGCTTGGCGGGCGGGTTGGTCCTGCTGGCACTTGCAGCCTTGGCGTTGTGGCTTACGCGGGATCTCGATCAGGGCACTCTCAATGCCATGGGACCGGCCATGCTGCCCCG
>NZ_JAFEMD010000033.1 GCF_016892765.1 Microvirga arvi
TCATCGAGAAGGAAAGCTCCATCAACGAGCAGATCGACCGCATGCGCCACTCGGCGACGCGCGCGCTCTTGGAGCGCGACGACGTGATCATCGTCGCCTCGGTGTCGTGCATCTACGGTATCGGCTCGGTCGAGACCTACACGGCCATGACGTTTTCCGTGAAGGTCGGCGAGAAGATCGAGCAGCGCCAGCTCATCGCCGATCTCGTGGCCCTGCAGTACAAGCGCATCCAGAGCGATTTCGCCCGCGGCACCTTTCGCGTGCGCGGCGACGTGATCGAGCTCTTTCCGGCCCACTTGGAGGACCGCGCCTGGCGCATCGGCCTCTTTGGCGACGAGATCGAGAGCATCGTCGAGTTCGATCCGCTCACCGGCAAGAAGACCAACGACCTGCAATTCGTGAAGGTCTACGCCAACTCGCACTACGTGACGCCGCGTCCGACCCTGCAGCAGGCCGTGAAGGGCATCCAGGACGAGCTGCAGCACCGCCTGCAGGAGCTTGCCCGCATGGGCCGCCTGCTCGAAGCGCAGCGGCTCGAACAGCGCACGCAGTTCGACCTCGAGATGATCGAGGCCACCGGCGTGTGCAACGGCATCGAGAACTATTCGCGCTATCTCACCGGCCGCAAGCCTGGCGAGCCGCCGCCGACGCTCTTCGAGTATCTGCCCGACAATGCGCTCGTCTTCACCGACGAGAGCCACGTCACCGTGCCGCAGATCGGCGGCATGTATCGCGGCGACTTCCGGCGCAAGGCGACGCTCGCCGAGTACGGCTTCCGCCTCCCCTCCTGCCTCGACAACCGCCCCCTGCGCTTCGAGGAATGGGATGCCATGCGCCCGCAATCGGTGCACGTGTCGGCGACGCCCGCCAAGTGGGAGATGGAGCAGACCGGCGGCATCTTCGTCGAGCAGGTCATCCGCCCGACCGGCCTCGTCGATCCCATCGTGGAGATCCGCCCGGCGCGCTCGCAGGTCGACGACCTGGTGCACGAGGTGAAGGAGCTGGCAGCGAACGGCTACCGCACGCTCGTGACCACGCTCACCAAGCGCATGGCCGAGGACCTCACCGAGTACATGCACGAGAACGGCATCCGCGTGCGCTACATGCACTCGGACATCGACACGCTGGAGCGCATCGAGATCATCCGCGACCTGCGCCTGGGTGCCTTCGACGTGCTCATCGGCATCAACCTCCTGCGCGAGGGCCTCGACATTCCCGAATGCGCGCTCGTCGCCATTCTGGATGCGGACAAGGAGGGCTTCCTGCGCTCTGAGACGTCTCTCGTGCAGACCATCGGCCGCGCGGCACGTAACGTGGAGGGCAAGGCGATCCTCTACGCGGACAAGATCACCGGCTCCATGGAGCGCGCGATCGCCGAGACCAACCGCCGCCGCGAGAAGCAGCTCGCCTACAACGCCGAGCACGGCATCACGCCGCAATCGGTGAAGAAGAACATCGCCGATATCCTTGAGAGCGTCTACGAGCGCGATCACGTCTCGGTCGATACGGGCCTCGCCGACAGGACGGTCGGCCACAACCTCAAGGCCGTCATCGCGGACATGGAAAAGCGCATGCGCGAAGCCGCCGCGAACCTGGAATTCGAGGAGGCCGCACGGCTGCGCGACGAGCTCAAGCGCCTGCAGGCGACGGAGCTCGCCATCAGCGACGACCCGATGGCGCGCCAATCCGATGTGGAGCGGGATGCCGGCAAGTATGGCGGCGCGCGCAAATACGGCCGCAGCGCCAACCTGCCGCCCAAGGGCCTGCCGCCTTCCGGTGAAGGCGCCACGGCGGGCGACGAGGATTCCGATGCCTATGGGCCGACAGGCAAGGGCCGCTCGGACGAGGGCACCCGCATCCGCAAGCCCGGCCTCGACGAGATGGGCCCCGGCACGGACCGCGAGGTCCCGCTGAACTTCCGCGAACGCCCTGCGGCGCGCTCGACGCAAGGGCTCGCGGGGCAGAAGCCGAAATACAAAGGCGGGGGCGGGAAGCGGCGATAATCCGGCAGGGATGGGAGAAGCCGGCTCGCGCTAGCGCATCGTGCAGAAAAGTGGACCCGGTTTTGCGCGCCCAACGATGCGCTCATCAAAGAAGGGAGCATCGGCAGTAGTCATTGCAAACGCAGCTTGAAGCCGATCCTCTCTATTTGGAGAGGAGAAGTGGGAGAATCCTTGTGAGATAACGGTTCGATACTCTCGCGCCGGTAATTGTCTTCATGATTCATTCCAACCGCTCTGCCCGCAATCTGAGTTTGCGCCTGTTGCTGCTCACCCTCACAGCCACTACGTCCCTGTGCACTCTCAACCGCGCGGCAGCGGATTGCGTGCTGACGAGTGGGCCCGGAACGGTGGCTGCTCCCGAGAGCGGCGCGCGGGTCACCTGCCCGGCAACCGGAGGCGACCAGGACACATCCGTGACAGCCGTCGCCGGCAGTAGGGACGTGCAGATCGCCATCCAAAGCGAGGCAACCTTCACCTCCCCCTTGCCCTTCGTGACGATCCGCACCGACAGCCGGATCGAGAACGCAGCGACCCTCAGCTCTTCGGTCGGCGGTTCCATGTTCCTGGTCGACGGAAGCGGAAATACCGTCGTCAACACAGGAACGCTGGCCAGGGATGTAAGGGGCCAATTGATCCAAGTCTCGCGCGGGAGCGGCAATACGATCCGTAATGATGGATTTATTAGAGCAGATGCCATCGACAGCTATGGCATCCAGGTCGTTGCCTCCAATAACGCCACCATCATCAACAACGGCGAGATTACCAGCCGGCCCTTAACGGGTGGCGGGATCGGTATCATGATCTTCGGCGCGACTGGTCAATCGACCCTCACCATCAATCATGGTTTGATCGACTCGCTGCGCGCCTATGCCTTTGGAGCGACTTCGGGGAACGATCGCCTGGAAAACTTCGGCGTGCTTCGCAGTGCCTCGACCTTTGCTGCGGCGAATCTCGGTAGCGGCAACGATACCTATGTTGTCGGCGGATCCTCGTCGTTCAACACGTTCATCGACGCTGGACCGGATACTGACACTCTCGCCTTCGGCGTGGATGCCGGCAGGCTCGATGTCTCCCAGATCGAATCGACAGCGGGCGCCTACCGCAACTTCGAGCGGTTGGAGAAGATCGGCGGCTTCGACTGGACGCTCACGGGCACCAACAATGATGCGCTGCCCCTGCGTGTCAGCGAAGGCCGTCTGTTCGTCGACGGCATCATGGTCAACTCTGCAACGACTGTCGCCAGCGGTGGCACCCTCGGCGGCACGGGCACAGTCGGATCGCTCGATGTCGCCGCAGGCGGGACGGTGGCGCCAGGCGGGTCGACGGCGCCGGGGGTCCTCACGGCCTCTGCCGCAACGCTCGCAGCGGATTCCCGCTTCCACGTGCGTGTCAACGGACAGGGCGAGAGCGACCGGCTGCAGGTGAACGGCACCGCGACCATCAACGGCGGCGCCGTGTCCGTGGACGTCTCGCGCGGCTACGTGCTCAACACGCCCTACCGCATCCTGACCGCCAACACCCTGGCGGACGGGCGGTTCCAGAGTTCGACGGCAAGCCTCGCGCTGCTGCAGGCCGTGCTGAGCTACGATGCCACGAACGTCTATGTCTCGCTCCAGCGGACGACACAGGAACCTCAAGATCCCCAAGACCCTCAAGACCCGCCGGACAATCCCGATGATCCGGACGAACCGAATCCGCCGGTGATCACCCTCGATCAGGTCGGCCGCACCTGGAACCAGATCAGCACCGGCCGAGCCATCGAGTCTCAGGGCCTCCGCGGGCCGCTCCTGGCGACGGTCCTGGCGCAGCCCACGATCCCCGAGGTTCTCCTGGCCCTCGACCTTCTGTCCGGCGAGGCCTATGCCAGCGCCGTCGGCGTTGCTGCGGCGGATGCGGACACCATCCACCGCACCCTGCTCGCTCGCCTGCGGAGTGCCGGCGGGACGCCTGTGCCTGCTGCGCCTGCAGGCCCCCTCGCCTATGCGCCGACCTCGGCCTTTCCTGCGGCGCCCGCATCGGCACGCAGCCTCGGAGTCGATCTCTGGGGGCAGGTCTTCGGCACATGGGGACATCAGGGCGGGCGGCAGGATCTCGGCGTCGCCGCCATTGACACATCGACCGGGGGCCTCATCCTCGGAGCCGAGACTGCGTTCGACACGGCTTGGCGGATCGGCATGGCCGGAGCCTATACCCACACCTCGTTCGACGTGACCGGTCGCCTCTCGTCAGGCAGCATCGACAGCTATCATGCAGCGCTCTATGGATCCGGGGCGGTCGGCGGCTTTAGCCTGCGCGGCGGCGCCACCTATGCCCGCCACGAGATCGATGTCAGCCGAAGTGCAACGTTCACCGGCTTTTCCGATAGGGCCCGAGGCAGTCTCTCGCCCGACAGCGCCGGGCTCTTTGCCGAGGTCGGCTATCCGATACGATTCGGGCGCCTGACGGCCGAGCCCATCGCCAACCTGTCGTACCTGCATACGAACTCAGGCTCCTTCGTCGAGGAGGGCGGCGCGATGGCGCTGAACGGCACGACGCGCGGCTTCGACACGATCTCCTCGACCCTGGGCGTCCGTCTCTCCGGCAACCTTTCAGGCGACGGCCGCCTCACGGGCTATTCCTTCCTCGGATGGCAGCACGCCTTCGGCGACCGCCTGCCGATGACGGTCAACGGGTTCATCGCGGGAGGCGATCCATTCCTGATCGTCGGCACGCCGCACGACCGCGACAACCTGATCGTCGAGACAGGCCTCGATTGGGCCGTGACCGCGTCTGCAACGCTCGGCTTGCGTTATGATGGCCAGATCGGGGAGCGGGATCACAGCCAGTCCATCCGCGGCCAGTTCACCGCCCGGTTCTGACGCTACGCTCCATCCTTGGGGCTGACCCGAAACGGGGAATGGCGAAGGGAGATCGCCTCCCTTCGCGGGCGCGGTTACTCCGGGAATTTCCGCTGCGTGACGGCCTGACCGAGGACGCCGCCACTCGCATCGAGCGCCTTGATTGTCCATTGATAGGTATGCACCTGGCCGGGAGGCGGGCTCGGGCCATTGTAGCCGCCGAGCGCGGCAGCCGAGACCGCGCTGCAGTCGATCGTGTTCTGCCCCGCCTGATACGGCATCGTCCCGCCCCCGTGGCGATAGCCCGGCACGTTCAGATCGACCATGTTGAACTCGAGCTTTGCGGTACCCTTCGGCACGCCCGAGAGCTTGAATTCCGGCGAGCTGCCGCACCAGCGCATGTTGGCGCCGAACTTCGACTGCGCGAGCGCACCGGTGCCGGATGCAGCCAAGCCCATGGCTGCGATAAGGATCAGCTTCTTCATGTTGCCCCAAAGAGATCGTTGAAAACGATGTCACCAGACAACAGGCTCGAAACGTTCCGTCAACTCGCGCGCACCCTTGTCGACAGGCAAAAGCCGGAGCCGTTTCCCGCATGGTAAACGGCTTGCGCTTTCGATTGCGACCTCCTCAGCCAGGGATGCTTTCGACAATGCCCACCGCGACCGAGCCGCCGATGAAGGTATGGCGGCCTCACCGCCACGCCACCTCGTAAGCTTCGACCGGCCGCGCGAAACCCTTCAGTGTTCTGAGGCCCAGATCCACGAGGCGGGAGCGGTCGGGCACGAGGCTTGAGAGCGCTTCCGACACCACGATGGTGTCGGGCTCCGCGCTCTGGCACAGGCGCGCCGCCATCTGCACGGTCGCGCCGAACAGGTCGTTGTGGTCGGCGACCGGCTCGCCGGCATCGAGGCCGATGCGCACCTGCAGCTTCTCGCGGCTGGCGAGGTTGAAGGCCTCGAAGGCCTGCTGGATGGCGCGGGCGCTGTCCACGGCGGCGGCCGCATCGTCGAAGACGGCCATGATCCCGTCGCCGGTGTGCTTGACCTCGCGCCCGCCCTTGTTGTGCAGCGCCCGGCGGACCATGGCATCGTGCGCGCGCACCATCTCGACGGCGCGCACATCGCCGAGGCGCGCGGTCATGGCGGTGGAATCGACGATGTCGGTGAACATGATGGTGCGCATGGCCGGATCGACGCGGCCGTCGCAGCAATGCGCCGCCGGTTCCGGATCGGAGATGCGGCCGAGAAAAGCCTCGACGGCGGAGAGGTCGACCTCGATCACGTCCCGCGCGATCTCCCCATGGGCTTCGTCGTGCACCCGCATGGCCGTGCCGATGTCGGGCGCGTCGATGAGGCAGAACGCCGTGCCGCGGGTGTCGTCGAACCAGTAGGTCAGGAACCGCACCCCGTAGCGCCCCTGCACCTCCAGGTCCTTGCGGTGCGCCTCGGCGATATCGGTGGCGGTCAGCCCCTTCAGGTCGTGCCGGTCGAGATAGATGGGCATCGTCGCAACCTCCGAGCCCCCTCGTTCAATCTACACCGTCCGGGCAGAAGTCGGAATGCTCCTGCCTCTCTCGTCATGCCCGCACTTGTTGCGGGTATCCACGTCTTCAACCGCCGCAAGACGTGGATGGCCGGGACGAGCCCGGCCATGACGGCAGGCCCCTCGCGACGGGATCAAAATATTCAACCATCCGGTTGACAATCACATGCCCCTCATGCATATTCAACCACATGGTTGAATTACATGCCCCCCACCTCGACACCGTCTTCCACGCCCTCGGCGACGCCACCCGTCGGCAGATGCTCCACGACCTCGCCCGCGGCGAGCGGACGGTGAGCCAGCTGGCGGAGCCGTTCGCGATCTCGCTGGCCGCCGCCTCGAAGCACATCAAGGCGCTGGAAAATGCCGGGCTGATCCGGCGCGAGATCCGCGGCCGCACCCATGTCTGCCGCCTCGACCCCGGCCCGCTCGCCGGCGCCCATGACTGGCTGAGCTTCTATGAACGCTTCTGGACCAGCCGTCTGGATGTGCTCGACCGGCTCCTCCACGAGGAGGATGCTCGTAATGCCCCCGCCCCCGAAGGAGACGACCATGAATGACCTCACGCCCACCAAGCTTGCGACCCCGGACGCGTTCGGCGTGCTCACCGAGCCCGCGACGCTCACGATCCAGCGCCTGCTGCCCGGCCCCGTCGAGCGGATCTGGGATTACCTCACGCAGAGCGAGCTACGCCGGCAATGGCTGGCGGCGGGCGAGATGGCGCTGGCGGTCGGCGCGCCCTTCGAGCTCGTCTGGCGCAACGACGAGCTCAGCGACCCGCCAGGCCCGCGCCCGGAGGGCTTTCCCGAGGAGCACCGGATGCAGAGCCGGATCACCGAGCTCGACCCGCCCAGGAAGCTGTCCATCGCCTGGGGCTCGACCGGCGGCGTCACCTTCACCCTGGAGCCCATCGGCAGCAAGGCGCTGCTCACCGTGATCCACCGCCGCCTGCCCGACCGCTCGACCATGCTCAACGTCAGCGCCGGCTGGCACATGCACCTCGACATCCTGGCCGCCCGCGCCGCCGGCGAAGCGCCGGCACCCTTCTGGGACGGCTGGAGCCGGTTGAAGCAGGAATACGAGGGGCGGATTCCGGGCTGAGCCCACCCTCCCCTACGCACCATCATGGCCGGACCTGTTCCGGCCATCCCTGTTTAGGGCATCGGACAAGCCCTCACTCGGAGAGTCTGGCCGATGGAGAATATGGCGCGTGTTTCCCCTCCCCCTTGCGGGGAGGGGTAGGGGTGGGGGTCGCAAAGTCGGGGCGAGGCTCTTGATGAGGAGAGGCAAGGCTCTCGACCACGTCATCACCGGCCTTGTGCCGGTGATCCCGATTGACTGAAGCGCCGAGCCTCACAGGATCGGGATGGCCGGGACAGGCCCGGCCATGACAAATGGTGAGGTTTCACCCAGCCAAGCCACCCCCACCCCTGCCCTCACACCCCCATGACCCGCGACAGGGTGAACGCCGCGAGGAAGCCGGCGACGGTGATGAGGCCGGCATATTCGTGGGCGGTCTCGAAGGCTTCCGGCACCATGGTGTCGGCGAGCATGGCGAGGATCGCGCCGGCCGCGACCGCCGTCACGAAGGCGATGGTGGCGGGGCTCGCATCGGCGAAGGCGCTGTAGCCGAGGAGCGCCGCGACGCCGGAGGTCAGCGCGATGCCGCCCCAGATGCCGAAGATGTAAGCCTTGGAGCGCCCGGCCCGGCGCATGCCGGCGGCGCTGGAGAGCCCCTCCGGCAGGTTGGAGAGAAACACCGCCGCCACGGCGACTAGGCTCACGCCCGCCCCCTCCAGAAGGCTCACGCCGATCACGATGGATTCCGGAATGCCGTCGAGGAGCGCGCCTCGCATCGGACCCAAAAGTGGACGCCACTTTTGGGACCCATCCGATGCTCATTTCAAAATGGCGCATCGTTCGGCGCGAAAAACCGGTCTCCACTTTTTCGCACGATGCGCTGGCGCGATGGCCGTGCCGCTCCCCGCCTCGTCGCGATGGGCCTGGCGCGCATCCTCAGCAAAGCCGGAGCGCTTGCGGTGCTTGGCGCCCCGGCGCGACACGAGGATGTTCGCCACTGTGTAGACCGCGGCGCCCGCGAGGAAGCCGAGCGAGGTGAAGAGAAAGCCGCCCGTGCGATAGGCCTCGTCCATGAGGTCGAAGGACAGCGCCGAGATCAGCACGCCGGCCCCGAACGCCATCACCGCCGCAATCACCCGCTGCGGCAGCTTCAAGAAATACCCGAGGAGCGCCCCCAGCACGAGGGCCGACCCGCTGAGCAGGCCCCACAGGCCGGCCTGGATGACGAGAGGCATCAAGAGTTCTCCGCACGGTGGGGAGAACGTGGTGGGAGGCAGTGGGGTTCTTTAGGATCAGCTTGTTTAAGTTTTGAGACCTAACATCTTCTTCTCTAACTTGCCCGTTGCTTCCGAGAGAAATGATGTGTTTCGCGTCCACCTGTACCAAAGTATCGCAACCGACAATGGAGCCGGAACAACGGATAGGAATGTCGTCAAAACAGCGAGACTAGGAGCCACTAAAAAATCTGGCGGAAAAGCAGCAATACACAGAATAACTGTTAGTGCTATTGATATAGCCAAATTTATCGTTATGGCCAACTTATATTCATTGAAGAATTGCACGACCTTAAGATCAAGATCCGACAACAAGTCCAAGCTTTGATCCACAAGGTCCGAAAGAGAAGCATCTCGCTTCGCTCTCTCTTCTGCGATCTTATGTAGGCGCCCCAGCTTCTTGCTTAGTGGGGCACTAGCGAACTCGCTAATGAACTGGAAAAGAGCTGTGCCAGCGTGCAAACCTACCCCTAGTTGAATTAAGCTGGAAAAGTCTGCAAGTTTCATTGTAAAAGCCTATTCGAGATTCGGTATGGTTCGGATGGCACACAGCATTAAACAGAACGTCGATACTCTACTAGACGCACGCGGACTATCGTTTCGTGATCTAAGTGCAAGACTTGAAGTCTCAGTTAATGAGTTAAGTGAGGCTATAGCTGGAGATTTTAAACGAAAGGAGACTCTTCTCAAGCGGATTGCTGGCGAACTACTTGTCCCAGATTTTTTCTGTTTCTTGATAAGCTACCGCCTATACCTTCTGCAGTCCCGGACTTCCGGCTTTCTAAGCCTAGAGGCTCAAAGTACACCCGGGAAACCTTGAAAGCAATTGAGCTTGCGAGATCAATACAGCACGCTGCAAACGATTTAGAAGCATATGACGCATCCAAGCAACTTCGCCAAGAAGATCTAAAAGATATACGTCCTGCTGAAACCGCAAAAACAATTAGAAAAATACTAGGTCTAAGTACGATTGGGCAGCTTAAGTCTCCGGATGCTCGGCTTTTCTACTCTGACGTTAGGAAAGCCATTGAGCAACATCAAATATTCGTCATTCAGCAGAGCTTTCCTAAGGAAGATGGAGCTGGCTTCTGCATATCCAACTCTGATGGTTATGATGTTATTGTAATAAATACTTATCAACAAAGCTACGAGCGTCGGCTTTTCACTTTAGCTCATGAACTCTGCCACGTCCTTCTAGGACAGAGTGGTATCTCCGATCCGAACATCATGTCGAACGCCATAGAGCGTCGTTGCAACAAGTTTGCAGCAATGTTCATTGCGCCAGATGAGGTTGTTGAGGCTGCAGCCAAAATCAGCATCACCAAGAGTGACTTTGACATAAGTGAACTCCGTCAATTTTCACAACTGACGAAACTCTCACTTCATGCCAGCCTTCTTCGGTTGATTGAAGCTGACCGGTATCAAGAAAGTGCACATGGGGCATGGCAGTCTTACATCTCAGCCAATGGTGACCCCGATTATAAAAAAGCTGGTGGTGGTGGCAGGCGGGCCGACGAATGGAAATATAAACTTTCTAAGTATGGGTTCGCCTTCGCAAGTGTCTTCGGGGGAGCGAAACGCGCCGGCGATTTAGACGACATAGAAATCTACCGCATCGCTGGCATCAAACCGAAGTGGCAGGACTCATATTTCGAGAATGCATCCTCAGCTCGTGCGGAGGATGTAGAGGATGCCTAAGAATGGTGCCACCTACGTTCTCGACATGAGAGGTATATTGAGTTGGTCAAATGCAACAGGAAATGAGCAAGCGGCAATTACTGCGGGAGTGCTGGACGGATCAATTCAAATCTACAACCGGACTTGGCGGGAATTTTGTGACGCTTATCCGGATCAAGCTGAGATTCTGAAGCTCATTGTAGATTTTAAGACGGAAAAGGTTCTACAAGAGCATCGCCTCCAGGCCGCAGCACTAGCAGAGCAGCAACAAGCCACATTTGGTTTTTTTGGCCTCAACAATACCGACGGTGAATGGACCGTGGCTGCGATCGCGGTGGCGAATGATAGAGCGATCATCACTGATCGACGCACTCGGATAAAGTTTTACGACAAACTTGGCGAGTGCCACTGCATCACTATGGATGAGTACCTAAAGCACGTAGCGTAGCTGAGGTATCTCATCATCTTACTGATCCCTGATGCTCAGTATATAACCTAGCTAGAGCAAACGTCCCACCAGGCTGAAGCATCTTGCGCCCGCATCGTGAGTGTTGGTCTCCAACAACAGGAGCGATCCGAGTATTGGTCCCGGCCATCGCCATTTCAGGAACCATAACCCTCATCCTGAGGAGGTCGCGGAAGCGACCGTCTCGAAGGAGGATCCAGTGATCTCTGAACCCTCCTTCGAGATACAGCCTTGCGGCTGCTCCTCAGGATGAGGGTTGAGCGGTTCGCGATACAGAGGGTGTCATCCCCGGCGGCCGGAAGGCCGGGAAGGGGATCCATGGTCATGCTCGGCGCTAGGGATTCCCTTTCCCTCCGCTGGCGCTGCGGCCGGGAATGACATTCCTCCCAGGCCTAACGAACCCTGATCGTCATCCCCGGACTTGATCCGGGGATCCACGTCTTTGCAACGCTGCGGTTCCGAAGACGTGGATGGCCGCAACAAGTGCGGCCATGACGAGTGGATGATAGGCACACGAACAATAATGTTCTCACTTTGTTCTTGACAATCGTCCTAAGCTCGGCTATATCGTTGGGCATCCCCGCCCTCGAGGGGCGCGCTCGCGAGGCGTCGCAAGAGTGGGGCAGGGAGCGGTCCCGCCGCAGGCTTCGCACCCCTGTGATCGCGGGTGGCCGATCCTGGCTTGATCCAGGTCCGCTGAAACAAACCGCGCGTGACGAGCAGTTCGGCTCTCACTTCTCACCACACATCATCGAGCCGGGCTGCCCGACATGCCACCCTCGATTGCCTTTCCTCCCGGGGTCCGAGCGGCCCCGGGACCGAAGGCCCGTGCCTTCCTCATCCAAACCTTCTTCACCCAAGCCTTTTCATTCATTCCCTAACGTCATCATTGCGCGAGAGACCCATCATGATCCCCGACGACGATATCCCCCTTTGCATCATGCCCGATTTCGACGACACCCTGCAGCGCCTGTCCGACCTGCTCAGGGCGCACCGGCTCTGCCGCCGGCGCACGTGCCGGCACCACGAAAGCTGCCAGGGCGGATACGGGCCGCCCTGCTACCTGCAGCAGCGCCAGCTCTTCGCCGATGCGGTCCGCTACGAGCTCGACGAGTACCGGACCTTCTGGAGCGAGCAGCGGCGCAGGGCCAAGGCCCGGCCGTCGTGGACGTAGTCCCGACATGGGATGCCGCCGCGGAAGACAAGGACGCAACCCGAACAGCAAAAAGGCGGCCCTGGAGCCGCCTTTCTTTCTCTCGCTGAGGCTAGCCCTCAGAACAGGAAGTCGTCCGCCGTGAGCGTGCCCTTGAAGCCCTGCAGGGTGATCGTGCCGGTGCCCGTGTCCACGACCGTGGCGCCGCCCTTGATGGCAACTTTCAGCTGCTCGAAGGCGGTCACGTCCGTGTTGCGCAGGTCGATGAGGTCGTCGGCCTGGTTGAAGTCGCGGATGCGGTCGTGCCCGAACCCCTTGTCGAAGGTGAAGCTGTCCTGCCCCTTGCCGCCGCGCAGGAAGTCCGTGCCGGCGCCGCCGTTGACGACGTCGTTGCCGTCGCCGCCGAAGATCATGTCGAAGCCGGCGCCGCCCAGGATCGCGTCGTTGCCCGCACCACCCTGGAGATCGTCGGCGCCGGTGCCGCCATCGATGCTGTCGTTGCCGGCATTGGCCCAGATCCGGTCGCGGCCGTTGCCGCCGGTCAGCAGGTCGTTCCCTGCGCCGCCCCAGATCCGGTCGTGGCCGTCGCCGCCGTCGATGGTGTTGTTGCCGGCCCCGCCATAGATGCGGTCGTTGCCGTTATAGCCCTTGATGAGGTCCATCGCCTTGCCGCCGCGCAGCAAGTCGTCCCCGCGCCCCCCGAAATATCTCGCCATTTCCAACCTTCATTCTTTGATTTCAAACAGGCTGTTCAACAATGAAGCGGACCCAGATCCGCAGGCGTTTCACTATCACGTTCCGGCAGGGCTGTCAGGAATTTCGGCCCAATGGGCTGTTTGGTCGCTGGGCCAGGAAAAGCGGGGCCAGGAAAAGCGGGGCCCGGAAACAGCGATGGCCGGGACATTGCCCGGCCATCGCGTTCGATCAGGTGTCGCCAGCGTTCAGATCGCGTCAGTCCTCAGAGCCGACCCATCAGCAGCAGGATGATGAGGATGACGAGGACCACGCCGAGCAGACCGCTCGGGCCGTAGCCCCAGCCGCGGCTGTGCGGCCAGGCCGGCACGGCGCCGATGAGCAGCAGGATCACGAGAATGAGCAGGATGGTGCTGAGTGCCATGGTAAAAATCTCCCTCCAGCCACGGCCTTTCCGAACGGCCGCGCTTCATGCGGAGGAAACTTGGCCGTACGGGAAAGGTTCCGCGTCCCGCCCCGTCTTTTGCCTGTGGATGAGTCCCGAAGGGGTAGGCCCAGATGCGGAACGATCACAACGGCTTGACGTTACCTCCTCGGCGATTGGGTGCCGCCTTTCCGCGCGTCCGCTGCGGGAAGTCGCTCGCTCACGATGGTCCAGGATAACCCAATGCAGAAGAAGAATCCGAACCGCATGCCCTACGACGATCCAGATTCCGTTCCTGGCCTCAATCCATCCTCCTCCCCGGCCCTGAGCCGTTCGGTGCAGGCCCAGATCGGGCAGAGGCTGCGTCAGTTCTACGAGACGCTGGCGCTCGGCGAGCAGCCGGTCCCCGACCGTTTCATCGAGATCATCAATCGGCTGGACGAGCGCAAGCCGGAGAAGCAGCAGTCATGAGTATCGATACCGATTTGCGCGATTCCATGCTCAAGGCGACGCCGAACCTGAGAGCCTTCGCCATTTCGCTGACGAACAACGTGGACCGCGCCGACGACCTGGTGCAGGAGACCCTGATGCGGGCGATCGCCAATATCGATCGCTTCCAGCCCGGCACCAACATGCAGGCCTGGCTCTTCACCATCCTGCGCAACCTGTTCCATTCCGAATACCGCAAGCGCCGCCGCGAGGTCGAGGATGCGGACGGGAAGTACGCCGCCGCCCTCTCGGTGCAGCCGGACCAGCTGCCCCATCTCGATTTCGAGGATCTGCAGAAGGCGCTCGCCATGCTGCCCCACGACCAGCGCGAGGCGCTGCTTCTGGTGGGGGCCTCGGGCTTCTCCTACGAGCAGGCGGCGGAGATCTGCGGCTGCGCGGTCGGCACCATCAAGAGCCGCGTGAACCGCGCCCGCAACCGGCTCGCCGAGCTGATGCACTTCACCGACATGGAGGAGGATATCGGCCCGGACCGCGTCACCCTCTCGGTGATGCACGCGGTCGCCTGACGGGCGCTCGGCGCAGCACTCAACAAGCTTCTGGTCGACAGGCGCGTCCGAACGGGTGCGCCTGTCGGTTCAGCGGCGCCGGAACTGCGGATTGCCGCGCTGCGGCGGGCGCGGACCGGAAGAGGCACCCGAATCCTTGTGACGGAAGATCAGCCGGCCCTTTTCCAGGTCGTAGGGCGACATCTCGACGGTCACGCGGTCGCCGGCGAGCGTCTTGATGCGGTTCTTCTTCATCTTGCCGGCCGTGTAGGCGATGACCTCGTGCCCGTTGTCGAGCTGCACGCGGTAGCGCGCGTCAGGCAGAATTTCGGTCACAAGTCCTTCGAAGGTGATCAGTTCTTCCTTTGCCATGCAAAGCCTTTCCTCATAACAAAAAAGCCGCTCCTGAAGCGGAACGGCCCATATGCAAGAGGACGTGGCGGGCACGTCCTCCGGCATGAAAGCTTACGCGTTCTGCAGGTTCACTGCAGAAGCGCGACCCGTGCGCTGGTCGGTCTGAAGCTCATAGGAGATCTTCTGGCCTTCGCGCAAGCTGCGCATACCGGCGCGCTCAAGCGCTGTGGCATGAACGAACACGTCCTTGCCGCCGTTGTCGGGCTGGATGAAACCATAACCCTTGGTTTCATTGTACCACTTCACGGTTCCCGTTTCCATGGGAATTCCTTTCACTGTCGTTTGCACGTGGATGTGGGCCAAGGCCAGACATCCGTTAGTCGATAGATGGTAGAGAAGGAACGTGCGCCCGGCAGTGCCAAAGCGGGAAGCCCAGTCGTCCGGCCAAATGTCGATGGCAACTACGTAGGGTACGGATGGGGCAAATGCAAGGCAACGCTCCCAGGATCTCCCTGAGAACGGCCTGTGGAAGCAGGCGATCCCGGATCAGCCCTGCCGGCCGCCCCGGAGGCGGGAGATCATACCCTGCAGGGCCTCCTCCCCTCGGGGCGTGAACCGGATCTCGGTGCCGTCGGCCTCGATGAGGTCGCTGCCCTTGAGTTCCTCCACGGCCTTGTCGCTCGCCTTGTGGCCGGCGCCGTCCTTCTGCACCACGCTGCGGACCATCTGGCCGCTCGAGAGCTGGTGATAGGCGGCGAAGGCGAACACCGCCAGCGCCTCATCGCTCAATCCGGACAGATCCGCCATCGTGACCCTCGATCGCCTTGGAGACATCCCGCAGGATGGATTGCTCATTCCCTCAATGCGACGGCGCCGGGAGCGTTCAAGCGGGGCGGCAAAAACAGACGATGGGAGGCGCGGCCCGACCCAGGAACAGAGCTTCGCGCCTCACGTTGGTTGCGCGAGAGCGGGCCCTTCAGCGGCCCGGACACCAGCAAGGAGGAGCGCATCATGGCCAACGACCGCAACCGCTATGGCAATCAGGATTCCGACTGGCGCGAGCGCGAGGATGACGGCTACACCGCCCGCCGCGGCTTCGGCAACCGCAGCGCCGGCTATGACCGCCGCGCCGGATCGAACGAGGGTCGCGGGGAAGGTTATGCTCAACGCCGCGAACGCGATTTTGGCCGCGAACGCGATTTCGGGGACTCGGCTGGCTACGGCACGGGCGGTTCGGCCCTCGACTGGCACGACGTGGTCGGCAATGACCGTCCCGCCTTCGACACGGACCGCCGTCGCGATCCCGATCAATTCGGTCAGGATCGTTACGGGCGGGACCGCTCCGGCTCGGAGAGCTTCGGCCGCGGCTCGCGCGACTACAACGAGGAGCGCGGCTTCTTCGACCGGGCGGGCGACGAGGTGAGGTCCTGGTTCGGGGATGACGAGGCTGAGCGCCGCCGCGACAGGGACCTGCGCGAGGCCGGCCAGCATCGCGGGCGCGGACCCAAAGGCTATCAGCGCTCCGACGCTCGGATCCTGGAGGATGTCAACGACCGGCTGACCGAGGATCCGCATCTCGACGCGTCCGAGATCGAGGTGCGGGTGGAGAACCGGGAGGTGACGCTGACCGGAACGGTCAACAGCCGCTTCGAGAAGCGCCATGCGGAGGACCTCGCCGAGGCTGTCTCCGGCGTCACCCATGTGCAGAACAACCTGCGCATCCAGCAGGCTGCGGATGCGGGCATGGGCGGCAGCATGCTCTCCGGCGCGGCCGGCGCCGGCAGTACGGGGGCACCGGAGGCCGGAACCGCCGCGTCACGCCGCAGGACCGGCGGCACCTCGGGCAGCGGGATCTGACAGGCGGCAGCGCCGCCGGCACCGTAGCCGATGATTTACCAGGATGCGCTTCTCCCCTTGGGGACGAGGCGCATCTGTCGTACCAAGTCCCTTCCCTTTCCCTCAATGCGGATAGCCCCCATATGGGGACGGGAAGGACGAGGACACTCATGGCAGGCATTTCGGTCACGCTCGAAGGCGACAATATTCAGCTGTCATTTCAGAAGGGCGAGCAGTCGACCGCCGTGGTCATGGACCCCCATGCTGCCCGCTCGCTGGTGCGGGCCGTGAGCCAGCTGCTTTCCGCCATCGGCGAGAGCACCGGCGAAGGCGACGAAATGCCGGAGGAGCTGGTGGACGTGACCTCCCAAACCATCGACATCGGCATGGACGAGCACGGCATGGCCGTGGTGGCGCTTCAGGCCGGGATGATGCCACCCTTCCTGCTGCGCCTTAAGGATGACGAGGCCCGCCACATCGCCCAAAGCCTGCTCGAAATCCTCAACAGCCCGCGCGACGCCCGGGTCTCGCACGGCGATCATTAGATTTAACCAATCTTCCCTGAGGTCAGCAGAAAAGGATTGAACTGGAGTAAGACGCCTGACATAGGTTATTTTATAACTTTTCTTTTGCCTGCCTTGGGGTGGAGACATCATCTTCAGGCAGCCGGGATATTGTCATGGCGAATTGGTCAGCAGGCTATGTTGTCGATGTCGAGTACACCCACGGTTTCTACCAGGAGCTGACGCCGAGCCTCCTGGGCTTTCTCGCCCTTCTCCAGGGTGTGCAATCGCCCGACCTGAGCGCTTCGCCGCTGAACTATTGCGAGCTTGGATGTGGCCAGGGCTTTTCGACCAACCTGCTGGCGGCGGCCAATCCGCAGATCCAGTTTCATGCCACGGACTTCAACCCGGGCCATATCGTCGGTGCGCAGAACCTCGCCCAGGCGGCCGCCTTGAAGAACGTCCACTTCTATGACGACAGCTTCGCCGAATTTCTCGGCCGCAACGACCTGCCCGATTTCGATTTCATCTGCCTGCACGGGATCTACAGCTGGGTCTCGCCTGAGAACCGGCGGATGATCGTCGAGTTCATCCGCCGCAAGCTCAAGCCCGGTGGGCTCGTCTACATCTCCTACAACACCATGCCCGGCTGGGCCTCCATGATGCCGCTCCGGCGCCTGCTCCTGGAGCACACCGCGGCTCAAGGATCGCAGCTCTCCGGGCCGTCGCGCGTGACGGCTTTCCTCGATCTCGTGGACAAACTCGGTACGCTCGACACACGCTATTTCGCCAACCATCCCAAGCTCGGAAAGCGGTTGGAGAAGCTCAAAAGCCACAATCCCAACTACATCGCCCATGAATACTTCAATCAGAATTCGGAGCCGTTCTACTTCATGGATCTGGCGCAGGACCTCGCCGATGCGAAACTGACCTGGGTGGGGCCGGCGAACGCGCTGGAGAACCTGGACGAGATCAACCTGACGAAGGAGCAGAGGGAGTTCCTCGCCGGGATCGACAATGTCGCCTTACGTCAGACGACGCGCGACCACATCGTCGACCAGCAGTTCCGGCGCGACATCTTCGTCAAGGGAGCTGTCCGCCTGTCCTCCCAGCAGGTTCGCGAGAAATGGCTCGCGACGCGGTTTGCCCTGTCGGCAAAAGGCGGCAAGATCCCGCGCGAGGTGCGCGGCCTTCGCCACGCGGTCAAACTGCACAGCGGCATCTACGACCCCTTGATCGCCGCTCTCGAGAAAGGCCCTCGCACGTTGCGCGAGATCATGGCCGAACCCGTCCTGGCTCAGGCCGGCTTCAACCGCCTGATCCAGGCCCTCACGATTCTCGTGGCCCTCGGGGTCTGCCATCCGGGCCTGCCGGAGCATAGCCTTGCCGAGAGAAAGCTTCAGACGGACCGGTTCAACAGGGCGGTTGCGGACGAGTCGCGCTTCGAGCGGAAGTTCAGCTACTTCGCATCGCCTGTGACGGGCGGCGGCATCGCAGCCGACCGCATCAGCCAGCTCATGTGGCTGTCCCTGCACGAGAAGGAGCCGGACATGACCCGCTTCGTTGGGAACGTATTGTCGGCAGCCGGTCAACGGCTGTTGAAGGACGGCAAGCCGCTGAACGATGCGGAGCACGAGGCCGAGCTCCGGCAGCGTGTTGCCGAGTTCGAGCAGAACACCCTTGGTGTCTGGACATCCCTCGGCCTTGGTGCCCCGCCTCAGAAATCCCCGGAGCAGCGGCGGCTGCGCGCCTGAGCCGGACATCACCTCTTCGGCATTAAGCTGGGCAGCTTCGGAACTTCATGAATGCCATTCTGTTGTCGAACGCGGGGCATCATTGGCCGCGCTTCGGACAGGGTCCATGGCAGTTCACGATCCAAATCTCCCCTCCGGCACATATCCGGCCGTTCCCCTCATGGACGCCAAGGCGGAGCCGACTCTCAAATATCCGGAGTCGGAAGCCTTCTATGCCGAGGCTCTTCGTGAGCTGAACCAGCTCGGCCTGCCCTTCCTGCTCGCCGGCACCTATGCGCTCTCGGCCTATACGGGCATCACCCGGCCCACGAAGGATTTGGACATCTTCTGCAAGGCCGGCGACTACACGCGTGTGCTCTCGCATTTCAAGAATCTCGGCTACTCGGTCGAGATCGAGGATGACCGCTGGCTCGGCAAGGTCTTCAAGGGCCAGTATTTCTTCGACGTGATCTTCGCCTCCTCGAACGGCACCATGCCGATCGGCGATCCCTGGTTCGAGCATGCGCGCCAGATCGAGGTGTTCGGCACTCCCGTGCGCATCGTCGGACCGACCGAACTCGTTTGGTCGAAATGCTTCATCCAGCTGCGCCACCGCTATGACGGCGCCGACGTGGCGCATACGATCCTGAAGGCTCACGACCAGATCGACTGGCACGGTCTCCTGGCCTACATGGAAGTGCATTGGGAGGTGCTGCTCATGCACCTGCTCAACTTCCGCTGGATCTACCCCTCCGAGCGCGACAAGGTTCCGCGCTGGGTGATGGACGAGCTTCTCGACAGGCTCGCCAAGCAGCTTGATCTTCCCCCGCCGCAGATGAAGGTCTGCCGCGGTCGGATGTTCTCCCGCATCGACTACGAGATCGATGTCAAGCAATGGGGCTTCGCCGATGTGGGCGGCGAAGGTGAATGGCGGAATGAGTGACGTGCAGAAACCCTTGAAGGTCGCAGCCATGGGCGACCTTCATGTTCGCGAAGACAACGCCGAATCCTACCGCGAACTTTTCGGGGAGATTTCCCGGGAAGCGGACGTGCTGGTGCTCGCCGGCGACCTGACGGATCTCGGAAAGCCGAAAGAGGCGGAGCTTCTGGCGCAGGACCTGAAGGCCTGCTCGATCCCTGTCATCGGCGTGCTCGGCAATCACGACTATGAGTGCGGCGCCCACGAAGAGGTGGCGCAGATCCTGCGGGATGCCGGCATGAAGCTGCTCGACGGACAATCCGTCGAGATCGATGGCGTCGGCTTCGTCGGTGTGAAGGGGTTCGCCGGCGGCTTCGGGCGGCGCATGCTCGGCTATTTCGGCGAACCCGCCATGAAGCAGTTCGTCAACGAGACTATGAACGAGACACTGCGCCTGGAAAACGCCATGCGCCACGTGCGCGCCAAGCGCTCCGTGGTCATCCTTCATTACGCGCCGGTCACCGACACGATCGAGAGCGAGCCATTGGAGATCTATCCTTTCCTGGGCTCGTCGCGCCTGGCGGAAACCATCGACCGCTTCAAGGTCAATGCCATCGTGCACGGGCATGCGCATCGCGGCCGCTTCGAGGGCCGCACGCCTGGCGGGCAGCCGGTCTACAATGTGGCCAAGCACATCGAGAAGCCGAACGGTAAACCCTATGCCATTCTGGAAATCTGAGCGGGCCCGTTGCGCAGCCCGCTCGTCATATACATGCCTCTTTTTGCTCAGTAGCGCGTGCCGGGATCTGTCGGATTGCCCGGCAGGTAATCGGGCTCGGAGCCGGGCCCTTTCGGGTCGGTGATCCCGGGATCGGTGACCGGGTAAGGCGTGCGCGGTCCCGTCGGGCCGATATCCGGCTCCTCGTCGGGCATAGACCCTGGCGGCACTTCACTGGGAATGTTGCCGCCGGGCAGCGGCTCGTTGGTCGGCTGACCTGGATTGACCATTGTTCTTCCTCGATTTTTATCCGTGACTGGGTCAACAGGCCTGCGCAGACAGGGTTCCGACTGCGACCCTCCCGCGCGGAACCCCACATTGCTCCATCCGTTCTCAAACAGATCCCCCGAAACAACGGAGAAGCATCATGCCTGACATCAAACAGGCCAGGATCCTCATCATGGCAACCGACGGCTTCGAGCAGTCGGAACTCATGGTGCCACAGGAGAAATTGTCGGATGCCGGTGCGACGGTCGAGGTCGCGGCGCCGAAATCGCGCATGAAGTCCGACAAGATCTACGGCTGGGACGAGAACGACTGGGGCAAGACCGTGTCCGTCGACAAGGACATCGAGGATGTGAACCCGGCCGATTACGACGCGCTCGTTCTGCCCGGCGGACAGATCAACCCCGACAAGCTGCGCGTCGAGCCTAAAGCCATCGAGATCATCCGCGCCTTCTACTCCTCGGGCAAGACCGTCGCCGCGATCTGCCATGCGCCGTGGCTGCTGATCGAAGCGGGCATCATCAAGGGCAGGACGTGCACGTCCTACCACTCAATCAAGACGGATGTGGTCAATGCCGGCGGGCTGTGGCGCGACGAGACCGTCGTGACCGATCATGGCCTCATCACCAGCCGCAACCCCGGCGACCTCGATGCCTTCGTGAACAAGATCATCGAGGAGGTGCGGGAAGGTTCGCATTCCGGCCGCCGTCAGGCAGCAGAGTAAACATTGATTCCGGCATAAAAAAGCGGCCGGTTTTCACCGGCCGCTTTCGTATTCGTTCTTGAGATTGGCCTTAGGCCTGCTGGATCGCCGAGATCTTCCAGGGTCCGCCCTGATCACGGCGGAAGGTCCAGAGTTCGGTCGCCTCCTCGACCTTGCCTGCATCACCTTCCACCACGCGGCCCGTTGCACGGTCAACCATGACGTCGGTGATGGCGAAGCGCATGGCGACGGTGGCATAGTCCGTCGCACCCTCACGCCAGGCCTCCGACAGGTCACCCTGGTTGAGGCGCACGTTGGAAAGCTTGTTCACGACGCCGCGGGCGGCATTGTCATTAAGCTCCTCCTGGATGTAGCCGGCCATCTCGGGGGTCGCGAGCGTCCAGAGCTTGGCGACGTCCTCGCGGGAATAGGCATCCTGCATCTCGACGAGACCACGCTCGAAGGCCGCGAAGTCGCGCTCGCCGATGCCGATCTCATCCCGCACGCCGGGACGGGACTGCGCGCCCTGAGACTGTGTCCCTCTGGACATGCCGCCAAGCGCTCCGCCCAGACCACCGGCAAGGCCGCCCAAGCCGGCACCAAGACCGCCGCCCGTGGTGGGCCGTCCACCTGCCGGAGGCACGCTGCCGCCCATGGAGCGGGCATGACCCTGGCCTGAACCAGCATAGGCCGGCTCCTGACGGCGGCGGAACCACTTCATGGCGAAGGAGACCAGCAGGACCACGAGGCCGATCTGGAGCAGAAGGCCGAAGATCGAGGCGAGGCCGCCGAGACCGCCGAAGAACCCGTTGCCGAACAGCAGGCCGAGCAGGCCTGCGCCGAAAAGGCCAGCCATCAGGCCCGTGCCGAAGCCGAAGCGGCGCGGCTGCGCCACGTTCGGGGCAGGCGTTCCCGGACGGGTGACGTTCGGACCCTGGTTCGGAATCTGCGAGCGCTGGATCGGGGCCGCGGCGTCAGGCGCCGTTCTCGTGGCTGGGGGAGGCGTGTAGGTGCGCGCGCCGCGCGAGCCGAAACTGCCGCTTCCCCGCCCGACGCGGGCCTCGGCCGCGCTGCCGGCGAAGACCAATGCGGCCGCCAGGGCGATCATGACCCGGCTGCGGCGAGAAGCTAAATTCATCATCGTCTTACGTCTCATCCCTACGGAGCATGACGCTCCCGAGAGATAATGTGGTGATGCCCGAGGGGTTGCGGAAGGGCCGGAATTCCAATTTTGGCAACCCTTCCCCAGCCGTTGTCATTCCGGGGCGGTTCGCATGAGCCGAGCCTGGAATCCATAGGCACAACAGCTCATGAAGAGGCGGGAAGCCTTGCGTCCTTATTTGCACCGTCGGCTGTTTTGGCTCCCCGCCCTCGCGGGGATCACTATGTACATGGGGGCAGCCTTCAGTGCCCCTGCTTCTGCTTCAGCTCGTCGATGCGCTTCGAGGCCTCGGCCTTGCTGAGATCAGGGTCGAAGGCTTTCGGATCGTGGGCCTGCTCGGACAGGGTCTTGAGGTAGGATGCCTGGGCTCCCGTCATGGGTTCATCGCCGCTCACCCATTCGTCCGGGTCCTTGATCTGATTGTCGGAAGGATCGGAATTGACCTTCGGATTATCTGCCTCTGCGGAGGCTTTATGGTTAACGGAAGCTTTACCCGCTGCACGATTCTGCGAAGACATAGGGGACTCCTATTGTTCTAGTTTTGTTCTGGAACGAGAACACCCTTCCAGAGCATTGGTTCCTCAAGGAAAGGCGGGTTACTCCTACGGACTCATCCCCGTTATCCACAGATCCGGCCCTCGACTCGCTGTCAAGCTCATGTTCTTGATTTGTTCACAGAACGCAAAACGGATGGACGGCGATGCGCAAACCGATGGGTCTGGAGCGGCTCTATGTCGACTTCGATTCCTTCTTCGCCAGCGCCGAGCAGCACCTTCAGCCCCACCTGCGCGGCCGTCCGGTCGGGGTCATCCCGGTCGATTCGGAGCATACCGGCCTCATCGCCGTCAGCCGCGAAGCGAAGGCCCGGGGCATCAAGCGCGGCACCTTCGTGCGCGATGCCCGCCGGCAATGTCCGGGCATCGTCCTAGTGACCGCGCGGCACGAGGCTTATGTGGAACTTCACCGGCAGATCCTGGAGGCCATCGAGACGGTTCTTCCCGTCAAGGCGGTCTGCTCCATCGACGAGATGGTCTGCGCGCTGATGCCGTCCGAATGGCCGCACGCGCTTCAGATCGGGCACCGGGTAAAGGATGTCATCGCGTCCCGGATCGGCCCCACCCTCACCTGCTCGGTGGGGCTGGGCCCGAATGACCTGCTGGCCAAGATCGCGGCCGAGATGGAAAAGCCCGACGGCCTCGTGGCTCTCCATCCCGACGACCTACCGGGCCCCCTGCTCTCGCTGGCGCTCACGGACATTCCCGGCATCGCCCGGGGCAATGCGGCGCGGCTCGCCCGTGCCGGGGTGGGCGACATGGCCGCGCTCTGGCGACTCCAGCCCAAGGAGCTGCGCCGGCTCTGGGGCAGCGTCGAGGGGGAGCGGCTCTGGATGGGGTTGCACGGCTATACGGTGGAGCGGCCCGAGACCCGTCGGCGCATGTTCGGCCACGGCCGGGTTCTTCCCGCCGACTGGCGCTCCCTGAACGGCGCCTATGCGGCAGCACGGGTGCTTCTGGCCAAGGCCTCGGCCCGGATGCGGCGCGCCGGCTTCGCAGCCAAGGCGCTCTCCCTATGGCTCAACGACAGGAACAGCGCCGGCTGGTACGGCGAGGAGCATTTCCAGCCCACCTGGGACGACCCATCCCTGCTCGCTTCCTTGAGCCGCCTCTTCCTCCATGCCGAGCGGGAGGAGATGCATCGCAGCCGCAGCGTGCATGTGGCGCTGCACGACCTGGTTCCGCTTCAGGATATCGAGGAGGATCTGTTCGACGCCATGCCGGAGGCGCAGCTCAAGCGGCGTATGGAATACCTGTCCGTCATTGCCGACCGGCTCAACGTCACCCACCGCAAGACCCTTCTGCATTGGGGCCCCCTGGTGACGATTCCCGGCGGCTATGCCGGCGCCAAGATCGCCTTCAACCGCATTCCCGATGCAGAGGATTTCTAGGGACCCAGCGTCATGGCCGCACTCGTTGAGGCCATCCACGTCTTTGATCCGTTGCACCTCGAAACGTAAATGCCCGGCACAAAGCCGGGCATGACGTCGAGTGGCTCAGAAGTGGAAGCCTCAGGCCGCCTTGCTCTTGGGCTGCACCTCGGCCGAGTAATCGTCCATCAGCACCTTGGTCATGTTGCCGGGCTGGTACTTATGCGGGCCGATCTCGGACACGGGCGTCACTTCGGCCGCGGTGCCGGTGATGAAGCATTCGTTGAAGCTCGGGAGCTCATCCGGCATGATCCGGCGCTCGGCGACCTCGAAGCCGCGACGCTTGGCGAGGTCGATCACCGTGCGGCGGGTGATGCCGTCGAGGAAGCAATCTGCAATCGGCGTGTGCACCACGCCGTCGCGGATGAAGAACACGTTGGCGCCAGTGCATTCCGCCACGCGGCCCTGCCAGTCGAGCATCAGCGCATCCGCATAGCCCTTCCGCTCCGCCTTGTGCTTGGAGATCGTGCAGATCATGTAGAGACCGGCCGCCTTCGCGGCGGACGGGGCCGTCGCCGGATCGGGACGGCGGTATTCCGCCATGTCGACGCGGATGCCCTTCATCTTCTGGGCCGGGTCGAAATAGCTCGGCCATTCCCACGCAGCGATGGCGAGGTGGATCTTGTTGTCCTGCGCCGCAACGCCCATCATCTCAGAGCCGCGCCAGGCGACAGGGCGCAGATAGGCGTCGATCATACCGTTCTTTTCCAGAACGAGGCGCTTGGCCGCGTCGATTTCGGCAACCGTGTAAGGGATCTCGAAATCGAGGATCAGGCCCGATTTCCTGAGGCGCTCCGAATGCTCGGTCGATTTGAAGATCTCGCCGCCATAGGCGCGCTCGCCCTCGAACACCGACGACCCATAATGCAGGCCGTGCGAGAGAACGTGAAGCTTGGCATCCTTCCAGGGTACGAGTTGCCCGTCGTACCAGATCCATCCATCACGTTGATCGAAGGGGGTCGCGGACATCGTTCTTCTCCTTGAAGGCCGACCTTGTTGGCTCCGGGGTCGGGGAAATTTCCGGTTTGCTTCCGGGCGATTTCAATTTCATTCGTTTCGCCGAAGCGGCTTGACGAGTAACAATCGTCCTGAGATATGTCAACAAGGCTGACATATCATTTGGGATAAGGACATTGCCAGACGCGATTCCGGCTTTGAAGTCTCATCACCCTGGCAAGGACATCCTCGCCGAGACTCCGGCCTATGACCTGATCGAACTGTTCTTCTTTGCCTACCGCGACTTCGTCAGCGATCCGGACAGGATTTTGGACGAGTACGGCTTCGGGCGCGCCCATCACCGGGTCATGCACTTCGTCAGCCGCAATCCCGGCCTGACGATCGCGGAGCTTCTGGATATCCTGCGCATCACCAAGCAGAGCCTCAACCGGGTCCTGAAGGAACTGATCGAGAAGGACTTCATCGAGAGCCGGATGGGCACCGCCGACCGGCGCCAGCGGCTGCTCTTTGCCACGCCCCAGGGCCGCGAGCTGGCCCTGAAGCTGGCCAAGCTGCAGACCCGCCGCATCATGCGCGCCCTGTCGGACATGGAGCCCGAGGCCAAGGACCTGGTGAGCCAGTACCTCCTGCGCCTCATCGATCCGGACGACAGCGCCCATGTGAAGCACCTCGTATTCGGGCCGGAGGAAACCTGATAAAGCAGGGTCCGCGACAGTGAAGCACTAGAGCATCGTGCGGACCCGGAGGGCCACGTCAGTGAAAAGTGGATCCGGATGTCCGCGCCAAACGATGCTCTTATTAATGGAGGAAGCCTCGGATGGATCCCAAAAGTGCAAATCCACTTTTGGGTCCGGTGCTTTAGACCCGATGGATGCACGCATCGACATTCCCGATCACGCCCCGCACGTCCTCGTGGTGGACGACGACCGCCGCCTGCGCGACCTGCTGACCCGGTTTCTGACCGAGAACGGCTACCGCGTGACCGCAGCGGCCAGCGCCGCGGAGGCGCGAGCCAAGGCGGGGAACTTCGTGTTCGACGCTCTCGTCCTCGACGTGATGATGCCAGGGGAAACCGGCTTCGACTATGCCCGCTCCTTACGGGAGCACTCGCAGGTGCCGATTCTCATGCTGACCGCACGCTCCGACACCTCGGATCGCGTGACGGGCCTCGAGATCGGCGCGGACGATTACCTGTCAAAGCCCTTCGAGCCGCGCGAACTGCTCCTGCGCCTCGGCAACATCCTCAAGCGGGCCCTGCCCGTGCCCGGCGTCTCCAATGGCGACGGGCCGGACGTGATCCATTTCGGCCCCTTCTCCTATCGCTTCGACAGGGGCGAGTTGCGGCGGGGGGACGAAGTCGTTCGCATCACCGAGCGCGAGCGCGAGATCCTGACCATCCTCGGCAGCCATGCCGGCGACAACGTCCCCCGCGAGGCGCTGGCGGGCAACGGGATCGCAGCCAACGAGCGCACGGTGGATGTCCAGATCAATCGCCTGCGGCGCAAGATCGAGAACGATCCGGCCAATCCGCTCTTCCTCCAGACCGTGCGCGGCATCGGCTATCGGCTCGTGATCGACCGATGAAGATCGGCGCGACCCTGAAGTATACGCCCCTCGACCATGCCGCGCGCTGGTTTGGGCGCTTTCTGCCGAAGGGGCTTTACGCCCGCGCGCTCATCATCATCATCGCGCCGGTCATCCTGCTGCAATCCGTGGTGGCTTACGTATTCATGGAGCGGCATTACCAGCTCGTCACGCGGCGCCTGTCCTCCGCCGTGACGGCGGACATCGCGGCGCTGATCGACATCTACGAGAGCTATCCGCAGGACAAGGATGCCAGCACGCTGGCGCGGATAGCCTCGGAGCGGCTGCAGCTCGACGTGGACATCCTGCGCAACACGGACCTGCCGCCGCCCGGCCCCAAGCCTTTCTTCGACATCCTCGACGAGACCCTCACCGACGAGCTGCGGCGCCAGATCGACCGTCCGTACTGGATCGATACGGTCGGGCGCTCGAGCTACGTGGAAGTGCGCATCAAGCTCGATCGCAGCAACGTCATGCGCGTGCTCGCACGCCGCAGCCAGGCCTATGCCTCCAACTCGCACATCTTCCTCGTCTGGATGGGCGGTTCGTCATTCGTGCTGCTCGGTATCGCGATCCTGTTCCTGCGCAACCAGATCAGGCCGATTCTCAGGCTGGCCGAGGCGGCCGAAGCCGTCGGCAAAGGGCGTGAGATCGAGTTCCGTCCGCGCGGCGCGCGCGAGGTGCGCCAAGCCGGACACGCCTTCCTCGAAATGAAACGGCGCATCGAGCGCAACATCGAGCAGCGCACGACGATGCTGAACGGCGTGAGCCACGATCTGCGCACGATCCTCACGCGCTTCAAGCTGTCGCTCGTGTTCCTCGAACAGACACCCGAGGTCGAAGACCTCAAGCGCGACGTGGACGAGATGAGCCGCATGCTCGAAGGCTATCTCGCGTTCGCCCGCGGCGATGCCGGCGAGCTAGCGGTACCGACGGATCTACGCCAGCTCCTCGAAGAGGTGCAGTCGGACGCCGAGCGGCAGGGCCATGTGACGGAGCTCGACATCGTCGGCGATCCGATCATCACAGTCCGACCCGATGCCTTCCGTCGCCTGCTTTTCAACCTCGTCGGCAATGCCGCGCGGCATGGCGACAGGATCGAGATCACGGCCAATCATGAAACGCGCTGGCTCGTCCTGCACGTGGACGACGACGGACCAGGCATTCCGGCCAGCATGCGCGAGGAGGTCTTCAAGCCCTTCGTGCGCCTGGACGAGGCGCGCAACCAGGACGAGGGCGGCTCGGGGTTAGGACTTGCCATCGCCCGAGATGTGGCGCGCTCCCATGGCGGCGACATCGTGCTGGGAGAGAGCCCGCTCGGCGGCCTGCGCGCGACGGTGCGGTTACCGGCCTGATCAGTACAACCGCCCGCCCACCGGCACCTCGCGATCCGGTCGGATCAGCATGACGTCGCCATTGGCATCGGGCACGCCGAGGGTCAGCACCTCCGACAGGAACGGGCCGATCTGGCGCGGGGGGAAATTCACCACCGCCAGCACGAGCGTTCCGACAAGATCCTCCGGCGTATGATTGACCGTGATCTGCGCCGACGACCGCTTCGTGCCGATCTCAGGACCGAAATCGACGGTAAGCTTGAAGGCAGGCTTGCGCGCCTGCGGGAACGGCTCCACGGCGACGATGCGGCCGACACGGATGTCGACCTTCAGGAAATCGTCGAACGAGATCGGCGGTGTGATTGAATGCGCCTGATCCATGTGCCCTCGCCCCGCCGGATCAGATCGCCGCTGCGGGATTGTCCGCATCGCCGTTGTCGTCAGCCGAACGGCGCCCTTCAGAGCGGGACGACCGACGGCCTTGCATGAAGGCGCGGCCGACGGCGCGCAGCGGAGCGCTCAGGCGGCGCAGGTCCTCGGCTCCCTCGATGATACGCTCGCCGCGGCGCAACTCGCGGTCGAGACGCGCCATGGTCTTGGCTTGCGTCGGATCGTCGTCCTCAAGCCAGGTGCGCATGGTGTTGGCATAGACGAGCACCGCGCCCTGGAGCTTTAACGTGCCGAGCGGGCCTTCCGTGTTGATGCCGGCGGCCGCCAGCATGAAGCGCTGGGAATTGAGCGCCACCTGATTGAGCGCCGCGAGCGTTACCGGATCGTATTGCAGGTCCTGGGCGATTCGCCGCAGCGCCTCCTTGTAGGGCTGCATCGCATCGAAGCGGCGCATGAGAACATCGAAGATGCGCTCTCGGGCTGGCTCGCCTGCGAGATCGTCCGTGGTTCCCTCCAGCACCTGCCGGTCGATCATGCGGGAAAGCCCGCCGAGCACCGCGCCTTTCGATGGGAAGAGATCGCGGAACTCCGCAAGCGAGACGTTGGCAGCCTTCGCGATATCGGCGATCTCGATCTCGTGCCAGGCGCGCCGGGAGGCGAGATCCATGAGAGCTTCGACAATGGCCTTGCGCTTGTCCATCGGAGCTGTGGAAGCATCTGCCGTCACGATCGACCTCCTGAAGATATGTTGTTGAGGCTAATCTAGGGACCCGCCGCCGCAATCCCAAGGCTCACAAGCTCTAACCGGCAAGTTCCTCGGCGCGCCGCTTGGCCGCGGCAACCGCTTCGCGCATGAGCGCCTTCATCCCGTTCGGGTCACGCATGAGCACTTCGAGCGCCGCCGCCGTGGTGCCGCCCGGCGAAGTCACGTTCTGGCGAAGGGTGGCGGGCGGCAGATCGCTCTGGAACAGCAGTTCGCCCGCTCCCGTCACCGTAGCCCGTGCGAGACGCTGGGCGAGGTCCGGCGGCAATCCGGCGGCGGCGCCTGCTTCGGCCAGGCACTCGACGAGATGGAAAACGTAAGCCGGGCCCGATCCCGAGACGGCCGTGACGGCGTCGATCAGGTCCTGGGAGGAAAGCCATTCAACGATGCCGTTGCTGGCGAGCAGCGCATCGGCCATGAGGCGCTGCTCTTCGCTGACCTGCTCATTGGCTGCCGCACCCGTCGCGCCGCGGCCGATGCTGGCAGGGAGGTTCGGCATTGCACGCACGATGGCGCCGGCAGCCGGGAGCCGGGAGCGAAGATCGCCGACGGTCTTGCCGGCGAGAATCGAGATGATGAGGGTCTGCGGCCCGATGCAGGCATTCACCGAGGATGCCGCCTCGTCCAGCATCTGAGGCTTGATGGCTAGAACCAGCACGTCGGAAACGGCAGGATTTGCGGGGTTCAGAGCAATGCCCTGTGTCTGGCAGAACCGGATCATGTCTTCGGAGGGACGCGGATCGATGACCGTCACGCCCTCCGGCCTCATGCCGACCTTGAGCCAGCCCTCCAGCATGGAGCCGCCCATTTTACCGGCCCCGACAAGAATGAGCGACGACGGAAGATGGATAGGGTTCGGCGACATGGGCTGACCTGACGGAAAGATGCGGTGGCCGCTATCTATCCCCGTCCTCCCGGCCCTGTCGAGGCAGGTCTAGCGCATCGTTGAGTTCAATGATGTGCTCATCAAGGAAGGAAGCATCAGATGGATCGCAAAAGTGCAAATCCACTTTTCACGTCCGATGCTAGGCTTCGCCTTCGGTTTCGAACAGGACGCTGTCGAGGGCCTCGCGGGCCGACTTGCCGGCCCAGATCACGAACTGAAAGGCCTGGAAATAACGCTCGCACGCTTCCACTGCGACCCGCAGCATGACCTCGCACTGCCCGTCGGTCGGATCGGCGCCGCCCGCGAGCAGGAGGGCATGGCGGAACATCACCACATTCTCGGTGCTCCACAGGTCGAAATGCCCGACCCAGAGCTGCTCGTTGACGGAGGAGATGAGCTGGAGAACATCCTGACGCCGCCGCTCGGGGACCTTGAGGTCGAAGGCGCAGGCCATGTGCAGCGCCTCTACGTCCTCGATCCAGGTGAAGGCGACGTCGTAATCGGCCCAGCGACCGGCGACCGACACGGACATCTCGTCCGCCTCGGCGCGATCGAAGATCCAGTGCCGCAGGGAAGCCAGACGCTCGACCACATCGAGAGGATGTTCCGAGCGGTCGATTTCAAGATGAATCTGCGACATGTCGATCCAGAAAACTCAATTGCCTGAATATGGTAAACACTTCGGGCAACACCATTGCCTCAATCCGAGATCTACTCAACAGAAGCCCTCAGAATACTTCTGTATTCGGAGTTCCCGGTGCGAGTGCTTCGAATCAGCTCATGAATCGACAGTCTTAGATTTCGCCCTCTGTCACAATGCGCCGGATTCACCTGTCCACAACAGGAGACCCGCGCCGGGTGCAGATCGGCCTTCTGCCCCGGTCAGGGCGTTGCAGGGTTTACGCCGGACGAGGAAGCCAGCTTCGCCTCAAGGTCCTTCAGGCGCGCTTCGAGGCGCTCGTTCTCCTCGCGGGCCGCAATCACCATCTCACGCAGAACCTCGACCTCCTCGCGGGTGGCGACGTCCATGTCCTTGACCAGGCGCTCGAACTGGCTGCGGACCAAGCTCTCGACCTCGCGCCGGACGCCCTGGGCCGCGCCTGCGGCATCAGTGGCGAAGCGGGCGAGTTCATCGAAGATCCGGTTGGACGATTGGGTCATGGGCTCAAATCCACAGCGCGGCGGGCCTGTCGGCCCTGGAATGTCACACATGGCCGTAATCGCCTCAAACTGCAACAGGGTTGACATAGGGTTGACGATCCTTGCCTGAAAGGTCCAATGGCAACGCGTTCGACCAGGGCCTCCACATGCCTCTCTCCTTCCCGCTCATCGATCCCGTTGCCATTTCCATCGGCCCCTTCGCGATCCGCTGGTATGCGCTCGCCTATGTGGCGGGCCTCATCGGCGGGTGGTTCTACGCCAAGCGCCTGGCCGCGAGGGCCGACCTCTGGGGCGGCCTGAAGCAGCCGAAGCCGATCGACGTGGACGATCTCATCGTCTGGGTGGCGCTCGGCGTCGTTCTGGGCGGGCGCATCGGATACGTGCTGTTCTACAACTTGAGCTCCTATCTCTCGCAGCCCCTGGAGATGTTCGCCATCTGGCGCGGCGGCATGTCGTTCCACGGCGGCTTCCTGGGCGCGGTCCTCGCCATCGTGCTCTTTGCCCGCTCACGCGGGCTCAACCCGCTGGCCATGCTCGACATGGCCGCCGTGGTGACGCCGATCGGCCTGTTCTTCGGCCGCATCGCCAACTTCATCAACGGGGAGCTCTGGGGCCGGCCGGCGCCCGACTTCCCCTATGCGGTGGTCTTTCCCCATGCAGGGCCCGTGCCGCGCCATCCGAGCCAGCTCTACGAGGCCTTCGGCGAAGGCCTGATCCTGTTCATCGTCATGGCCATCGCGGCCCGCCGCTTCGGCTTCCGCAGGCCGGGCCTTCTCGGCGGCATCTTCGTGCTGGGCTATGCTCTGGCCCGCATCGTCTGTGAATTCTTCCGCGAGCCCGACGAGCAGCTCGGCTTCCTCTTCGGCTCGTCCGTGCAGGCGCTGGGCGGCGGGATCACCATGGGCATGCTGCTCTCGATCCCCATGGCGCTCGTGGGGGCCGCAGCCATCGTGCTGGCGGCGCGGGGCTTCACGCGGCCCCGGCAGGCGGTCAAGGCCGCGTGAGGGGGCTGAAGGACAGCTTGCGCGAGATGATCGCCCTGGAGGGGCCGATCTCGGTCGAGCGCTACATGAGCCTGTGCCTGGGGCAGTACTACGCCACCCGCGATCCGCTCGGCGTCACCGGCGACTTCACCACGGCCCCCGAAATCAGCCAGATGTTCGGCGAGCTGATCGGCCTGTGGATACTGGAGGTCTGGAACGGCATGGGCCGTCCCGATCCCTGCCGCCTCGTCGAGCTTGGGCCGGGTCGCGGCACCCTGATGGCGGACCTGTTGCGGGCAACGAGGCTTCTGCCCGGCTTCCAGGCAGCCGCAACCGTCCATCTCGTCGAGACGAGCCCTGCCCTGCGGCAGCGCCAGCAGGCTGCCCTCGCCTCTTCGGGCCTTCCGGCTCAATGGCACGATCGGATCGAGGATGTGCCGCCCGGTCCCATGCTCCTCGTGGCCAACGAGTTCCTCGATGCCCTGCCGGTGCGCCAGTTCATGGCGACCGAGCGCGGCTGGTGCGAGCGGCTGGTAGGCCTCGACGGCGACCGCCTGGCCTTCGGCCTTCGCCCCGAGCCGGAACAGGGTCTCGGCCATCCCCTGCGGCTCGGCGACGTTCTCGAGTGGCCCGCCGCCTCGGTCGATATCATGGGTGCGATGGCCGGAAGGCTTGTCCGGGATGGGGGAGCCGCCCTGATCCTGGATTACGGCTATTGGGGCCCAGCCTTTGGCGACACCCTGCAGGCGCTGAAGAACCATCAGCCCGTCGATCCCTTGGAGGATCCCGGGGAGGCGGATCTCACCACTCATGTGGATTTCCATCGCCTCGCCCAGACTGCCCTCGCCCGGACGGCTCGGGCTCACGGCATCGTCCAGCAAGGTGACTTCCTGCAGGCGCTCGGGATCGAGGCCCGGGCCAATGCCCTGAAGGCGCGCGCCACGCCGGCCCAAGCCGCCGATATCGACCGGGCTCTTGCCCGCCTGACCGCGCGTGGACCGACAGGCATGGGAGAGCTGTTTAAGGTTTTGGCCGTTACACATGAGAGCATCGAATCCGTCCCCGGATTGCCTGCCCTGCCTCCTTCTTCGTAAGATCACGCTATGTTCATCCAAGCCCCTGCCCTTGCCTCCCAACCGAGCATCCGCCACGCCTTCTTCACGCGGCGGGGCGGCGTTTCGGAAGGCATCTATGCCTCTCTCAACGGCGGCGTCGGCTCGTCGGACTATCCGGAAAAGGTGCGGGAGAACCGCAGGCGGATGGCCGAGACCCTTGCCGTTTCATCCGAGGCCCTGATCAGCGTGTATCAGGTCCATTCGCCCGACGCGGTGATCGTGGAAGGTCCGTGGAGGGCTGAGCGTCCCAAGGCCGACGCCATGGTGACGGCAGTGCCGGGGATCGCGCTCGGCATCACCACGGCGGATTGCGGGCCGGTTCTGTTTGCGGATGCGGACGCGCGCGTGATCGGTGCGGCCCATGCCGGCTGGCGCGGCGCCGTGACGGGTGTTCTGGAATCGACCGTCACGGCCATGGAGCGGTTGGGAGCGCGGCGCGGACAGATCGTTGCCGTGCTCGGCCCTACGATCAGCCAGAGGGCCTACGAGGTCGGCCCGGACTTCATTGACCGCTTCATGAAGGAGGCGCCCGGTCACGAGCGGTTCCTCAAGGCGGCGGAGAGGCCCGGCCATGCCGTGTTCGACCTGCCCGGCTTCATCGGAGCCCGCCTCGAGGCGGCAGGCATCGCCGCCTTCACCGATCTCGGGCTCTGCACCTATTGCGACGAGGAGCGGTTCTTCAGCTACCGCCGCACCACCCATCGCAAGGAGCCCGATTACGGCCGGCTGATTTCGGCGATCGCGCTCACTCCCTGATCCCGGCCACGTCCGGCGTCTCCCAGGCCAAATGCTGACCGCCATCGACGGCAATCATCTGGCCCGTGACGCTGCGGGCCCGCGCGAGATAGAGCACGGCATCGGCGATCTCATCCGGCGTTCCGCCATGGCCGAGCAACACGGCGCCGCTCTGCTTGGCGAAATCCTCATCGCCCTGGCGCACGTTCGACAGGGTGGGACCGGGGCCGATCGCATTCACGCGGATTCGCGGCGCCAGCGCCTGGGCCATCGTTTGCGTGGCGGAGAAGAGCGCCGCCTTCGTCAGCGTGTAGGAGAAGAACTGGGGCGTGAGCTTCCAGACCCGCTGGTCGACGATGTTGACGATGGATCCCTCCCCATCCGCCGGCAGCTGATGCGCGAAGTCGCGGGCGAGGAAAGCCGGGGCCCGGAGGTTGACGGCAAAGTGCCGGTCCCACCGCTCCTGCGTCAGGGTCTCCATCTCGTCGGGCTCGAACTCGGAGGCGTTGTTGACGAGGAGGGTCAGGGGTCCCAAGGCCCGGGCCGCCTCCGGGACGAGGCGTCCGACGGCCTCCCCATCGGCAAGATCGGCGTGAACGACAGCGGCTTTTCCTCCCGCGGTCCTGATCCGCGCTGCGATGCCCTGGGCTTCGTCCGTCGAGCGACGGCAGTGAATCGCCACCGCGTAGCCGTCGCCGGCAAGGCGCTCGACGAGCCTGCGCCCGATGCGCTGGGCCCCACCGGTGACGAGGGCAACTTTTCCCATGCTCAATCCCTTGAAATGCAAGCCTGTAGCGTCATTTACCCGTGTTCGCCAAGAAAATGACATTTTTTTGCTCTGACGTCGAACCAACGGCCAAGCTATGCGTTGTAGGTCCAGCGATGCCACAAGGGGAAACACGCACGCCGCCGCCACAATCCTGCCACAGCTGTTCTTGGCCGCTGTGGTTGTGAGGTCACAGCCCTCGCGAGGTTGTCGCTCTATAAATGGGGAGTGTCAGGCTCGATCCGACGGAAACGTGGGTCGGGTTGGCATGACATCGATTAGGAAAGAGAAACCATGAAGAAGATTCTTCTCGCCAGCGTCGCTCTCTTCGGCTTTGCCGGAGCCGCTTCCGCTGCAGACCTGCCGGTCCGCGCCGCTCCTCCGGCTCCGATCATCGCGGCCGCTCCGATCTTCACCTGGACCGGCTTCTACGTCGGTGCCCAGATCGGGTACGGCTGGAATGCCAACGATAACGACATCGTTCTCCCGAGCGGCTTCGTGGTGCAGAGCGGCGATTTCGGTGACAGCGGCGACGGCTTCCTGGCCGGTGTCCATGCTGGCTACAACGTTCAGCTCGGCTCGTTCGTGATCGGCGTTGAAGGCGATGTCGAAGGCGTGTTCGGCGACGACGACGATGACCTGGTCATCGTTGGGCCCGACGGCGTCGTGTTCACGAACTACGGCTTCGCTGGCAACGCTCTCGACTGGCAGGGCTCGATTCGCGCTCGCGCCGGTTTCGCGTTTGACCGCGCTTTGATCTACGCGACCGGTGGTTTCGCGTTCGCTGGTGTCTCGGATGGTTTCGGCATCCTTGGCAACGACGACACGCTGACCGGTTGGACGCTGGGTGCTGGTATCGAATATGCCTTCACCAACAACCTGACCACCCGTCTGGAATACCGTTACACCAACTATGAGGGTGGTGATAACTTCTTCAACAATGTCTCGCTCGGCAGCAACGACATTGAATTCCACACGGTTCGTGCTGGCCTCAGCTACAAGTTCAGCACCTACTAAGACCTGTCTCCAACAGAGATAGAAAAGGCCCGGGCAAACACCCGGGCCTTTTTCACGTTAGGGCGTCACCCGGGTCTTAGCGTAAGCCGGAACGCGGGCCTCGAAATCGGAAAGCCACGCGACGAGCTTCGGGTAGCTCTCGCGCCAGCGGCCGCCGAAGCGCAGGTCGAGATAGCCCAGCGCACAGGCGAGCGCGATCTGACCGATATGCAGGTTCTGGTCGGCTGCCGACAGATGGGCCTCCGCATGGTCAAGGCCGCGGCGCACCTTGTCGGCTTGATGAGCGACCCATTTGGGCTCGTGCCTGTCTCCCGGGCGGAAGCGCCCCTCGTAGACCTGCAGCAGCGCCGCATCCATGATGCCGTCGGCGAGCGCCTGATCGCGCAGGGCAGTGAACCGTTCCGGACCGTGCGGGATAACGCGGCCGCCGCCGGCCAGATGATCGAGATAATCCACGATCACACGGGAATCGTAGAGCACCTCGCCGTTTTCGAGAATGAGAGCGGGGATTTTGCCCAGGGGGTTCTGCTGGCGGATGGAATCCTCAGGGTTCAACGTATCCGCATCGACGATCTGGATCCGGTCGGTCAACCCCAGGATCGCAGCGGACAATTTGACCTTCCGGCCAAAGGGCGATGCAGGCGAGGAGCGGAGAACAAGCATGGGCAAACCTTTGATCTTAAGAGAACGAGGGCAGTCATGAACGCTCGGGGCACCGACGGCAATGCGTTTTAGGCAGGGGGACCAAAGGCTTCACAGCGATAAGCGCCGTAGCCGCTGCGCGAGAGCCTCTCCGCGAGGGCAGGCAGCAGCACCTCCGCCTCCTCCTTCAGGGACCATGGCGGATTGAGCACGAAGAGCCCGCTGCCGTTGAGCCGGTTCGGATCGCGCGGGTCGTCCACGTAGAGTTCGAGGCGCAGGCCCGGACGCGGGCTCTCCCGGTGGAGCCGCTCGGCCACAATGTCGACGGGCGCAACATCCTTGATGGGATACCATCCGGCATAGATGCCCGTCGGCCATTTCTTCAGCGCGGCGAGAAGCTCGACGCCAAGCCGCTCCAGCTCGTTCGGCTTCTCGTAGGGCGGGTCGATCAGGACGAGGCCGCGTTTCTCCTTAGGCGGGATCAGGGCGTGAAGCGCCGTCCAGCCATCGAGGTGCATCACCTTCAGGTTCGAAACCTCATTGAAGGCCTCGCTCAGCACCGCGTGGTCGGCCGGGTGCAGCTCCACGAACACGCCCCGGTCATGCCGCCGCAGGAGCTCGCGCACGATGGCTGGCGAGCCGGGATAGATGGTGTCTCCGTGCCGGGCACGCACCTCGGCGATCACCCTGCGGTAGGGTGCGAGCACCTCCTCCACGGCAGGCGCGAAGCCTTCGTCGAGGCGCCCGATGCCTTCGACCCACTCTCCTGTCCGTCCGGCTTCGTCGCCGGTGAGATCATAGAGACCGATCCCCGCATGGGTGTCGATGACGCGAAGCGGCGTCTCCTTGCGCTGCAGATAGGCGAGGATCCGCACCAGAAGGGCGTGTTTCATGACGTCGGCGAAATTGCCGGCGTGAAAGGCATGACGATAGTTCATGTCCGTCCTACAGCATCGGGCTCAAAGCGGGTTCCACCCTTGGGATCGATCCGATGCTCCTCCCATGCATGGGCGCATCGTTCGATGCGCTATCTCACCGCCGGGACCGTGATCTCGCCTGCGCGGCAGCCGTCGCGATCGACCTCGGGACATTGGCGGAAGCCGCGCAGATCCCTGCTGAGGCAGATGCGCACCTCCTGGAAGATCCGCCTCCCGCAGGAAACCGAAATCATGTCGGCGCGCAAGCCCGGATTGGCATTCATGAAGGCCCGCTCGATCTCGTTCGGCAATACCCTGGAGCGACTGTCCAGACCCTTGAAGCCGTCCGGGATGCGGATGAGTTCACGGGCTCTGCGAACGGCCTGGAAATAGCCGCTCGGGGCCTCGCCCGTGCAGGTCCCATGTTTGCGCCATTGATAGCGCGCCAAGTTCTCGTCCGGGAAAAGATCCCTGGCATCGGCCATCGTCGCCTGCGGCACGAATCGTCCGTTGGGCTCGCAGAAGCTCGGATAGCCCTGATCGTTCTGCGGCCAAAGGCCATGGGTCACGAAGCCGAGCCCACGACCGCTGTCGCATTGCCGGCTTCGGCTGCCGCTGTTCTCGCAGAAGCCGGGCGACCAGGAGAGCGCCAGCACATAGAAATCGAACTGCCCCATGGGGGCGCCCCTCGCCTCCCGTGGCCCCTGGGCCGCCGTGGGAGAGAGTGAGAGAAGGCAGGCGCCCGCGAAGCTCAGGCACCGGCGCAGGATCAAGGAGCCGCCTGCTTGCAGTGAGGCGCGAAGGCATAGTCGCGGTCGAAACCGTCCACGCAGGCTTCCGTATCCCAGCCGATGCCGATGAAGCCGAGATCCTCGCGGATCGAGAAGTTGATCTTATGCCTGTAACCGTCGGACACGATCACGGTGCCCGTGCAATAGCGGCGGGGGATATAGTCGAGCCCCCAGGGACGCCAGGCCACCTGCTGCACCCGCTCGAACGAGACGATCTTCAGGCTGGAATTCCAGAACTTGTATTCCTTGTTCTCGAAATTCGCGCTGATGTCCTGAAGCACGGAGGGGTCGGCGCAGGCCGGCAGGGAAGCGTCGAAAGGCTCCTCCCGCCGCTCCGCCGGCGTGATCTCACGGGCAAGCGCGGGCGCACTCAATAGAATGCAGGAGATGAAAGCCGCCAGCCACTTCATTCAGGTGCTCCAACAGGTCCTTGGGTCTTGTTTCATCGACCATGTGGTCGAAGCCCAAGAACGTCAAGGCTCCGCTTGCTGTTTAATAGATCGCGTGGCTGTTCAGCATCATCGGCGCACCGGCCGGGCGCCCCTGCGGCCTCGGCGGGGCATAGGTCTGCTCGAGGGGGCGGCCTGAAGGCGGAAGCGGAGGATAAGCCGGGGGCGAGGAGACCCTTGGGGCGCCAGGCCCGGGCAGGTCGGCCGCATAGCCGTTCGACGACGAATAGCGCTGCACGGGCGATGCGGGCGCGGTCAGGACAGGAGTCGGCGGCGGAGGCGCAGGCAGAATGTAGGCTTCCCCCTCCGGCGTGTCCTGCTCCAGATCCACAGGAGCCAGATCGCCGGCAGCGGCCGCGCTTTGGAGAACCTCCTGGCTGCGCTCGGGATCAATCCGCGGCGTGAACTTCAGGATCGGCTTGCAAATGCGCCGCTGGCCGCGCGGATCGTGCCGCGCCAGATCGAGATGGAGATGATCGGAGTGGAAGGCGTCCGAGCCGGGCCCCAGTACCGTCGTGAAATATCGGCAGGCGCCCACGAAGGCCTCGCGCAGAAACTCCTGCTCGGCGGGATCCCGCCCCCGCCAGCCCTTCTCGACGGAAACCTCCCGTCCGTCCGCCAGGACGAAGCCCATGACATCGAGCGCATTGCCGAAGGCATGCTCGGAGAGCTTGGCCCCGTGCTGGTTGTTGCGGGGACGGCATGAATAGGAACCCGCTTTGATGTCGACCAGCGGGATGCCGAAATACATCTCGGCAGCAGGCTTCACGATCTCGTCCAGCCAGGTGTCGATGCTTGGGATGATCGGGCAGGCGAGCGTCACCTTCGACCTCAGTCCTACGGCGCCGTTGTTGAAGGCCGACACCTTGAAGGGATAATCCATCCCGCAGACGCCGGGCCCATCGATCTTGGAGCTGAGAGCCATATAGGCGGAGGGCTGGACGAGACGCTGCGACAGGCAGGCTTCCTCAGCCTGCGCGCGCCAAGGCTCGCGCTGCTCGAACCGAAACAGACCGCAACCGGTAACCCCGAGCCCGACGAGCGATAGGGCAAAAAACGCAACTAACCCACGACGCATGCACAGAGATTAGGAACAGGCCCGTAAACATCTCGTCAACGCACTCTGCCCAGCTTCGACGGGAGTGCCGATTCGGTTGAATTTCACCCCTCTGTCCACATCCGAACGTGCCAAAAACCGGGTGCGACAGAATGGAGCAGGAACTTTTTTCACCTAAAGTTGAAAACGATTACGGGCCAATGAAAACAAGGCGTTAACTTTTTATTAACCATTTCGCAAACCGCCCCTGGAAGCCCCTAACCCCTCGGAGGTGCTTCTCAGAACTTCGCAGATTTGATACTTTACCTATCCATTCAGAGGGGAGAGTTAACCCCTCGTACGGAGAGGGGCTATCATGCATCCGACGACGAACCTGGACTGGACGTCCAAGCTCAACATCGCAGCGGTCTGCGTGTCCTCATCCTTCATTCTCGCGATCGTTGTCGGCCTCCTTTGAGGCGAAGCCCTGCGGCTCCGGGCGAGCCGTTCGTTGATCTTCATGGTTTTCCGCGCTGCCGCAGCACCGGCAGCGTTTTTTTATGTCTCCGGGCAGGGCGTCTCCGTGACGCTCCACGACATGACGTTGATCTCCATCTGGCACTGCGCGAGCTTCGGTCCATCGGCCGTCCTCAGGCACACCTTCTCCCCAGGTGCGAACATCCGCCCTTGCGCCCTGCAGTAGCATTCGAGCGGATTGTGATCGGGCATCTGGGCCGTCTGAGGCAGCGCAGGCCGCTCGTGAGCGGCTGCGGGGGCCAGAACTATCAGACCAAGAACGACGACGACGCTGCGCATGAGGCATCTCCGCGTGTCATTTCCCTCGCGATGGTCTGCCTTTGACGGCATAAGGTCAAGGATGCTCCTGTGATGCAGCCTTCGATGACCCTGCCCCGTCTCCTCATCCATTCCGGAGCCATATCCAACAGCGCCGCCATCGGGCGGATTCTGGCTGAAGGCTGGCGCCAGGCCTATTCCGGCTTCATGCCCAAGGACGAACTCGGCCCTCGCGTCGATCCCGATCACCGGGCGCGAGAGGTCGGAACGTGGCTTTCGAGCGACTTCAATACGGACACGGAGCTTCTGCTCGTCGCGGATCAGGCCGGGGAGGTCATCGGCTTCCTCGCAGCGTGCCTCGGAGACCGCAACGATGTGGGGGCCGCAGGCCAAGTCACGCTGCTCTACGTGTCCCCTGAAAGGCAAGGTCAGGGCATTGGGCGGCAGCTTCTTCTGGAAGCGGTCGAATGGTTCAAGCTGCGGGCGCCGGGACCGATCTCCATCGGCGCCTTCGAGCAGAACCCGTTCCGGTCCTTTTACGATGCCATCGGCGGCGTGCCGGCCAAGACAGTCAGGTCGAGGGTCGACGCTTTCGAATGGCCTGTTGTGGTCTATCTCTGGCCTTCGCCCGAGGCCCTTGGCGAAGGGATTGCGGCCAGGGGAGCCTGACGGGTCAGCTCCATCGCTCCATGGCCCGGTCGTCGGCCTCCCTGGCCTCGACCCAGGCTCCAACCGTGCCATCCTCGAGGTGCTCGCGCTTCCAGAACGGGGCTCGGGTCTTCAGGTAATCTATCAGGAACGAGGCCGCCTCGAAGGCGGCTTGGCGATGTGCGCTGGCGGCAAGAACCAGCACGATCTCCTCACCCGGTGAGATCCTGCCGAAGCGGTGGATCACGGTCAGGCCCAGCAAAGGCCAGCGGTTTTCCGCCTGCTCGGCGATCCGGCCGATCTCGGCCTCGGCCATGCCGGGATAATGTTCGAGCTCGAGGGCCTTCAGCCGCCCGCCTTCGTCCCGGCACAGGCCCGTGAAGGCCACCACCGCACCGACATCGCCCCTCCCCTCGGTCAGGGCTGCCGTCTCGGCGGCGGCGGAGAAGGGTTCGGACTGGATACGAATGGTTCGCGCCATGGCGGTCCCGCCCGCAGGGGCTAGCCTCCCGTCATCGGCGGAAAGAAGGCGATTTCCCGCGCCCCGGCAAGGGAGGCTTCTAGCTTGACGTGAACATGGTCGATGGCGGCCCGGACGATGCCCTCGTTCTCGAAAGCGTATTCGTATTCCTCGCCCCGGCCCTTCAGCCAGCGCACCAGTTCGGCCACGGTCCCGACGCCCTCCGGCAGCTCCACTTCCTCGTCGGTCCTTCCGACTCTCTCGCGGACCCATGCGAAATAGACGAGCTTCATGGGTCTAGCCCTCGTCCATGAGATGATGGATGCCGTTCTTGAAGTAGTCCCAGCCGGTGTAGATCGTCAGGACGGCGGCAACCCAGAGCAGGACGATGCCGATCAGCGTGTTGTTCGGCAGGACCGTCTCGCCGGCCGGTCCCGCGATGAGGAAGCCGAGCGCCACGAGCTGGAGGGTGGTCTTCCACTTGGCGACCCGGCTGACCGGAACGCTGACCTTCAGCTCGGCCAGGAACTCGCGCAGGCCCGAGACCAGGATCTCGCGGCACAGGATCACGATGGCGGCCCAGACGGCCATTCCGTCGATCGTGCGCGTGTAGACCAGCATCAGCAGGCAGGCGGCCACCAGAAGCTTGTCGGCGATGGGATCGAGCATGCGCCCGAGCACCGATTGCTGCCCGTAGGTGCGCGCCACGTAGCCGTCCAGGTAATCGGTGATCGCCGCGATCGCGAAGATGATCAGGGCGAACCAGCGCGACCAGTGGTCCTCGGGCCAGAACAGGAGACCGACCACGGCCGGCACCGCCACGAGCCGACCATAGGTCAGCAGGTTCGCCAGGTTGAAGGCCTTTGAGCGGCCCAAGGAGGGAGCGATCTTCATGTCACCCGCAGGAAGCATGACGACGGACGATCCGTCAATCGCAGAGGGGCTAAATCACGAAACGTCACCCTTACGTGATCTCCATCCTGTCGCACGCGACCCCTAACCCCGCTCGTGGAAGAAGTCGTAGACCGCGCGGGCCGTGGCGGCGTTCACGCCGGGCGCCTTGATCAGATCCTCCAGGGCCGCGCGCTGGATCGCCTTGACGGTGCCGAAATGGTGCAGGAGTGCCCGTTTGCGGTTCGGCCCGATGCCGGGGATCTCGTCGAGAGGGTTCTTCACCAGCTCGCGCTTGCGCTTGGCCCGGTGCGCCCCGATGGCGAAGCGGTGCGCCTCGTCGCGCAGCCGCTGCACGAAATAGAGCGCGGGATCCCGCGGCGGCATCTTGAAGGGCGGCTGGCCCGGCTTGAAGAAGGTCTCGCGGCCCGCATCGCGGTCACGCCCCTTGGCGATGCCGATGAGAGCCACGTCGTCCTCGCTCACGCCCACCTCCGCTAGCGCCTGACGCGCTGCCTCGAGCTGTCCTTTGCCGCCGTCAATCAGCACCAGGTCGGGCCAGGCGGGCAGCCCGTCGTCTCCATGGGCTGCGCCATCGCCGTCCGGACCTCGCGGCTCCTCCTTCACCAGGCGGGCGAAGCGGCGCTGAAGCATCTCGCGCATCATGCCGTAATCGTCGCCGGGTTTCAGGTCCTCCGACTTCATGTTGAAGGTGCGATAGTGCTGCTTCATGAAGCCGTTGGCGCCTGCCACCACCATGGCACCCACCGCGTTGGTGCCCATGATGTGCGAGTTGTCGTACACCTCGACCCGCCGCGGCGCCTTCGAGAGACCAAAGGCCTGCCCCAGGGACACGAGAAGCTTCTGCTGCGAGGAGGTGTCGGCGAGCCGCCGGCCGAGCGCCTCACGGGCGTTGCGCAGGGCATAGTCGATGAGCTGGCGCCGCTCGCTGCGCTGCGGCGCGTGAATCTCGACCTTGGTCTCTGTCCTGGTCGACAGCGCGGCGGCCATCAGCTCGGCATCCTCGATCTCGTGCGAGAGCAGGATCAGGCGGGGCGCCGGCTTGTCGTCGTAGAACTGCGCAAGGAAGGCGCCGAGGACCTCGTCCGGACTCATGGACTTGTCGGCCTTCGGGAAGTAGGCGCGGTTGCCCCAGTTCTGCCAGTTGCGGAAGAAGAACACCTCGACGCAGAACTGTCCCGCCTGCTCGTCGAGGGCGAAGACATCCGCCTCCTCCACGGACTGGGTGTTGATGCCCTGCACGCCTTGGATCGCCGACAACGCAGCCAAGCGGTCGCGGCAGCGCGCGGCACGCTCGAACTCGAGATCCTCCGCCGCCTGCTGCATCTCTTCCGTGATGCGCTGCTTCACCGCATTCGACTTGCCCGAGAGGAAAGCACGCGCCTCAGCCACGAGCCCGGCATATTCCTCATGCGGGATCTCGTTGGTGCAGGGACCCGAGCAGCGCTTGATCTGGAACAGAAGGCAGGGCCGCGTGCGGTTCTCGTAATAGCTGTCGTTGCACGAGCGCAGCAGAAACGCGCGCTGGAGCGCATTGATGGTGCGGTTGACGGCCCAGACACTGGCGAAGGGGCCGTAATAATCGCCCTTGCGCTTGCGCGCGCCGCGATGCTTCACGAGCTGCGGCGCCTCGTGGTCGGCGGTCAAAAGGATGTAGGGCAGCGACTTGTCGTCCCGCAGCAGCACGTTGTAGCGGGGTTTCAGCTGCTTGATGAGGTTGGCCTCGAGGAGCAGCGCCTCGGTTTCCGTCGCCGTGGTGACGAACTCCATCGAGGTCGTCTGGCCGATCATCCGGGCGATGCGGTTGGAATGGGCCTGGCCGCGCGCATAGGAGCCGACGCGGTTCTTCAGGCTCTTCGCCTTGCCTACGTAAAGGACGTCGCCCCTCGCATCGAGCATGCGGTAGACGCCAGGCGCATTGGGCAGGGTCGCCCAGAATTGCCGGATGACCTCGGTGCCACGCTGGACCGAGTCCGGATTGACCTCCAGATCGAACTCGACGTCTGAGCCGCTCTCGAGCGCTACGGCCTCATCATCTTCCTCATTGTCCAGAATGTCCGGCGGGACGTCGTTGGTGGTGTTGCGACTCATGGGAGTGATTTAAGGGCTCGGGAGTCCTGAGGAAAGTACCGTTGGCGAACTGGCGCAGTCCTTCCCTTCGGATTAAACCGCCAAGTTCCTGGAAGTGGAAGCGGAGCGGGACATGCGCCTGTCGATCGTCACATCTGCTGTCGTGGCGGCCCTGGTGGGGTTCGGCAGCACGATCGCGATCATCATCGCGGCGGCGCAGGCCGTGGGTGCCGATCCGGCTCAGACCTCCTCCTGGGTGGCGGCCCTGTGCCTCGCCATGGCGGCGACCAGCGGTTATCTGAGCATCCGCTACCGGATGCCCGTCATCACCGCCTGGTCGACCCCCGGTGCGGCGCTCATTGCAGCCTCGGCCGGCATTTCCATCCATGCCGCCGTCGGCTCCTTCCTGCTCGCCGGGGTTCTCATCGTGCTCGCGGCTCTCATCAAGCCGTTCGGGCGCTCGATCGAGCGCATCCCCACTTCCATCGCTGCAGCCATGCTCGCAGGCGTGCTTCTCCAATTTGTCATTGGAGTGTTCCAGAGCGCGCAAGGCGCGCCCGGCCTCGTGCTGCCACTCGTGGCGATCTTCCTCGTGGTGCGCCTGTTCAATCCGGCGCTGGCCGTGCTGGCGGTACTCTTCGTCGGGCTCGGCATCGCCTTCGGCGGCGGAATGGCGCAGCCGCTGGCATCGAACTTGAGCCTCTCCTCCCTCACCTTCATCGAGCCTGCCTTCGAGCCTGCGGCGCTGATCGGGCTCGGGCTGCCGCTCTTTCTCGTGACCATGGCCTCCCAGAACCTGCCGGGCTTTGCGGTTCTCAAGGCGTCCGGCTACCAGCCGCCCTCCCGCCCCATCCTGGCCGTGACGGGGCTCGCCTCCGTCGTCACGGCGTTGTTCGGTGCCCACACGAGCAACCTTGCGGCCATCTCGGCAGCGATCTGCACCGGGCCCGACACGCATCCCGACCCCGCCAAACGCTGGATGGTGGGGCCGTTCTATTCTCTCAGCTATGTGATCTTCGCAGCCTTCAGCGCGGCGCTGATCGGCCTGATCGCGGCGCTGCCGCCCGAACTCATCAAGACCGTGGCGGGGCTTGCCCTCATGGGCGCTTTCGCGGGATCCTTGGGATCCGCCCTCTCCGAGGCCTCCAAGGTCTTTCCGGCTGTCGTGACCCTGGCGGTGACAGCGTCCGGTCTTACGCTCCTGGGCATCGGCTCCGCCTTCTGGGGGCTGGCGGCAGGCCTCGTCACCCTCGGGCTCGACGTCCTGGTGATCCGCCTGCGCCGGCGCGCCTGATCTGGACGGACGCCTCCGTTAAGCTTAAGACTTCGTTACGAAGAACAAGAACGGGGGCTCTCATGGCGGGGATAAAGCTTGCAGGGCGGCTTGCCGCCATAGGGCTGACGGCGGCCTTGGGTGCCTGCCAGACCTCCTTCAACGCCTCCCCGGAGGGAATTCCCGTCGCGCTGGAGAGCATCGACGGGGCGCCGGATCCGATCCGCACGGCCCTTGCCGACGAACTCGCCACCGCAGCCACCGACCGCAAGGTCGACCTCGTAGGGGCCAGCGCCGCAGCGCGCTACCGGGTCCGCGGCTATCTGTCGACCTCCACTGAGGACGGGGAAACCAAGGTAGCCTATGTCTGGGACGTGTTCGATTCCCAGAAGCGCCGGGCGAAGCGCCTGGAGGGTTCAAGTCCCGTTCCGGCCGCCTCCATCTCGACCCTCGACAAGCAGGCCCTCGCCAAGCTGGCCCAGGCCAGCATGGACGAGATCGCCGACTTCCTGAGCGCAGCCAAATCCGAATTGCCTGCCGCAAGCGAGGCTCCCATCCAGACAGCGAAGGCCCAGCCCGTGGAGACATTCGAAGAAGAGAACCAAGTCGCAATGCAGTGATTGCATGGCAACATCCGGCTTTGCGTCGCATCAAACCCGTTCACGTGTATTGTGACGGTTTGATATCGCTGCTAAGACCCTTTCGCTCGGCCGCGCAGGGATTACGGCGTTGCGCAGCGGGGGCTGTCGGTCACACAAAGCCAAAGTTGCTTTCATGAAGCTCGTTGCGGGAAACTCCAATCGTCCGCTCGCGGAGGCCATCTCCGCCTATCTCAACATTCCCTTGGCTAGGGCTCAGGTGAAGCGCTTTGCGGACATGGAAGTGTTCGTCGAGATCCAGGAGAATGTGCGCGGCGAGGATGTGTTCATCATCCAGTCGACCTCGTACCCCACCAACGACCACCTCATGGAGCTTCTGATCATCACCGATGCGCTGCGCAGAGCCTCGGCCCGCCGCATCACGGCGGTGATCCCCTATTTCGGCTATGCCCGGCAGGACCGAAAGCCTGCCTCCCGCTCGCCGATCTCGGCCAAGCTGGTCGCCAACATCATCACTCATGCGGGCGTCGACCGAGTGCTGACGCTGGATCTCCATGCCGGCCAGATCCAGGGCTTCTTCGACATACCCACCGACAACCTCTTCGCTGCGCCTATCATGGCGCGCGACATCAAGGAGCACCTTGACGGCGGCAACCGGATGGTGGTCTCGCCGGACGTCGGCGGCGTCGTGCGTGCCCGTGCGCTCGCCAAACGCATCGATGCCCAGCTTGCCATCGTCGACAAGCGCCGCGAACGCCCAGGCGAATCCGAGGTGATGAACATCATCGGCGACGTATCCGGCCGCTCCTGCATCCTGGTGGACGACATCGTGGATTCCGGCGGCACCCTGGTGAATGCGGCCGATGCCCTCCTCGCCAACGGCGCGAAGGAGGTCTACGCCTATATCACCCACGGGGTGCTCTCCGGCGGCGCGGTGGCCCGCATCGCCAGCTCGCGGCTGAAGGCGCTCGTGATCACCGACTCCATCTTGCCGACCGAAGCGGTGAAGGCGGCCCACAACATCCGCGTCATCTCCATCGCCTCCCTCATGGGCGAGGCGATCGGCCGCACGGCGACGGAAAGCTCGGTCTCGAGCCTGTTCGACTAAAACTTTATCGCGAACGCATGACCAGCCACGGGGTGGGGACGGCTCTCCACTCCCAGACGGCGAGAAGCTGGTCCAGATGCCCTAGGTTTTCGAGCCATTGCGGCAGCTTCGGGACGATGGTCTGCGCCTGCCTCTCCTCGATGCGGTGCGTAGTCTCGAAGCGCTCCGCCAGCGCCCTCGCCGTCCGGTCTCTTCCGGGATGGACCTCGACGATGAGATCGAGCCAGCCGAACTCCCCTACCAGCGGATCGAGCAGGTCGAACTCGGCTCCCTCGCAATCCATGACGAGCAGACCCCTCGGGCGACGCCTGAGCTTCGCCGAAAGCTCGGCGTATACTTGGTTCACATGCTGCGCCTCGAAGCGCTCGCGAAGGTCGATCCGCGTCCCGATGCCGTTCAGGTCGGCCAGTTCCAGGCATTTTTGGCGAGCCACGGGATCGATATCCCAGGCCAGAACCTTGGCATCCGGCAGGAGGCGCGCGCAGCCGACCGCGTAGAACCCTTCAGCGCATCCGACGTTGAGCACGACATCATAATCCCGTTCAGGAGCGGCAAGGAAAGCATCGTGCAAAGTCATCTCATAAACGCCGAGCAGCTTGGGCGCGATGCCGCCCTCGGACGGGGCGGCCAGATAGGTCATGCCCTTGAAGGGGCCGTCCTGCACGATTGTGCCGGACTGGGCGGCCAGGGTGGCTCCGATGAGCTGGGAGCGCCATTTGGCGAGGGCCCGCAAGGTCTGTTCGAGCTTCTGCCGCTCCGGCAGGTTCGAGTTCAGAATTCTCGTGACATGCGCTAAGGCGACCTGATCCAGTCCCATCGAGGTCTCCGGCTGGGTTCATTCAGCCAGGGAGATTACATGATACAGAGTAGCCGCCAAAGTCATTGTCTTCCGGTGTGTTTGCCGCTATAAGCCGCCTCGCGCCCGCTCGACACCCTTGGAGGCACGGGCGCGGACCTCATGGCCGCCTTTTAGGCGGCCATCGGTTTTTCCATCACCATTCAAAGGACCACGACCATGAGCGATGTAAAGCAAATCAAGGCCGTGGCGCGCGACCGGGCCGGCAAGGGGGCCGCCCGGGCCGTTCGTCGCCAAGGCCAAGTTCCCGCCGTCATCTACGGAGCCGGCCAGCCGGCCCAGGCGATCGCCCTCGACTTCAACCAGACCAAGCAGCTGATCTTCGCCGGTCACTTCCTGACCACGATCTTCGAGATCGACGTGGACGGCCAGACGGTCCGCGCCATTCCGCGCGACTACCAGCTCGACCCGGTCCGTGACTTCCCCATCCACATCGACTTCCTGCGCCTGTCGCAGGGTCAGGCGATCAAGGTGGTGGTTCCGGTGCACGTGGTCGGCCAGGAGAAGAGCCCCGGCGTGAAGCGCGGCGGCGCCCTCCAGATCGTCGAGCACTCGGTGGAACTGCTCGTTCCGTCCGACGCGATCCCGGACTACATCGAGGCTTCGGTCGATGGTCTCAACATCGGCGATTCGGTTCACCTCAATGACATCACTCTGCCGAACGGCGCCAAGGCAACCTCGACCGAGAACATGACTCTCGTCACCGTCGTGGCCCCGACCGGCCTGACGGAGGAGGACGCGGCTCCGGCTGCTGCTGCCGAGGGCACTGCAGCCGCCTAAACGGCTTGATAGGGCGTTCAAGCCCATCGATCGGCTTCGACGCTCCGACCGCAAGGCCGGAGCGTTTCTTGTAAGCAGGACCAAGCGATGCGCCTCTTTGTCGGCCTCGGCAATCCCGGATCCCGCTACGCCAGGAACCGTCACAATATCGGGTTCATGGCGGTGGACGAGATCGCGCGCGTGAACAATGCCGGCCCATGGCGCAAGCGCTTCCATGCAGAGGCCGCCGATGCCGTGATCGGGGGCGAGAAGGTGCTGCTGATCAAGCCGCAGACCTTCATGAACCTGTCCGGACAGGCGGTGGGCGAAGCGCAGAGCTTCTTCAAGATCCCGCTGCACGACGTGACGGTCTTCTACGATGAGCTCGATCTGCCGCCCGCCAAGCTGCGCGTGAAGATCGGCGGCGGCAATGCGGGCCATAACGGCCTGCGCTCGATCTCGGCCCATTGCGGCAACGATTACCGCCGCGTACGCCTCGGCATCGGCCATCCTGGCCACAAGGCGCTGGTACAGAGCCATGTGCTGGGCGACTTCGGAAAGAGCGAAGAGGCCTGGGTCGACGACCTGTGCCGAATAATTGCGGACAACGCCGCCCTTCTCGCCAAAGCTGAGGACGGCAGCTTTCAGAACAAAGTCCACCTCGCCATGGAGGCGAGAGGCTGGACAGACGTGAAACGGCCTGGAGAAAAGGCCAGCTAGCGCATCGTGCGGAGAAGCGGGAACCGGTTCTTCGCAAAGATCGATGCGAAAAGACTGATGAAACAACGCCGGCTGATGCCGGCTATGCAAGGAGTGAGGCCATGGGCTTCAAAATGGGCATCGTCGGCCTGCCGAATGTCGGCAAGTCCACCCTCTTCAACGCCTTGACGCAGACGGCCGCGGCGCAGGCGGCCAACTATCCGTTCTGCACCATCGAGCCGAACGTGGGCGATGTGGCGGTTCCGGATGAGCGGCTCGACCAGCTTGCGGCCATCGCCAGCTCGGCGCAGATCATCCCGACCCGCCTCACCTTCGTGGACATCGCCGGCCTCGTGCGTGGCGCGTCCCGCGGAGAAGGCCTCGGCAACCAGTTCCTCGCCAATATCCGCGAGGTCGATGCCATCGCCCATGTGGTGCGCTGCTTCGAGGACACGGACATCACCCATGTCGAGGGCAAGATCGACCCCGTCGCCGATATCGAGACCATCGAGACCGAGCTGATGCTCGCCGATCTCGACAGCCTCGAGAAGCGCGTCACCGCGCTCGAGAAGAAGGCGAAGGGCAACGACAAGGAGGCCAAGGAAACCCTCGACCTCGTCAACCGCACCCTGCCCCTGCTGCGCGAGGGCAAGCCCGCTCGCATGGTGGAGCGAAAGGTCGAGGAAGAGCGCCTGTTCCAGATGCTCGGCCTGCTCTCCTCCAAGCCTGTTCTTTACGTGTGCAACGTGGAGGAGGCATCCGCCGACCAGGGCAACGAGTTCTCGGCCCGTGTGTTCGAGCGTGCCAGGGAGGAAGGCGCCAAGGCCGTGGTCGTTTCGGCCAAGATCGAGAGCGAGATCGCGGTTCTGCCGCCCGAGGAGCAGAAGGACTATCTCGATGCGGTCGGCCTCGTCGAGCCCGGCCTCAACCGCGTGATCCGCGCCGGCTATGACCTGCTCGGCCTGATCACCTACTTCACCGTCGGCCCGAAGGAAGCCCGCGCCTGGACCGTCACCAAGGGCACCCGGGCGCCTGGTGCCGCCGGCGTGATCCACACGGATTTCGAGAAGGGCTTCATCCGCGCCGAGACGATCGCCTATGCCGATTACACCTCGCTGAAGGGCGAAGCGGGCGCCCGGGACGCGGGCAAGCTGCGCCTCGAAGGCAAGGAGTACACGGTGCAGGACGGCGACGTGATGCACTTCCGGTTCAACACTTAAAATGAACCTGTCGGAATCCTGAACGCAGGCTTTTTCGTCCGTTCAGGCCCGTTCTGCGACAAAGCCTGCATGGAGGTTGGCTTCATGCAGGCTTTTTTTGAAAACTTCGTCTCCCCCGGCTTCGGCAGCGCCGAATTCTTCGTCGGTGTACTCGTGGCCTGCGGCTTCGTCATGATCGGCATCTCGTCCCTCCTGCCCAAGAGCGGCGACGACAAGCTTGAGTGGTGGGAGAGGTAAGAGAACTTCTAAGGCAACCGCAGCGCCTTCGGTCCGATCCCGAGGCCGATCTGCAGGCTTTCCGCGATGCGCACTGCCCGATCCATGAAGAACCCTGCCACATCCGGCTCACAGATCTCTTTCGCCGTCTGCTCGAACAGCGCCAGCCAGCGAGAAAAAAGCTCGGGCGTGAGATTCATCTTCATATGGGCGGCCTGCGGCTTGCCCTGATAGCGGCCGGTCCTGAGCGCGATCGAGGACCAGAAATCCACCATCAGCCTCAAGTGCTGGCTCCAGCGGCCTGAGAGCGCCTGATGGAAGATGGGCCCGAGATCCGGATCGCGGATCACCCGGTCATAGAAGGTCTCCACCAGTTCCCGGATCAGTTCCTCCGACACGCCTTCGGCCGGGCTGATGATCGGAATGCTGCGGCCTGGGGCTGATGGCGCCAAAGCGGATCTCCTCTTAAAACGAAAAGGACGGGAGCATCATGCCCCCATCCCGTTCGATCATTCCTTGCGAAAGATCAAGCGGGCCGCTCATAACGGCCCGGCTTAAGCTTGGTTAGTGATGGTTCTGCTTCTCAGGCTTGGCCTGAGGCCCGTGCGGATGTTCCTTGCTATGGGAATGTGTCGTCAGTTCGATCTGCTGACGGGCTTCATATCCGGCGCTGTAGAACACTCCATGCAGGCCCCAATATCCGCTCACCAGCACCACGAGGGCGACCGCGAGACCTGCAGGAACCGAGGCCAGGCTGCCGAAGTGCGGCAGGGCGTTCGGCATCTTCACGGCAATGGCTTTTGCCTCGCGGCATGGGTCGGCGGCGACCAGGAAGAGCGCTGCCATGATCAGGGCATGGCCGACGAGGTCGATCCGGCCGAACGGGTAGACCGCGGTGAAGAAAATCGCCAGCAGGGCCACCGCCGAGAGACGGCGCACCAGCGGGGTCCAGAGCAGGCCGAAGCCCAGGGTGAACTCGGCGACGCCCGCCATCGGGATGAACACGTCGCGCGGCATGCCGAAGGTCAGGAAGGGCTTCTCCTCCACGAGCGGATAGAACCAATCCGGATAGGCGAACTTCTCAAGGGACGACCACATGAGCGCGATCGCGATGCCCCAGCGCAGGGCCAGGAACCGGCGGGCGCGCCACTTCTCGTCATGGGACGAGGCCATCACCAGATAGGCCGCGACGGCAACGCCTAGCGCCAGATAGTCGAGCAGGTGGAACAGCTCATATTCACGAAGCGCCACCACCCAGAGGGTGATGATGCCGGCAGCGGCGATCGGCATTGTCCGGCGCGAGAACACGCACATGGCGATCAGAAGCTGCGCCCAGGAGATCAGCTCGGAATCCGTCTTGAGATCGGGGGTGAGATAGATGCCGCCGACCGCGAAGATCGCGACGAAGAAGCCGCCGATGGCCACGCGCATGAAATCGTCCGAACGGCTCCAGAGCGGCGCACTGATGCGGTCGAGCCCCGACTGGATGCCCCGGCCGATGATGGTGCGCTCGATCATGAGCGTGGCAAGGAAAAAGGCCAGCACCAGGCCGATGCCGGTCCAGAACCACGCATTGGTCAGCGTGGCGGCAATCGGCTGCGGAGCAGCATCGACGATATAGGGCGCGAACCACTTCACATGGGCTTGCGCCGGCAGCGCCCACAGGCCGGCGCCGAAGGATGCGGCACCCGCCACCGCTCGTTTCAACGCCCCCGGATTTTGTGGTCTTGGCTCAAGCGGCGCGGAGCCGTTCGTGGCAGATACGCGAGACATGACATCCTCGTTGGTGGATAATCTTCTTGGATGGCGGAGGATGTACGCCCGTCAGGCTCGGGACGATATTCAGACATTGCCCCTAAGGGATATTGCGTAGCGGCATCATAGGCTCGGCCGTGGAAGCGCCTCGCTCGGGGTGTCTGTCCCCGGACGTGGAAGGATCGATCCCGAACCTTGAGCGTTGAGCCTTCGTCATCTTCAATGCCGGGCCCATGAAGCTTCACCATCGACACGACTGGAATCTCACCCCTTCCGAGGCCATCGCCCTGCAGCAGGAACTGCGTCGAGAGGTAATCTCCGACCGGCCCATCGATCTCGACCGGATCGAGCTGGTGGCAGGCGTCGATGTAAGCGTGAAGAACGAGCAGTCCCAGGCCGCCATCGTGGTCATGACCTATCCCGGCTTCCTGCCGGTGGAGACGGTGCTTGCCCAGCGCCCGACGCCGTTTCCCTATGTCCCTGGCCTCCTGAGCTTTCGTGAGGGGCCGGTGCTCGAGGAGGCCTTCGAGAAGCTCAAGACCGTGCCTGACGTCTTCCTCTTCGACGGCATGGGCATCGCCCATCCGCGCCGCATCGGCATCGCCAGCCATATGGGCCTGTGGCTGCAGCGCCCCACCATCGGCTGCGGCAAGACGCTGCTCTGCGGGCGCTACAGGGATCTGGCCGAGGAGAAGGGCTCCGCCGCACCGCTCGTCGACCGCAAGGAGACCATCGGCGTGGCTTTGCGCACCCGCACCGCCAAGAACCCCATGTTCATCTCTCCCGGTCACCTCGCCGACATCCCAACCGCCGCCGAGCTCGTCCTGCGCTGCTCCCCGAAATACCGCCTGCCGGAGCCGATCCGCCTGGCGCACAACGCGGCGGGCGACTTCTCGCCCTGAGTGCTGCCGATTGCCGCAGCGCGCCTAACCCTGACGTTTCGTCAAAGGCCCTCTCCGTTCAGAGAGTTGTCGTCCATGCAAGCCTCCGCGAGAGATGGAGCAAAGAAACTCTTTTGAAGTGGGGCAATTGTTATGGCGGTCATCTATGGAACTTCTGGGGCGGATACTCGCAATGGGACTGACCAAGCGGATACGATCTACGGCTATCCGGAGGCAGCCACGCCGCCCAGCCAAGTGATCGCCTCCGGCCTTTACAGGCCTCTTTTCGCGACGGCTCCCGAAAGTGACACAGGTCGGCTCTTCGTGGCATCTCAGGGTGGAACGATCAAGATCTACGACCTGAACAACCCGCAGGCGACACCCCGGACGTTCCTCGACATCACCAACAAGGTCAACAACAACACGGAAGCCGGGCTGCTTGGCTTCACTTTTCACCCCGACTTTGCAACCACCGGCAAGTGCTATGTAAACTACACAACACTGGACAATACAGAGGGAACTGGTCGGAAACAGGCGATTGTCGAATACACGTTCGATCCGAACGATCTGAGCAAGGCGCCGACTTCGAAGACCATCATGATCGTCGACTATCCGCAGGAGCACACGCATCACCGCGCGGGTTGGCTCGGCTTTGGCCCCGACGGCATGCTCTACATCGCAACCGGCGAGAATACCGTGGCAGCCAATGCGCAGACGGTCGTCAATCAGGATGGAACAATCAACCATCTGGGAAAGATCCTCCGCATCGATGTGAGCGGAGATGACTTCCAGACCGATCAGAACCGCAACTACAGTATCCCTGACAACCCAACGCAGTTCGACAACATCGCTGGCGAACTGGCTCAACCTTCCGAGATCTGGGCTGTCGGTCTGCGCAATCCATGGCGCGCCAGCTTCGGGCCGGATGGTACCCTCTATGTCGCCGATGTCGGTCAGAACACCTATGAAGAAATCAATATCGTCAAGGCCGGTAAAAACTATGGCTGGCGCCCGGCTCCTGTCGCGGACGGTCCTCAGAATGTGGAAGGGTATACGGATCCCTACTACTACGGCCGCGACATCGGCGGTTCGGTGACGGGTGGCTATTTCTATTCCGGCCAAGGACCATTGAACGGCAAATATATCTTCGGCGACTTCAACGAAGGTAAGATCTTCGCTATGGATGTAAGCGGAGATGAACCTGTCGTCGATGACATCACAAACTTATTCAAAGACTCACAGGGCAATCCTCTTGAATTCGGCCACATTGCTTCGTTTGGCTTAGACGGACAAGGAAATCTGTATGCAGTCAGCTATGCTGATGCCGATTTTAATCCGATGGACTCAGGGGCAATCTTCCGCCTCAGCGACAACACGCCCGTTGCAGATGCTGGCGACACCCTGAACGGTGCCGGCGGCGATGACACCATTTATGGCGGCGGCGGTGACGATACCATCCATGGCGGCTCCGACAACGATCTGGTTTACGGCGATGCAGACAATGATCGTCTGTATGGCGATCGTGGTGAGGACACGCTCCGGGGCGGTGATGGGGTGGATACCCTTGAAGGCGGCGATGGTGCGGATGTGCTAGAGGGCGGTGCGGGAAATGACGTCTACTATGTGGACGTCGACGATGCGGTCGTCGAAGCCGCGGGGGGCGGCTACGATGTGGTGCATGTGGCTGGCCTGTTCTACGAACTGGATGAAGGACAAGAGGTCGAGGAAGTTCGGGCCGTCGTCGACGTTCAGGTCGTCGGCCTAGTTGGAAACGAACTCTCTCAGAGGCTCGTCGGCAATGCAGGCAGCAACGCCCTTGATGGGTATGAGGGCCAAGACACCCTTGAAGGGCTTGGCGGCAACGATACCTACCGTGTCGATGGCAATGATACGGTAATCGAAACAGAGGATGGTGGCACCGATACGGTCCGTTCGATAGCGGACTACGTTCTCGGGGCTCACCTCGAAAACCTGCAACTTTTGGAGAACGCTATCAAAGCCACCGGCAATGATCTCAAGAACGAGATCACCGGCAACGACAAAGCCAACGTCATCGACGGTGCAGGCGGAGAAGACACCCTGAACGGCGGAGATGGGGACGATACCTACCATGTCTACGGCCTTGAAACGATCGAGGAAATCGCCGGCGAGGGTATAGATACGATCATCTTTAAAGGCGGCGGCAGCTACACCCTCGGGGCGGGCATCCATGTAGAGGTCCTGAAAGTCGATCTGGATAGCGGATGGGGCAATCTCACCGGCAATGCCTTCGGCAACAAGCTTTACAGCAGTCGAGGCAACAACGCTCTCGACGGTGGCGAGGGCGACGATACGGTGGTGCTGAGCGGCAACCGAAGCGACTACACCATCACCCTGAACAGCGATCAATCCTTCACGATCGAAGACAAACGCACAACCGGTGACGGAAGGGATACAGTTCGCAACGTAGAGATCTTCGAGTTCGCCGACCGCAAGGTGAACGTGAAAAATCTGCTGGCTCCTACCGATATCATCCTGGATGGCGATGCGGTGACTGAGAACACCAAGGCTGGGGAACTGATCGGTCAGTTCAGGGTAGTCGACAATCCCGGCGATACGCATCGCTTCGAATTGGTCGACGATGCCGGTGGACGCTTTGATCTCCAGGTGGTGAACGGCGTCACGTCGCTCGCGGTCAAGGACGGTGTGAGGCTCGACTACGAGCAGGCCACCCAACACAGCATTACGGTGAAAGTGACTGATGGCGCTGGGGATTCCATCACGGAGACGATTGCCATTCGCGTGACGGATTCCCTGAACGAGAGCGCCACCGGCAGCGCTCTGGGCGACCGGATCCTGGGCGGCTCCGGCCGAGACACCTTCTCCGGCGGCGCCGGCAACGACACGATCGATGCCGGTGCAGGCAACGACCGTCTGACCGGCGATGCAGGCAACGACTCGCTCACTGGCGGCGCTGGCAACGACGTGTTCAGCGGCGGCGACGGCAACGAGCGTCTCACCGGCGGATTGGGCCAAGATACGCTCACCGGCAGCAAGGGCCGGGATGTGTTCATCTTCGACGACCGGGAGACCGGCTCATCCAAGACGAAGGCGGACTACATCACCGACTTCAAGGGCCGAGAGGGCGACCGCATCGACCTGCGGGCGGTGGATGCCAACACGAAGAAGAGCGGCGACCAGAACTTCAGCTTCATCGGCACGAAGGCGTTCAGCAAGGAGGGCCAGGTGCGCTACGAGAAGGCGAAGGGGTACACCTACGTCCATCTCAACACCGATGCCGACAAGGCGGCCGAAGCCGTGATCAAGCTCAAGGGCGCCATCGACCTCAGCAAAGGCTGGTTCGTGCTCTGATCATCCGCAAGGATAAGCCTTCCAAGATCACGCGAGGGGACAGGCATTGCCCGTCCCCTTTTTCGTCGGACGGGATACTCATGGATGACGGGGCGGGGTTGCAGCGGCAGGGCTCCCGATAAGCTATTCGCTGTGCTAGGGCAGATTCAGGAAGGGATCGCACATGCGCACGTTCGAAGATCTGCCCGCCGGCTTCACCCAGACCCTCGGCCCGCTTCATGTGTCGAAGGACGATATCCTGGCCTTCGCGCGGGAATACGATGCCCAGCCCTTCCATGTGGACGAGGTCGCCGCCAAGGACTCCTTCGTCGGTACCCTGATCGCCTCGGGCTGGCACACCTGCAGCCTCAACATGCGCCTCGTGGCCGATGGGCTGCTGCTGGATTCCTCCGGCATGGGCGCGCCAGGCATCGAGGAGGTCAAGTGGGTCAAGCCGGTCAGGCCGGGCGATACGCTCCGCTCGCATGTAAAGGTTCTTGAGAGCCGCATCTCCAAGAGCAGGCCTTCGCTCGGCCTCGTGCGCTTCCACTTCGATATGGTCAACCAGGCCGACGAGACCGTGCTGACCCAGACCAACTGGGTGATGTTCGCAACCCGCGACGCCGGTCCATCCTCGGGCGAGGTCCTCTCCATGGGGGCGCATTCCCGGTCCGGCGATCACCCCCGGCGGGAGATCCCGCCGATCTCCTCCAATCCCTATTTCGGGGACCTCGTCATCGGCGAGACGGAGGAGCTGGGCTCCTACACCTTCACGCCCGACGACATCGTCCGGTTCGCCAAGCAGTACGATCCTCAGCGCTTCCATGTGGACCCGGAGGCCGCCAAGGACAGCCTGTTCGGCGCGCTCTGCGCCTCGGGCTGGCACACGGCGAGCATGTGGATGAAGCACATGGTCGGGTATCGCGACCGCATCCGCGCCTATGCCCTCGCCCACGGTCAGAGGCCGGCCCGGCTCGGCCCCTCCCCCGGCTTCTCCAATCTGAAGTGGCTGAAGCCCGTCTATGCGGGCGACACGATCACCTACCGCACCACCGTGACGGCCAAGCGCGCCTCCGCCTCGCGCCCCGGCTGGGGCCTCGTGTTCCACCACAACGCCGGCACCAACCAGCACGGCGAGGAGGTCTTTGCCTTCGACGGAATGGTGTTCTGGGAAAGGCGGAGTTGAGCCACTCTCTCAGGCTGTGCCGCCACACCGCTGTCACCCCGGACTCCGCTGCGCGGCACCGGGATGACAGCCTTGCATTAATGCCCCTCGAAGCTCACGAGGCTGCGCACCTCGACGCCGAGTTCCCGAAGCCTCTGGGCGCCGCCGAGATCCGGCAGGTCGATGATGAAGCAGGCGGCCACGATCTTGGCACCCATCTGGCGCAGCAACTGGGAGGCTGCCACCGCCGTGCCGCCGGTGGCGATGAGGTCGTCCACGAGGATCACGCGCTCGTCTTGGCCGATGGCGTCGGTGTGGATCTCCATCTCGTCGACGCCGTATTCCAGGGAATAGGCGATGCGCACCGTCTCATGGGGAAGCTTGCCCTTCTTGCGGATCGGCACGAAGCCGGCGGAGAGCTGGTGCGCCACCGCCCCGCCCAGGATGAAGCCGCGCGCCTCGATCCCCGCCACCTTGTCGATGCGCCCGCCCGCGAAGGGATGGACGAGTTCGTCCACCGAGCGCCGGAAAGCCCGCGCGTCACCCAGCAGGGTCGTGATGTCCCGAAAGACGATGCCGGGCTTCGGGTAATCCGGAATCGAGCGGATCGCGGACTTGAGGTCGGTGAGGAGACGCTGGTCCATGGGTTCAAGCCTGCCTAGGTATTGACTGGAGATGGGTCTGTAATCGCTATGAGCGCAAGATGCCAGCGATCACGCTCCTGAGGGGTTTAGCACCCGGCCCGCCACCGCCTGCAACCTTTTCAGGAGCTCCGGATCGCGGGCGGAGGGCGCCGTCATGATGGCGCCGTCGAGCGCCCGGTCGGAACCCACGGGGCATGGCCCGTGCTCGGACGGAAAATCCTTGGCGACCCGGGCGACCAGGCGGGCGACCTTCGCGGCGTTCTCATGCGCCACGGCGACGACGGAGGCCACGTCCACGTTGTCGTGCTCCGGATGCCAGCAATCGTAGTCCGTCACCATGGCGATGGTGGCATAGGTGATCTCGGCCTCGCGGGCGAGCTTGGCCTCAGGCATGGCCGTCATGCCGATCACGTCATAGCCCAGCTGCTTATAGGTCATCGACTCGGCATAGGTCGAGAATTGCGGCCCCTCGATGCAGACCAGTGTGCCACCGAGAGCGAACGGAATGTCCTCCACGGTAGCGGCATCGGCGATGCGCTGGCGCAGCAGAGGACCGATCGGGTGAGCCATGGGCACATGGGCGACGCAGCCCTGGCCGAAAAAGGAGGTTTCGCGCTTGTGCGTGCGGTCCACATATTGATCGACGAGCACGAAGAAGCCGGGAAAATACTCGTCCTTGAACGAGCCGACGGCGGAGACGGAGATCAGATCGGTGACGCCGGCCCGTTTCATCACGTCGATATTGGCGCGGTAATTGATGTCGGAGGGCGACAGCCGGTGCCCGCGCCCGTGGCGGGGCATAAAGGCGATCCTGGTCCCGCCGATACGCCCGATGCGCAGCACGTCCGAAGGCTCTCCCCAGGGGGAGTGTATGCGCTCCTCGCGCATGTCTTCGAGCCCCGGCAGGTCGTAGACCCCCGATCCGCCGATGATCCCTAGAACCGCCTTCGTCATGTCATCCTCGCTGCCTGGGCTCCGCCCGCTTTGTCATAAACGAGGAGGCGCTCATCCCCAAGCCCAGCCGCCTGCGGATGGAGACGGTTTCGGCCGGTCAGCCCAGCGGGACGCTTGCGAGTTCGTCCCTGACCAAGCAGGGAAACCGGGTCTCCCGAATGATCTTGATCCTCGCCACGGGCGCTCTGATGGAAACGGGGAGGTCCTCGACGCCCTTGACGACGGATCCGGTCACCGGGGCCGAGGTTCGATAGCGGGCCAGCGTCGTGTGGATGAGATCGTAGTGCAGCGGCTCCCGACCCTGCGGCTGAGGGATCTCGCGCACGATCCCGTGCCGGATGGCTTGGATCAGGCCTGTTTCCTCGGTCGCGGTGGCGATGATGGCGGTGTCAGTGACCTTGAGCCGGGAAAAGCGCAGTTCCAAAGCCTGGTGCCCCAAGCAGAGCTCCTCCAGGAGCCCCTGCGATAGTCTAGTAATGCTCTGCCAATAAGCCTCCTTGTCGAAGGAAACCTTCACCGGAACCAGAGCGTAGATGGTCACGTGAAGCCCGTCCTCGGGAACCAGATGGAGCGGTTCGGGCCAGCGTTCGGCAATCGCCCGCTGCACCTCTCCGAAGGCTTCGCGGGTTTCGGGCTCAAGACTCGGCTGAACATGGTAGGCGAGGCAGGGCAGCCCCCAGATATCGTCGGCGATGGTCTGCAGCATGGCCCCCGAGATAGGGCCGCCTCACGGGCGTGTCACCTCAAAAGAAAAAGGCCCCGGAACGGGGCCTTGATCTTCAGCTTTACGGATTGTGCGTCATCGGGGGCGTGGCGTGGCCTTCGACCTCGCCGCCGACCCTGGCCCAGATCTTCTTCTTGGTGAAGTAGAGCAGGCCTGCGAGCACGATCAGGAACAGCATGACCTGGAACCCGAGGCGCTTGCGGGCCTCGAGATGCGGCTCCGCCGTCCAGGTGAGGAAGGCCGTCACATCGCGGGCATACTGGTCAACTGTTTCCGGAGCCTGAGGCTGGCCGGCCTCGTTCTTCGGATACTCGACCTGCCCGTCGCTGAGGGGCTTGGGCATCGCGATCACGTGACCCGGATAGTAGTGGTTGTAATGACCTCCCGCCGGCACTGTGAAGCCCGCCGGTGCCTCTTCATAGCCGTTGAGCAGGGCGACGAGATAATCGGCGCCGTTTTCCGAGTACTGACGGAACACATCGGTGACGAACCAGGGGAAGCCACGCTCGTAGGTGCGGGCCTTGGGCATCAGGGAGAGATCCGGAGGAGCCTTGCCGCCATTGGCCGCCGCAGCCGCGTTCTCGTTCGGGAACGGCGACGGGAAGCGGTCGGCCGCACGGCCGGGACGCTCGAACATGTCGCCGGCGTCGTTCGGGCCGTCCTGAATCTTGTACTCGGCCGCCAGGGCGCGGACCTGGGCCTCGGAGAACTCCGGACCGCCGGGCGCCGACAGGTTGCGGAAGGAGACGTAGCTCAGGCCATGACAGGAGGCGCAGACCTCCCGGTAGACCTTGAAGCCGCGCTGGAGCTGGGCCCGGTCGAAGGTGCCGAACGGTCCCTGGAAGGTCCACTTGAGCTGCGGCGGGACCGGAGTCTCGCCGGCAGCGAAGGCCGGAACGGAGAGGCCGAGAAAGGCCGCAGCGATGAGAAGGGTACGCGTCATCATGATGTTTTCCTCAACGCTCGCGATCAGCCCTTGGACTGCGGCTCGGCATTGGCGCCGGCCGGCATGCCAGCCCCGCCCTTCTGCACGCCCATGACGGATTCGAGGATCGAATTCGGCAGCGGCAGCGGACGCTCGACGAAGCCGAGCACCGGAAGGACGATCAGGAAGTGGGCGAAGTAGTAGACCGTGCAGATCTGGGAGGCGATCACGTACCAGCCTTCGGCCGGGCGGGAACCCAGCCAGCCGAGCACGACGCAGACAGCCACGAAGACCCAGAAGAACTGCTTGTAGAGCGGACGGTAGGCCGTGGAGCGAACCTTCGAGGTGTCGAGCCAGGGCATCAGGCACCAGATCAGGATCGCCGAGACCATGGCGATAACGCCGCCGAGCTTGTCGGGGATGGCGCGCAGGATCGCGTAGAAGGGCAGGAAGTACCATTCCGGCACGATGTGCGAGGGCGTCACGGCCGGGTTCGCCGGGATGTAGTTGTCCGCATGGCCCAGGTAGTTCGGAAGGTAGAATACCCAATAGGCAAAGAAGATCAGGAACACGACAACCGCGAAGATGTCCTTGATCGTGGCATAGGGCGTGAACGGAACCGCGTCCTTGCCCGACTTGATCGGAATGCCGGTCGGGTTGTTCTGGCCCGGCACGTGCAGCGCCCAGACGTGCAGGATCACGACGCCCGCGATCATGAAGGGCAGCAGGTAGTGCAGGGAGAAGAAGCGGTTGAGCGTCGGGTTGCCGACCGAGTAGCCGCCCCAGAGGTAGCTCACGATGGTGTCGCCGACGAGCGGGATCGCCGAGAAGAGGTTGGTGATCACGGTGGCGCCCCAGAAGCTCATCTGGCCCCAGGGAAGCACGTAGCCCATGAAGGCGGTGGCCATCATGAGGAGGAAGATGATCACGCCGAGGATGTAGAGAACCTCGCGCGGCGCCTTGTAGGAGCCGTAATAGAAGTTCCGGAAGATATGGATGTAGACGGCGACGAAGAACATCGACGCGCCGTTGGCGTGCAGGTAGCGGATGAGCCAGCCGTAGTTCACGTCGCGCATGATGTGCTCGACGGACTGGAACGCCATGGCGGCGTTCGGCGTGTAGTACATCGCCAGGAACACGCCGGTCACGATCTGCGACACGAGCATGAACACCAGGATGGCGCCGAAGGTCCAGAAATAGGTCAGGTTCCGCGGCACCGGGAAGGCGATGAACGAGGAGTGGATGAGACCCGCGATCGGAAGGCGGCTCTCGAACCACCGACCGAAGGCGCTCTTGGGAACGTAAGTTGTGGGATGCTGGCTCATGGGTATCGCCTGATCGTCGCTTAGGTTTAAGCCGTAGCTTCTTGGCCGATGATGACCTTCGTGTCAGACGCGAAGGCATAAGGCGGGATCGGCAGATTGATCGGCGCCGGACCGCCGCGGACGCGGCCGGAGGTGTCGAACACCGAGCCGTGGCAGGGGCAGAACCAGCCGTGATACTCACCCTGCTGGCCGAGCGGAACGCAGCCGAGATGGGTGCAGTTGCCGAAAACCACGAGCCACTGATCGTGACCCTGCTTCACGCGGGCCGAGTCGGGCTGCGGATCGCGAAGCGATGCGACGTTCACGTCCTGAGCCGCCTTGATCTCCTCGGGCGTGCGGTGCCGGATGAAGATCAGCTTGCCGCGCCAGAAGACCTTGACGATCTGGCCTGCGGCGATGGGGGTCAGGTCGACCTCGACAGGGGCGCCGGCAGCCACCGTCGCCGCGTCGGGCGCCAGGGACTGGATGAAGGGCCACACCAGAGTGGCCCCGCCGACAGCGGCGGCTGCGCCTGTGGCGATGTAAAGGAAATCGCGCCGTGTCGGCTCAGCGACATGAGTGGTGGTCTCGGCCACTTGGCTCTCCAGCATTGGTCAAAAAACGAGAACCGCGCATCGGCAATGCCTTAAGAACCAAGACATCTGGCACACGAGGTCCAAAATGGAACAAGCATGCGCGGCGACGCGCGCGCAATGCGACTGGGAGTCGCCGCGCGGTGGCTCTTTGGCACGGTCAAGCCCGACTGTCCATAGCCGGATTGGAGTTGTTCCAGCCTGTGGCTCAAAATGCCGCCGACCGGGAAACCTCTTGAGGCGCTCCCTTGACGGCAAGGCGCGTTGCCCCGATGACGGGGCATGCCCCGTCTCGCCATCTACCAGCCGGACATCCCGCAGAACACCGGCACCATGCTGCGCCTGGCGGCCTGCCTCGACGTTCCCGTGGAGATCATCGAACCTGCGGCCTTCGACGTCTCCGACCGGAACCTGCGCCGTTCCGGCATGGACTATCTCAACCATGCGGCGATCACGCGCCATATCTCCTGGCGGGCTTTCGAAGCGTGGCGGCAGGAGAGCAAGGGCCGCCTGATCCTCGCTACCACCAAGGCTGCGACTCCCTATGTCGATTTTGCATACCGCCCCGACGATATCATCCTGGTAGGCCGGGAATCCGCCGGCGTGCCCGACGAGGTTCATCACGCGGCACAGGCCAGGGTCGTCGTTCCCATGCGGACGGGAATGCGCTCCCTCAACGTGGCCGTGACCGCCGCCATGATCCTCGGCGAGGCCCTGCGCCAGACCCATTCGTTTCCACCCCCTGCCCTTCCCGAAACCTGAGGCAAGCCCTGATGACCGACCAAGCAGCCGTCGCGCGCCTGCAAACCGAGGCTCCCATCTGGTTCGCCCTGCTGCGTGACCGGATCTGCGCCGCCTTCGAGACGCTGGAGGATGATGCGACGTCCCCCCTGCCCCCGGAGGCTTCCGAGCCCGGCCGCTTCGAGCGCACGCCGTGGGAGCGCAAGGACCACAATGGCACCCCCGGTGGTGGAGGCGTCATGTCGATGATGCGGGGGCGCGTGTTCGAGAAGGTCGGCGTGCATGTCTCGACGGTGCACGGGGAGTTCGCGCCTGAGTTCCGCGGCCAGATCCCCGGCTCGGACCAGGACCCGCGCTTCTGGGCCGGCGGCATCTCGCTCATCGCCCATCCGTGGAACCCGAATGTTCCCACGGTTCACATGAACACCCGCTTCGTCGTCACCTCGAAGCCCTGGTTCGGCGGCGGGGCCGACCTCACCCCCGTCCTCGACCGGCGGCGAACGCCGGGGGACCCGGACGCAATCCTGTTCCACCAAGCCATGGAGGAGGCCTGCAAAACCCACGCGCCGGAAGGCTCCTACGAGAAGTACAAGACGTGGTGCGACGAATATTTCTTCCTCAAGCACCGCAACGAGCCGCGTGGCATCGGCGGCATCTTCTACGATTATCACTGGACCGGAAACCCGGACGAGGACCTCGCCTTCACCCGCAATGTCGGCGAGGCCTTCCTCAAGGTGTATCCCGAGATCGTCCGCCGCAATGTCACCAAGCCCTGGACCGATGAGGACCGCATCGAGCAGCAGGTGCGGCGCGGGCGCTATGTGGAGTTCAACCTGCTCTACGACCGGGGCACGATCTTCGGCCTGAAGACCGGCGGCAACATCGCCTCGATCCTCTCGTCCATGCCGCCGACGGTGAGGTGGCCCTGAATGAGAATTCGTCATCAGAACCCGCACCGGATCCTCCACGCTGTCATCCCCGCGCAGGCGGGGATCCATAACCACGACCGTCATCGAGAACCCGCGACGGCGGCCTCGCCTTGCTCTGCATCGTCAGCTTTTATGGATCCCGGGCTCTGCTGCGCAGCCCCGGGATGACAGTGTTTCACTCGTCAGACGATCCCGGATCTGCGCTGCGCTTCGTCCGGGATGACGGATGTGTCTGTCAAAGAGCCAGCGCCTTGGGGCCCGCAG
>NZ_JAFEMD010000034.1 GCF_016892765.1 Microvirga arvi
GGAAGTAGACCCAAAGTCTGCTCTCGCGAGGAACACCGGACGTTCCTGGAGGTCAGGGGATCGGCAGAGGATGACCCGTAGCGGTCCTTCGAAGCGACGAAGCACGGATCTTTCTCGTGATGTTACTCACCTATGCTGGATCGGATGAGGAGCGCACGCATCACAGACGCGAATTGGAGCTCTTTCCCTTCACATTGGGTTCGCCTTCAATTTTTCCCGCCAGTGGGCTGCCAGATCCTTCAGATCCGAGTCACGCGTGTAGGATGTTGGTTCATCCTCGAGCTTCTCCAGGATTTCGAAGCTGAATTGTGACTCGCCGTGGCGACACCAGGCTTCAATCAACTCCTTCCTGGGGTGAGTGCCGTGTCGAAGCGTGAACCATAGACGGGTTTGGATGGTCTCGATGTTGGGCCAATGTCCGACCCAGGTCTCACCGGAAGCCGCGCAGCGAACCGCGTAGACCCCACCGACGGCCTTGCGTTCCTTGTAGGCTGCCACTGCCGCCCTGCGTGCCTCGTTCCTCATCCCGTCACCCCTTCCAACCGGTTGCGAGACGACCGCATAGCGCCTCGTTGTCCACACGGACGCCTTGCATGAATAGTACCCGGAGAATATTGACGCAACGTTTTTTGTCCGGGTAATAAATGACCGCGAACCTGTGGTGCTGAACGTGTCCGACCTCCTTTCCAAACCCTGCACGGCCTTTGACGGTCATTACTTGCTCCTCTCCGGCCCGCTTGTCGAAGTGGCTCTCGCGGTCAAAGCGGCCACTGAAAACGGCTCATCGCACGCGATCCTCGTGTTCGACGACGCCACCGGCCGCGTCATCGATCTGGACCTGCGTGGGTCCAAGGTCGACGTCGTCGAGAGATTGTCTCAGCCTCCTCGGTCGCCTGTCGGGCGCCACCGCCCCAGTGCGGATGAGACGTCCGAACCTGCGCAAGACGAGAGTTCCGGACCAAGGGGCCGAGGGCGCCCGAAACTGGGGGTCGTTGCGCGCGAGGTGACGTTGCTGCCGCGACACTGGGAATGGTTGGCCACCCAACCGGGTGGCGCATCCGCCGTCCTGAGACGGCTGGTGGACGACGCCCGACGAAACGGCGGGGCACGGCAGCAAAAACGTGTCGCTCAGGAGGCCGCCTATCAGTTCATGCTGGCGATCGCGGGCGATCTGCCCGGCTATGAGGAGGCCACGCGCTCGCTCTTCGCGGATGATCGCGCCAAGCTGGAGCAATGGATCGCGGATTGGCCGCACGACGTGCAGTCGCACGTCCTGCGCCTGGCGTCTGGTCCGCAGGATCACCCAACCTCACCCCGGGCGGAATAGCATCATGGCCATCGTGAAAGGCAATGGGATCGACCTGGCCTATGACAGCTTCGGCGACGGGGCCGACGCGATTCTGCTGGTCGCAGGGTTGGGTACGCAAATGATCCGGTGGACGGTCCCGTTCTGCGAGGCGCTGGCGGCGCGCGGCTACCGCGTGATCCGTTTCGATAACCGGGACAGTGGATGTTCGACCCACTTCCACCACTGCGCCCCGCCGGATTTCCATGCGCTGGCGGCAGCGCTGATGGCCGGACAGCGACCCGACGTTCCCTACACGCTCCAGGACATGGCCGCAGACGCCATCGGCTTGCTCGACGCCCTCGTCATTGACAGGGCACATATCGTTGGGCGCTCGATGGGCGGGATGATCGCCCAGATCATGGCGAGCGAGCATCCCGAGCGGGTGCTGTCGCTGACCTCGATCATGTCGAGCACGGGCAATCCCATGCTGCCGCAGGCGGCCCCCGATGTCATGGCGATGATGACGCGCCCGGCGCCGGATCCCGTCTCGGACGAAGCCGGCTTCATCGCGCACAGGCTTGCCTTCGCACGCCGCATCGCCGGCAACGGCCAAGGGTTCGACGAGGGGGCCCATCGCCTCCTCATCCTGGAGGAGACCCGGCGCGCTTATGATCCTGGCGGCTCCGCACGGCAGATCGCCGCGATGGCCGTGACCGGTGATCGTCGCTCACGTCTGGCGACGGTCACCGCGCCGACGCTCGTCATTCATGGGGCCGATGATCCGCTCATCCTTCCGGCTTGTGGCAGGGACACCGCAGCGTCCATCCCGAACGCAGACCTCATGCTGATCAACGGCATGGGGCATGATGTGCCGCCTGCGCTGGATCGCACCGTCATCGAGGCCATTGACCGGACAGCGAGGCGGTCATCAAGGCGCTGAAGCGACGCTCCAAGCGCTCAAAGGCCCAATCTCCGCTTCCGCTCCAGCCACCACGACACCACTTACGTTTTGCGTAGGCGGTGTCGCAAAGCTTACGACGCCCGTGAGCAAAGGACTGCAACTGGCACACCTGAGACGCTACGCCGAGGGCAGCAATCCTCACAAAACCTGACATTCCGAAAAGTGAATGGACTTCACTGCCTGACACTCGCAGGTCAGGTCCGGTCTACCCGCTCCCCAAAGCGGACACACCGGACCTGACCTGCGAGTGTCAGTTAAGACTGCGAGGTGCGGGTGCGCGAGCGCTTAGCCGATGACGAACTTATCACGGTTCTGCGCGATGAACTCGTCAATCGTGGTCAGCGGCAAGCCCCACCTGCGAACGGCATTGAGGTCGACCTTATAGCCCTCGACGTTGTTCCATGACTCGTGCTTAAAGCCAATCTCACCATAGGGTTTTGCGAGAGCCTCGGCTTCTGACAAGGTGACAGCCGAAACCGACTTCCCAGTGGCCTTGGTTATCTTGGCTGCAATCTCGGGCAAAGTGGCGGAGTCTGCGGCGAGGTCGATCTCATGACCATGGAAACGCTTCGGATCGGCGAAGGCAGCCGCCGCGAACGCGCCAATGTTGTCCGCCGCGATCCAATCGATGCTGGTGTCTGCTTCGATTGCAGTCTCGAACTGACCACGTTCGCGGAGCGAAGGCCACATGGACTCCACCATCGGGGGCACGAGGTTCTCCATGATCATGGCGGGCTTCAGGATCACCCAGTGACGGAAGCCCTGCGTCGTGACCATGTCGATCACGAGCGCCTTGTTGTTCCAGTAGAGCGGTTCCCAGCGCCCCTCGTCCCAGCCGACGAAATTCTTCTGATCGCCCGCGCGGGCAACGGAGGTGTGGACGACCGTGTCGACCCCTGCGGGGCCGGCAGCCTCGATCAACGCCCTGCCGGTTACGATCTCGGTATCCGGGTCACCGGGATGCGATCCCATCTGCATCGAGAAAACGCCGTCTACCCCGGCCAATGCCGCATCGAGGCTGGCGGAATCATTGAAGTCGCCCTTCACGACCTCCACGCCCTGCGCCGCGAGCGCTTGTCCCGCGGCCGAAGCGGGATCGCGCGTCAGAGCGCGCACGGGGCGGCCTGCTTGCAGCAGCGCGCGGACGACAGCACCACCTTGTTTGCCGGTGGCGCCTGTGACGAGGATAGGGCGGATAATTGGGGTCGGCATGGGAAGCCTCTCGTAGAGTGTACGCGCTCTCGGCGCCGGGGAAGTTCTGCCCCCCACATAAGGCTGGCTGATACGAAACGCAAGAGTTTCGGTAATGTTGAGTTTCGGAATATTTGAACCTATATGGATGCTATGAACGACCAAGCTAATCGACATCAGCGTCGTCTGCCGCCGGCGGTACGGGGGCGCGCACAAGACAGAAGCCGCGACGATCTCATCATCGGCGCAGCGCTCGAACTCCTTGCTGAAAAGGGCTATCACGGTCTGACGATGACCGATGTGGCGGCGCGCGCGGGGGTATCGAAGGCGACGCTTTATCGGCGTTGGACGGCGAAAGCGGATCTTGTGGCCGATGCCGTTGCCACGCTGAATGCAATGGAACCGCCTCTATATCCCGGCACATCGCTGCGAGACGATCTTCTCGCGTTGATGGAGCAGGCCGGCAACTGCGACGACCGTCCCGAGATCGTAACCGCGACGATGGAGATGGCGCGGTTGCACCCGGACCTTTATCGAACCCTGGCCGAGCGCTTCGGCACGTTCGTTCGGGCAGAACTAGACAAGCTCGCAAGGAGAGCGGCTGATGCGGGACACGTGCCTTTGTCGGAGGTTGAGCTCGACGTCTTGAGTGATACGGTCGTCGCGCTGCTGGCCCATTATGCCGGACCGGCTGGTGCATCGGTCCCGCGCGAGCGTCTGATCAGGCTGGTCGACCACGTGCTGATGGTCCTGATGACGGGGGCACGTGCCGCGGAATAGGCGATCCCACTCCCGCGCGGCAGCTTTTCGAGTTCCTTACCTTCGAGCTGCCGGTCCGCAACCCACGAAACCCGGTCATTCCCGAAACAGCATCCTTTTCGGGACGGCGGCTAGCCGATCAGATAGGGTTCGCGCGCATCTGGTCTCTTTCACAAACGGCCTTTCGCGAAATCATGCGAAAACCAGGAAGGTCGGGTCATGGCACACCTAAGACCTAAGCTCGAAGGCAGCAATCCTCACGTAACCAGACCTTCCGAAAGGTGTATGGACTTCACTGCCTGACCCAGAGCTGCCCTTCGTCAGTAAAGTTTCTGGTCACGACCCGTTATCCCGAGCATCCGCGGCCCTTCGGTGCATCCATGGAGCAGGAGCGTTGCACCTCGCGACTGAGCGGGACCATTATTCCGGCTCGCTGCTCCCGCTCGTATACGCCTGAGGGCACCTGGAAAAATAGGGTCCCGAGAGGTGTCGGCACAGTTGGCCGCTTCTGGCAGAACGGCGTTACCGGTGGAAGTTTGGGCCGCGGGAGACTGGACCATGAGCGATGCCGAGACTGAAGCGGTGGTGAACTCTGTCTGAGCGCAGGCAACGCCGCTCGGAGTGGTCGACGGCTTTCAGTAACCTCCGTAGCGTCACTCGCGCAGGCCGCAGTCGCGGCTCTCGACCGACATCGGCCTGCCTGACCGATCAGGAACTGCCTCAGCCGGCCTACATAGTAGCGGGATTGCCGGGCTTGAGACACTTCAGCCACGAGGGCTGAGGAGGAACGCTGATCTATCGGCGGAAAATGGCTGACAAATTGCCGTGGGCGGCTATTGTCCGGTCGGGGCCTCCGCCATGCGGAGCCGCCCGCATGTCCCAGAGCCTGAATGACCGCAGGCCGTTCCGGCGAGGTAAGCCTGATCATGTCGACGACGTCGCAAGCGAGCATCAACGCAGTGCTCGAAACCGCCGTGCCCGTGGCTGAGGTCGAGGAAGTGAGGGCGATTGCGCTTCGGCATTTCGGTATTCGCGGCGAGCCGACCCGGCTGCCGGGCGAGCGGGATAGCAACTTCCACATCAGGACGGAGGATGGTGATCACTTCCTCCTGAGGATCAGCAATCCTGTCGAAGACCGTCAGGTGACGGATTTCCAGACCAAGCTCCTGCTGCACATCGAGCAGACCGATCCGGGGCTGCCCGTGCCGCGCATTGTCCGATCCGTCGAAGGCAGGCCCGAAATCATCCTCACGCTTCCGGGGCAACCGCCGAGCGTCGGGCGCCTCTATACGTTTCTCCAGGGCGAGCCCCTGTACAAGACGCCGCCCAGCTGGCGCCAGCGGCGGAACATAGGCGGAGTGCTCGCCCGGATCGATCTCGCCATACGGGAATTCCAGCATCCGGGTTCCAACCATGAGCTGATGTGGGACATGAAGCATGCCCACCGTCTGCGTCCCCTGCTGGTGCATGTCGAGGATCGGCGACGGCGTGCTCTGGTGGAGCGGTTTCTCGACAGATTCGAGCAATTCGTGCTGCCCGCCATGCCGAACCTGCGCACGCAGGTCATCCACAACGACCTGAACCCGCATAACGTGCTCGTGGCGGAACGCGATCATGACCATGTGACCGGCGTAATCGACTTCGGCGATGCGGTGCTGGCCCCTCTGGTGAACGATCCCGCGGTCGCCGCGGCCTATCGGAATGCGGATGCCGGGCATCCGCTTGAAACGATCTCCGAGTTCATTGCCGGATACCATGCCGTCCTTCCGCTCTACGACGCCGAGTTCGAGATCTTGTTCGACCTCGTGGCGACCCGCATGATACTGACGGTGCTGATCACCAGCTGGCGCGCCGCCATCCAGCCGGAGAACCGCGAATACATCCTGCGCAACGCGCCGTCAGCCTGGGCCGGGTTGGAGCGGTTCGCCGCCTTGGACCGCGCGGAAGCGCACGCCTATCTTCGTCGAAACAGCCGCTCGGAGTGACCGATGTCCATGATCAACGCCTATGATCCTGCCAAGGCGGCCGATGTGGCCGTACGCGAGCAGGAGATGATCGCCCATCGCCAGCGCCTGCTCGGGCCAGCCTACCGGCTGTTCTATGCCAATCCAGTCCATGTGGTGCGCGGGGAGGGCGTGTGGCTCTATGATCCCGATGGTCGGGCTTATCTCGACGTCTACAACAACGTGGCGTCCGTCGGCCATTGCCACCCGCATGTCGTGGCCGCGCTGTCCAGGCAGGCGTCCATCCTCAACACGCATACCCGCTACCTCCACGACATGGTTCTCGACTATGCCGAGAAGCTTCTCGGCTATTTCCCCATCGAGAACCCGCAGGTGATGTTCACTTGCACCGGCAGCGAGGCGAACGATCTGGCCTTGCGGGTGGCGAAAACTCACACAGGCGGCACCGGGGTCATCATCACCGACTTCGCCTATCACGGGGTCACGAGCGTCATCGCCGAGATTTCGCCCTCGCTCGGCGCCGGGATGCGCTTGGGCGATCACGTGCGCGCCGTGCCTGCGCCGGACCATTATAGGTCGAACGGGCAGGATGTGGGCGCGGCCTTTGCGCAGCATGTTCGCGCCGCGATCGACGACATGAGGGCTCATGGCATCAAGCCCGCCGCGCTGATCGTCGACACGATCTTCTCGAGCGACGGCGTGTTCTCGGATCCGGCAGGCTTCCTGACGCCGGCGGTCGAGGAGATCCGCAAAGCCGGCGGGATTTTCATCGCGGACGAGGTCCAGCCCGGCTTCGGCCGCACAGGCGACGCCATGTGGGGGTTCCAGCGCCATGGGGTCGTGCCCGATATCGTGACCCTCGGAAAGCCCATGGGCAACGGTCATCCCGTGGCCGGCATGGTGGCGAAGCCCGCAATTCTAGACGAGTTCGGGAAGCGCGTGCGCTATTTCAACACCTTCGGCGGCAACCCCGTCTCCTCGGCCGTCGGAATCGCCGTGCTGGAGGTCATCGAACAGGAGGGACTGGTGGAGAATGCCCGCAGCGTGGGGGCCTATCTCCGGCAGGGCCTTCAGGACTTGGCGAACCGCCACCCGATCATCGGCGATGTGCGCGGGGCCGGTCTGTTCGTCGGTGTGGAATTGGTGCGGGACTGTGCCACAAAGGAGCCCGCCATGCAGGAGACCGCGGCCTTGGTGAACGGCCTACGCGAACGGCGGGTGCTCATCAGCGCGACGGGACGTGCCGCCAATGGCCTGAAGATCCGCCCGCCGCTGGTCTTCTCGAAGGCGAACGCTGACCATTTCCTCTCCGCCATGGAGCAGACACTCGAGCAAATGGCACTCTGACGGAATCGGATGTTTGCTCAATCTCTGTAATAAAGCATCGTGCTTCGCGAAGAACCGGTTCCCACCGCTTCGCACGATGTTGTAGCAGGCAGATAAACGATCGGCGACAGGCGCTGCCGCCGATCGCCGATTGTTCGGCATCTGCCGGTTGCGGGATCAGACTGGTCCGTTCTTCAGGAGCTGTTCTCGGCTCAGGCGGAAGGCAGCCGCGCGGCGGTGCCCTTCGAGGCCTTCGCTCTCGCTCTGGCGGCAGGCAGGCGGCGCAACGGCCGCGACGCCGCACTCGTCGAGCCATTGGTGGGTGCAAACCTTCACGTAGGAGCCAACCCAGAGGCCGCCCGTGTAGCGGCCGGCGCCCATGGTCGGCAGCGTGTGGTTGGTGCCGCAGCATTTGTCCGAATAAACCACACTGGAGAGTGGCCCGATGAACAGCGAGCCGTAGTTGCGCAGTTTTTTGGCGGTCGCATGCGGATCGCGCGTGTGCACCTGCAGGTGCTCGGCCGCAATAAAGTCCGAATAGGCGATCATCGCGTCCTCGTCGGCGCAGACGGCGATCTCGCCGTAGTCGCGCCAGGCGGGGCCGGCAACATTCGCGGTGGAAAGGTTCTGAAGCTGGCGCTCGACTTCCGCAAGAGTGGCCTCGGCCAGTTCCCGGCTCGTGGTGATGAGGCCCACGCGGGTGCGGATGTCGTGCTCGGCCTGCGCCAGAAGGTCCACGGCGATCATTTCCGGATCACCTGTCTCGTCGGCCACCACGAAGATTTCGCTCGGGCCGGCGAGCTGGTCAATGCCTACAGGGCCGAACACCTGGCGCTTCGCCTCGTTGACGAAGGCGTTGCCGGGGCCGACGATCTTGTCGACGGCCGGCACCGTCTCCGTGCCATTGGCCATCGCGGCAATCGCCTGCGCACCGCCGATACGGAAGATGCGGTCGGCGCCCGAGAGATGGCAGCCGGCGATCATGGCCGGGTGGGCCGTCGGTGGAAGGCAGGCGATGACCTCTTCGCAGCCAGCGACTTTGGCAGGCACGATCGTCATGATCGGGGCGGACAGGAGGGGATAACGCCCGCCAGGCACGTAGGCGCCGACGGTTTTGATCGGGATCACGCGGTGCCCCAGATTGAGGCCGGGCAGGGCTTCGATCTCGAGGGGCAGGATGGTGCCGAGCTGCGCCTGTGCAAAGGCGCGGACGCGCTCGATGGCGAACTCCGTGTCCTGCCGGGTCTGCGGATCGAGGTTGCGCACGGCCTCGGCGCACTCCTCCTCGGTGACTTCGAAAGCGGCCACATCCACCTTGTCGAACGCGTTGCCGTATTCCCGCACGGCCGCGTCCCCCCGCGTCCTCACGGCGCCGATGATGTCACGAACGGTGGCTTCGATCTCGCGATTGTCTGTGTCGGCGTCGCGCTTCGGCGCTTTGATATGTGTGACCTTCTCGGTCGAAGTCGACATCGATCGTAACATTGTTTGTTCCTTTTTTACGGGTCTCAACTCTCGATGATGTCGTGGAGCTTCTCAATTAGCCTCGACCCTCTTGTTCATTATTCTAACCATGCCTAAGATGGTGAAAATGCAGCCTGTGACCACGCCGGACTCTCATCGGGTTTGGACGGGCGAGGCCCTCAGATGAGGAAGAGGTGGGCATGCCGAAGATCGGGACCCGGCTCAGAGAGCTTCGCCGCCGGCGGAACCTTGGAGTCCGTGAGGTGGCCTTGAGATCCGGCATCTCACATTCCTCGATCTCCCTCATCGAGCGGGACCGCATGAGCCCATCGGTCGATACGCTCAGCGCCATTCTGGATGCTCTTGGCACCACCCTGACAGGCTTCTTCTCGGACCTGAACTCCGCCGTGCGTCACTCGCCGTTCTACGGGGCCGATGAATGGGTCGAGATCGGCAAGGCGCAGACGATCTCGTACCGCATGTTGGGCATGAATCATCCCAACCGGCAGATCCTGATGCTGCATGAGACCTATGCGGTCGGAGCCGATACGGGAGAGCCGTTCTCCCATTCGGCGCAGGAAGCCGGAACGGTGCTGCACGGTGCCGTCGAGGTCACGGTGGGCGACGAATGCCGCGTGCTCAAGGCGGGAGATGGCTATTATTTCGACAGCCGCATGCCCCACCGCTTCCGGAACGTTGCCAACGAGCCAAGCACCGTTCTCAGCGCCGTCACACCACCAACCTACTAACCTTCAAGCTGACGGGGGCCAACCGGGTCGACGTTTAATATTTTCACCGCGACGGAGCCAAGCCGCTTCCAACTTCGACCGCGGATGTGCTTGCCTGCCGGAGGCGCCAATAACCAGAGAGGGATCCAAACATGACACTCGCCAAGAAACTGACGTTCGCCGTCTGCCTCACGGCTCTCGTCGCAGGCGCGGCCGTCACATCGGCTCAGGCTCGCGATCTCACCGTCGTGTCCTGGGGCGGCAACTACCAGGACGCGCAGAAGAAGATCTATTTCGAGCCCTTCGCCAAGAAGACCGGCAAGCCCGTTCTCGACGAGAGCTGGGACGGGGGCATCGGCGTGATCGCGGCCAAGATCAAGGCCGGCGTGCCGAACTGGGACGTGGTGCAGGTCGAGTCCGAGGAACTCGCGCTCGGTTGCGCGGACGGCTATTACGAGAAGCTCGATTGGAGCAAACTCGGTGGCAAGGACGCCTACCTTCCGGCCGCCGTCAACGATTGCGGCGTGGGCGCCATCGTATGGTCGACCGCCCTCAGCTATGACGCGGACCGCCTGAAGGAAGCTCCGCAATCATGGGCCGACTTCTGGGACACCAAGAAGTTCCCCGGCAAGCGCGGCTTCCGCCGTGGCCCGAAATACGCGCTCGAGTTCGCCCTGATGGCCGACGGCGTGCCTCCCGCCGATGTCTACAAGGTGCTGAGTACGCCGGAAGGCATCGATCGCGCGTTCAAGAAGCTCGAGGAGTTGAAGCCGAACATCGTCTGGTGGGAATCGGGCGCTCAGCCGCTGCAGCTCCTGGCCTCCGGCGAGGTGGTCATGACCACCGCCTATAACGGCCGCATCTCGGGCATCAACAAGACCGAAGGCAAGAACTTCAAGGTCGTGTGGCCGGGCAGCCTCTATGCCATCGACAGCTGGGTGATCATGAAGGGCAGCCCGAACAAGGACGCCGCGATGGACTTCATCGCCTTCGTGAATGTTCCAGAAAACCAGGTGAAGCTGCCGGAATATATCGCCTACGGCCTTCCGAACAAAGCGGCTGCAGCCGCCGTGCCGACAAACCTGCAGAAGGATCTGCCGACCGCGCCTGAGAACCTGGCTGGCTCGGTGCCGCTCGATGCCGACTTCTGGATCGACAACATCGAGGAGCTCAACAAACGCTTCAACGCTTGGCTCGCAAAGTAACGGCGAACCAATCCATGCAGGCAGGAGCGGACGACATGCGAGTTTCAGCGACTCGATGCATCACTCCGCTCCTGGCGCGTCCAATCCGCCATCAAGTCGAGGCGCGGGCGAAAGCCCGCGCCTCTTCTGCGCAGAGACGGCCTTTGCCATTTTGGCCGAGCCGAGACCACAGGATGCAGCACCCGCCAAGGTTTCACCTGCGGCAAACACGATCCAGAGCATAGCGAAATGCGACCTTTCATTCAGTTCGAGTCGGTCTCGAAAGCCTTCGGCAGTCTCACCGTGGTGAACGCGCTCGATCTCGCCATCAAAAAGGGCGAGTTCGTCAGTCTTCTGGGCCCATCCGGATCCGGCAAAACCACGATCCTGATGATGCTGGCGGGATTCGAACGACCGACACAGGGCGCAATCTATCTCGATGGAAAGCGCATCGATCACCTGCCGCCGTATCGCCGGCAGATGGGCGTCGTGTTCCAGAACTACGCCCTTTTCCCGCACATGACCGTCGCCGAGAACGTTGCCTTCCCGCTTCAAATGCAGCGCGTGCCGCGCGCCGAGATCACCCGGCGGGTCGAGCGCGCACTCGACATGGTGAAGCTCGAGCAGTTGAAGGACCGGCGGCCCTCGCAGCTCTCGGGTGGTCAGCAGCAGCGCATCGCGCTCACGCGCGCCCTCGTGTTCGAGCCGAGCGTGATCCTCATGGACGAACCTCTCGGCGCGCTCGACAAGCAGCTGCGCGAGCACATGCAGCTCGAGATCCGCGAGCTGCACAAGCGTCTCGGTCTCACCATTGTCTTCGTGACCCACGATCAGTCCGAGGCGCTCACGATGTCGGACCGCATCGCGGTGTTCAACGCTGGACGGATCGAGCAGATCGACAATCCTCAGGTGATCTACGACACGCCGCGCACACGCTTCGTGGCGGAGTTCATCGGCGAGACCAACCTGATTGAGGCCAAGATCGCGAGCATCGACAATCGCATCGCCCGCCTCTCCCTCGGCGCCGGCCTCAGCGCGCACGCGCATGCTGCGGATGGCCTCTCGGCCGGGCAGACCGCATCCTTTTCGCTGCGTCCCGAGCGGATCCGTCTCGGGATGGCGCCGGAGGGGAGCAACGCGCTCGACATGACGATCACCGACTGCATCTATCACGGTGATCACATGCGGGTTCAACTCACCCGTGATGATTTCAGCTTGGTGGCGCGGTGCGAGCGGCTGGCAGGCAATTGGACTGTCGGCGCTCCCGTCGTCGCTTCGTTCGATCCCAGTGATTGCACGGTGCTCGCCCAATGAAAGCAGCCATCCTCCGCGAGCGCTCCGGTGCCCTGCTGCTGGTCTCGCCGGTGATCATCTTCTTGGCGGTCTTCTTCTTGTGGCCCCTTTGGACGATGGTCACCGCCGCCTTCGTCGACGACGCGGTCAGCAAGGTTCTGCCACGAACGGCGGCCAGCATCGTTTCCTGGAATGGCCAAGGTGTGCCCTCGGAAGCGGCCCACAAGGCCCTCGTGCAGGATCTCAAGGCCGCCTCGGACGAGCAGGCTCTGGGCGAGGCCGTGCGTCGGCTTAACAGCGCAGCATCGGGCTTCCGCACCCTACTCGGGCGGACGATCCCCGCGGTCAAAGCCGCGCCCGATCCCGCGCAGGTGGATCTTCTCGCGGTCGATCCGCGCTGGAACGACACCCGCTTCTGGGTAGCGCTCAAGGAGGCGATGCCGCCTTATACGGATCGCAACATCCTCGCCGCCGTCGACATGAAGCGCGACGCATCGGGCGGCATCGTGGCCGAGGCTGCCGATGCCTCGGCTCACCGCCTCATCATGCTGCGCACCCTTCTGGTCGCCGCCATGGTGACAATCGCGTGCGCGGTCATCGGGCTTCCCTACGCGATGCTTACAGCCTCGGTGACCGGGTGGAAGCGGTCGGCTCTCCTGCTCGCGGTGGTCCTGCCGCTCTGGACGTCGCTGCTCGTGCGCACAGCCGCCTGGTTCATCCTTCTGCAGAACGAGGGCCTCATCAACCGCGCGCTGCAGGCCATCGGGCTCATCGATTCTCCACTGCCACTAATCTTCAACCGGCTCGGCGTGGTGATCGCCATGACCCACGTGCTTCTGCCCTTCATGGTGCTGCCGATCTACAGCGTAATCCTTGGGATCCCGCGTAACCTCATGTCTGCTGCGCAGTCGATGGGGGCAGGGCCGGTTCGGGCCTTCTGGCGCGTGCTGCTGCCCCTGAGTCTGCCAGGCCTTCTCTCGGGCTCGCTCCTCGTCTTCATGGTCGCCATCGGTTATTATATCACCCCGGCGCTGCTCGGCGGAGCGAACGATCAGATGATCAGTTCCGTCATCGCGTTCTATGCAACCGGCACCGCAAATTGGGGGCTGGCAGGTGCTCTCGGCCTGATCCTGCTCGTGGTAACCACTGTGCTCTACGCCATCTACGGGCGCTTTTCGACGCCCCAACAAGTGCCAGGAGCTTGAGGCTGTGTTTCGGGCGCTTCAAACCACCTTCGGAATCGCGGTCGTCATCTTCCTGTTGATGCCGATCTTCGCCATCCTGCCGCTGGCGTTCACGTCCAGCGTGTTCCTCAACTACCCCATCCCCGCGTACTCCATGCGCTGGATGCACGAGCTCACCACGGCCGAAGTGTGGCGAACGTCCATCGTCAACAGCCTCATCATCGGCGGCGGCGCGACGGTCCTGGCGACCGTGCTCGGCACGCTGGCCTCCCTCGGGATGCGCAAAGGGGCACTGCCGATGGTTGGCCTGCTGCGCACCGTGTTCCTGCTCCCGATGGTGGTGCCGGCCGTCGTCCTCGGCGTCGGCATGCAGATCTTCCTCGTTCGGATCGGGCTTGCGAGCACCTATCTCGGCGTCATCGTTGCACATGCGGTTCTGTGCATTCCCTTCGTGATCGTCAGCGTCTCGGCAGCCCTACAGGGGATCGACCCCTCTATCGAGCGTGCGGCGAGCAGCCTGGGGGCCCGGCCGGTCACGGTGTTCCGGCGCGTGACCTTGCCGCTAGCCCTTCCGGGTGTGGTGTCGGGCGCGATCTTCGCCTTCGCAACCTCCCTCGACGAGGTCGTGCTGACCCTGTTCGTGGCGGGCCCGAACCAGAGGACGTTAGCGCGGCAAATGTTCTCCAGCATCCGTGAGAATATCAACCCGACGGTCGCCGCGGCGGCGCTTCTCCTCATCGTCGGTACGCTGTGCCTGGGTGGGCTTGGCGCGCTGCTGCGCTGGCGGCAGGGCCGCAAGACGGCGGCCGCGGTCGCATAGGAATCGGCTGCTCTCATCTTAAGAGGGAGCATCGGACCCAAAAGTGCAGACCCACTTTTGGGTCCGATGCTTTAGGTCGACCGCCCAAAAGGAAACCGCGCCGGCCTGTGAGACGGGCGAGGTTGGCGGGTTGCCTTACTGACGCTTGCCCACCACTTCGGTGAGGGCCGCCTCGAAGATGTCGAGTCCCTCGTCCACCTGCTCCATCGGGATGGTGAGCGGGGCGAGGAGACGCACGATGTTCGCATCGACGCCGCAGGAAAGAAGGATGAGCCCCTTTTCCTGCGCACTGCCGATGAGCGCAGAGACGATTTCGGCGTCGGGCTTGCGGCTGTCGCGGTCCTTCACGAACTCGACCGCCACCATGGCCCCGAGGTTGCGGGCGTCGCCTATGCACGAGAATGAGTTGCGGCGCGCCAGCTCCTCGAAACGGTTACGCATGCGCGTGCCGATCTCGGTGGCGCGGGCGCAAAGATCTTCGCTCTGGATCACGTCGAGCACCGCGTGCGCGGCCGCGAGGCCGATGGGGCTGCCGGCATAGGTGCCGCCGAGGCCGCCGGGATCGGCCGCATCCATGATCTCTGCGCGTCCGGTGACGGCCGAGAGCGGAAAGCCGCCGCCGAGGCCCTTCGCCATCGTGATCAGGTCTGGAACCACGTCGGCGTGCTGGATGGCGAACATCCGGCCTGTGCGGGCGATGCCGGTCTGGATCTCGTCGGCGATCAGGAGGATGCCATGTTCGTTGCAGATGGCTCGGAGCTCCTGGAGGAAGTCGAACGGCGCGATGTTGAAGCCGCCTTCGCCCTGCACCGGCTCGACGATAATGGCGGCGACGCGCGCAGGCTCCACGTCGTTCAGGAAGATCTGACGCAGACCCTCCAAAGCTTTGGCCGTGTCGATGCCGTGGGACTTCTTTGGAAATGGCGCATGATAGACTTCGGCCGGGAAGGGACCGAAGCCCTTCTTGTAGGGCGAGACCTTGCCGGTGAGCGCCATGGTCATCATGGTGCGGCCGTGGAACCCGCCGCCGAATGCGATGATGGCGGAGCGGCCAGTGAACCGGCGTGCGACCTTCACGGCGTTCTCCACCGCCTCGGCACCCGTGGTGACGAACATCGTCTTCTTGGCGAAGCCGCCCGGAGCGGCCGCGTTCAGGCGTTCGGCCAAGCGAATGTAGGTTTCGTAGGGCGCCACGTTGAAGCACGTATGAGTGAAAGCTTCCGTCTGCTCGGCCACCGCCGCCATCACGGCCGGGTGGCGGTGACCGGTGTTGAGCACCGCGATGCCAGCCGCAAAGTCGATGTAGCGCTTGCCTTCGATATCCCACAGCTCTGCGTTCTGCGCGCGGGCAGCATAGAGTGTTTTGGTCGAGATGCCTCTGGGCACGGCAGCCTTGTGACGGTCGGCAAGAGCCATTGTTGCGCTCATCGCGGATCTCCGATTATTCATGCGCTGGCAGGGAACCTATGCTACCACCCTTGCTCAAAATATTGAGCAGGGCAAGGGGAAACCGTCCGAGACCCGGGTGAGACAATGGACTTTGACGTTGGCGCAAGACTGAAGGAAATTCGCCTGGCAGCGGGGCTCTCTCAGAGGGAATTGGCCGAGCGCTCCGGAGTAACGCATGGCCTCATTTCCATGATCGAGCAGAACAAGAGCAGCCCGTCCATCGCCTCTCTACGCAAGATCTTGGGCGGGGTGTCCATGACGATGGCAGGGTTCTTCCACGAGGAGACGAGAGCACGCGACAAGGTTTTTTTTGGCGCCAATGAGCTGATCGACCTGACATCCCGCCTTTCCAGCCACACGGGACAGGACCACAGCCGGCTGAACTTCCGCCAAGTAGGCGATGCGCAGGCCCACGACCTGCAGATCCTCCATGAGCGCTATGAGCCTGGGGCTGATACCGGCACGACCATGCTTGAGCATAAATCGCGCGAAGGAGGCATCGTCATCGAAGGGGAACTCGAAGTTACAGTGGGCGACCAGGTTCAGGTGCTCCGCTCGGGCGACGCCTACCTTTTCGATAGCCGAATCCCGCACCGGTTCCGTAACCCTGGGACCAGTGACTGCATCGTGGTGAGCGCCTGCACCCCTCCCTACTTGTGATACTTGTAATGGGGCAGGGCGGCTCGAGGTGTCTAGAAATTTTTCCCAGGGGCCAATGGTGTGGCCCAGGTGCCGGGCTTCTTCACTGCACTGTCCCCTTGCCTGATCGGCATGGAAGCTTGTGCAACCGCTCATCACTGGGCCCGCACGCTCATGGCCTTCGGGCATGACGTCCGCCTGATCCCGCCAGCCTATATCAAACCCTATCTGCGCCGGCAGAAGAACGATGCCGCGGACACGGCTGCGATCTGTGAGGCCGTCACACAGCCATCGATGCGCTTCGTCCCGGTTAAGAGCCCGCAGCAGCAGAGCACCCTTATGCTGCACGGCGCCCACGATCTTCTGATCGGGCAGCGGACGGCCCTGATCAATGCCCTGCGGGGTCACTTTGCAGAACTGGGCATTGTCGTGGCGCAGGGCGCTCGCAACACGCGCCAGCTGATCGCTTATCTTCAGGACGAGACTAACCTGAATCTCCCCGCCACGGCCCGGGTCACACTCCGGCCTCTGGCGGCGATGCTGCTCGGGATTGAGGCGCAGATTGCCAAGCTCGACAAGGCCATTCTGGCGGCCCACCGCAGCGATCCAGTCAGCACGAGGCTCGCCACCATTCCCGGCATCGGCCCGATTGCGGCTTCCTGTCTCTCGGCCAGCATCCGGGATGCCAGCCTGTTCCAGGGCAGCCGGGAGTTTGCGACCTATCTCGGCCTTGTGCCGCGGCAGCATTCAATCGGCGGCAAGGCGCGGCTGGGCCCATCTCCAAGATGGGCAACCGGCACCTGCGCAAGCTGCTCGTCGGCGCGCAAACAGACGGTTTGCCGCATAACCCTCGCGTTTGATCCAGACCATATGCGCACCTCCGGTTCTCCGCATATATTTGCTCTAATCATGCTGTGTCTTCGATCAGAACCACCTTGCCCGAGGACGTCGGACATGTGCGATAGTAGATATTTCGGATCGACCAGAACACATCGGAGCCGTGCATGCCTGTCTTTTCTAGATTCGGGCGGTACATCGAAGAAGTTGCTCGCCGCGGTTCAATTCGCAGTGCTGCGGAATGGCTGAACATCGCACCATCCGCGATCAACCGGCAGATCATCATGGCCGAGGAAGAACTTGGCACGCGGCTCTTCGACCGACTGCCACAGGGCCTCCGGCTCACGCCGGCAGGCGAGCACTTGATCTACAATCTGCAGCGCTGGAAGCGCGAATTCGAGAATGTTCAGTCCGAGATTAACAACATCCAGGGTCTAGCCAGCGGCAAGATCACAATTGCCGCTGCCGAGGCTATTGCTGGAGATCTTCTGGCGGGCATCCTTGCTGATTTTCACGCCGACTGTCCTCACGTGGTGATCTCCATCCATGTCGTTGGCGGCGGCGGCGTGAGAGAGATGGTGCTTAGTGGGAATGCTGATCTCGGCTTGACTTTTATGTCGACCTCCTACCGAGTCATGCGCGTCGAGCATTCAGTTCGATTGGTCCCAGGCTTGGCGATATTACCGGACCATCCGCTGGCGGAAAGGGCAAGCATTAGTCTGTCAGACTGCCGCGACCTGCCTCTGATCCTTCCCGAAGAGGGGCTGCTCATCCGCAACAGCATCGATACAGCTCTAACCTTGGCTGGAATTGCTCTAAACCCAGTGGCGGCATGTAACAATTTTGCATTCATGAAAGCCATGGTTTTTAGGCGAATAGGTGTCGCTCTCTTAACCCGCGCCGAAATCCTTTCAGAGATCCGCAGCGGACAGCTTGTTTTCATTCCGCTGTCTGACAGCGAGATAAAACCGTCATCGCTATCTCTAGTAACTTTGTCACACCCATCCTCCGCGGCCATGCGCGTTGTAGGTACTATTGTCAGAGCAATGAACGACATGACCGAAAGAGACTGCTCTAATTTATAGAGCACGCTTTCCGAAAAATAATATTTGAAATGAAGAAAATTAGCGGTCTATCCTGTGATCATGACCAACTGGAACAAAAATTAGGTCGCACCGCCTCAAGCTCTAACAGAGAGTGGCGGTTCCAGCGAGCATGGAGAACCGTTGTCTCATGCAGGGAACATCACTCGATATTTCTGAATTCATGGCGTTTGTTGGCAAGGACGTGCCACAGCCAGAGCAATACAACTATGGTGTTACTCGCGACAGTATTCGCCACTTCGCCTATGCGGTCCCTGACATAAACGCGCTTTACCTTGAGGATGATTATGCGGCAACCACGCGCTGGCGCAGCATCATCGCACCGCCAGGTTATCTCTACGCACATGGCTCGCCCGCTTGGCTGAGCAAGTTCCCGGGGATCCGAGACGCCTTCGGCAATGAACTCACCAATGCCGACAACGCCACTGAGGAGTGGGAATTCCTCAAGCCGGTGCGTCCCGGCGACACGATCCTTTCCTATGGCAAGATCGAGGATGCGACGATCAAGAAATCGCGCAAGCTCGGCGATTGCGTGCTGGTCAAGGAAGGCATGCGCTTTACGAATCAGCGCGGTGAGATTGTTGCAAAGCTCAATTCCTACAGCTTCAGGTTCAAAGGCTCCGACGTTGCTTCCAATGGCGGTGTTGGCCAGTCCTATCCTCCGTTGCCGGAGGGCCAGTTCACGCGCAATGTCGCGACGCCGCCGCTTCTTCCCGGCACTCAGCCCACGCCCGTCAGGCGGTATGACGAGCTGCGCTTCTTCGAGGATGTGAATGAGGGCGATGAGCTCCCCCTGTGGGAATTCGGTCCAGTGATGGCTTTCGATATCGGTCGCTTCAATGCAGCCACGATTGGTACCGGCTATGACCGCATCGGCCGGACCGGACACATTCCGGATGCTTTCGCACCGGGCGTCCTGCGGATCCAATGGTTCGGGGCCATGCTGAGCCGCTGGGGCGGCCCGAACAGCTGGGTGACCAGGATCTCGCAGCGCAACGAAGAGTGGGTATTGGTCGGCTACAAAATCATTTGCGGTGCGCGCGTAACGCGCAAGCATATGGTCGATGGCCGTTGCCTTGTCGAATTAGATATCTGGTGCAACAGCGAACTTGGTTTCCGCACGAACAGTGGCACCGCCGAGATTGAGCTTGAGAGCCGGTCCGCTCCGGCACCGGCTCGATAGGGGAGGTTGGATGACCCTGTCCGGTGAGGCGTTGATCGCGCGGTTGCCCAAGGCCGAGTTGCACTTGCATATCGAGGGTTCGATTGAGCCCGAGATGGTGCTCGAATTTGCGGAGAGGAATGGGATCGACTTTCCCCACAAGTCAATCGAAGCTCTGCGCGCCACCTATGAATTCGACAATCTCGCCGGGTTTGGTGCGGTATACCGCAGCAATTCTCAGGTCTTGCGCACTGGACGTGATTTTCACGACATGACCTATGCCTACATGCGTCGGGTCCGGCGAGACGAAGTGATGCATGCGGAGGTGGCGTTCGCGCCGCAGGGAGCATCAAAGCGCGGCGTCGATCCGATCGAAGCGCTGGAAGCTGTGCTAGACGCGATGGAGCTTGCCAAGGCCGATTTCGGCATGACCGGCGGCGTGATCATAGGCTGTCAACGCAATTGGGGTAGCGACGAAGGTCTGGCGATGCTCCAGACGGTCAAGCCCTATCGCGACCGGATCATGGCGCTTGGACTTGCAAGCATGGAGGTCGGTTTCCCACCGCGCCTGTTCGAGCGCATGTTCGATGAGGCGCGTGACATGGGCTGGAAGACGACCGCACATGCCGGCGAAGAAGGGCCGCCGGAGTACATATGGGAGGCACTCAATATCCTGAAGGTTGATCGTATTGACCATGGCGTCCGCTGCGAGGAAGATCCCAACCTGATGGCTCGTCTGGCTGAAGAGCAGATTCCGCTCACAGTGTGTCCACTCTCCAATATCTGCCTGAAAGTGTTCTCGACATTGGCGCAACACAATGTCGCGCGGCTGCTGCGGTCAGGTCTGCTGGTCACAGTGAACTCCGACGATCCGCCTTACTTTGGCGGGTATGTCAATGCGGAATACGCCGAATGCCGAAAGGCGCTGGCTCTCACGGACGACGAGATCGTCCAGCTGGCGCGTAACAGCTTCATCGGCTCATTCCTGCCGAAGTCCGAGACATCAAAATACCTCGCCGCCATCGATCTGGTGCTCGCAGGACAGTTCGACGCCCATGCGACGGAGTGCTTACGACCCTAACTCAACCGGGAGAATCTTGTGAACGCGCCTTTCGATCATCGCAACAAGAACGGCCTTAGCAGGGAAGGTTGGAAGGCTTTCTCCAATCCGCGCTCCATCGCTCTCGTGGGTGCCAGTGGCCGCATCAGCAGCGTCAGTTTCACGACGCGTTTTCTCGATACAAACCGTGATATTGGCTATTCCGGAGAGATATTCCTCATCAATCCGACGCGAGACACGATCCTGGACCGGAAATGCTGGAAAGACTTGTCCTCATTGCCGGTCTCACCCGAGTTGGTGATCATCAATCTTCCCGACGAAAAGGTTCTACCAGCCGTACATGAGGCGATTGCCTGCGGGGCGAAGGGCCTCATGATCCACTCTGGTGGGTTCGCGGAGCGGGGGGAGGCGGGAGTTCAGCGTGAGCTGGAATTGCAGCGCGCCTGCGCTGAGGCCGAGATCGCTGCGCTTGGGCCGAACTGCCTCGGCCTGATCAACCTGACCAACGGCGTTTCGCTGTCAAGCTTCCGGCTTTCCCCGAACCTGAAGAAAGGGCCCATCGCACTGATCAGCCAGAGCGGTTCCGTGGCTGGCATCCTTATGCATATTGCAAGTGAGCATGGCGTCTCTTTTGCAGCTAGTACCGGCAATGAGGCGGTGACCACGACCGAAGACCTGATCGCTCAGGCAATCGACGATCCTGCAACCAAGCTTATCGTGTGTTTCATCGAGGAGCTTCGGCGGCCATACGCGCTGTTCGATCTCGCTGCCCGCGCCCATCGGGCCGGCAAGCCGATCGTGGTGCTCAAGGCAGGACTGACCGAGAAAGGCGGGGAGGTTTCGCGCGGCCACACGGGCGCGCTTGCTGGCTCGGGCACTGTCTATAGGCAGGCTTTCGAGCAGGCCGGCATCATCTTGGCCGAAGACTTCGATGATCTCGCTCAAACCATCGAACTCCTCATGAAAGTGAAGCCGGACTTGGCGTCCGTTCGTATCGGGATGCTCGGCACGTCCGGCGGCGAACTTGGAAACGTCACGGACCTTTGCGAGGCAATGGGCATCGAATTGCCTGACCTCTCGGAAAAGACACTTGCAGCTTTGCAGGATTGGCTCGTTCTTCCCGCGGATGTCTTGCCGCGTAACCCGGTCGATGCAGGAACCGGGTTCAACTTCTCGGGAACCTATGAAGATCGCATGCGCGGCGCCATTCGCGCCGTCGCTGCGGATCCCTCCATCGATATGGTTCTGGTTGTGCAAGGCTTTCACCGCGAAGGGGAGAACAGTCTATTGTCGCTCAACCGCGAGATCATGGCCGCCGCGGCAAAGGAATCCTACCAGACTGACGTTCCAATCGCCGTCTTGACCTGCCAGTCGACCCGCTATGACGACGAAATCATGGCAGAAATCACGGCTGCAGGCGTTCCGGCCCTGCGAGGTGCGCGCGAGGGACTGATGGCTATCGGCCATCTCGCTCAATACTCCGCTTATCTACGCGATCGCCGGCAAGCTGCCGTCAAAAGTTGCACGCCAGGAAAGACCGCTCGTCCTGCTTCTTGGCCGAATGGCTTGGTTTCGCAGGGAGATCTGTTCTCGCTTCTCGCGGCCAACGGATTGCCCGTCACCCGCAACGGCATTGCCCGAAGCGCAGAGGAGGCCGAGGCTTTGGTCCGTGAGGTCGGCGGCAAGGCCGTCATGAAGATCGACACCTCAAGGGTCATCCATAAGAGCGATATAGGCGGCGTGGCGCTGAATGTCACGCCGGAAACGGCAAGGGAGAATTTTACCCGTCTGATCGAGTGTGTCTCCCCACCCATCGGAAGCGAGCCGAATGAGGGCATCTTCGTCGCCGAACAGTTGGGCGACGGGATTGAGTTTTACATCGGAGCCAAGCCCGATGCGACGTTCGGGACCGTCATCGTTATAGGCATGGGCGGGCGGCTTCTCGAGGTCTTGGGCCAGACGAACCCACTCGTCATGCCATTCAGCAAAGCCGACGTGGTGAGAGCCATTGAGGCAAGCGGCTCGTCTCGCTTCCTCAATGGTTTTCGGGGCGGACCTGTAGCGGATCTCGAGATGCTCGCATCCCTTGTCGATCAGGTGGGCGACTACGCGCGCTCTCTCGGCGACGCGATCGAGGTTCTCGACCTGAATCCCGTCATCATAACCCAAGACAGACCGGGCGGCTGTATCGCGGATGCGCGCCTCATTCTGAAGGGAGCCGAGCAATGAAAGACTCTACGCAGATCAGCTTCGGGGTTGCTGAAGAGGTCGCTACACTGACTCTCAGGCGTGCTCATAAGCTTAACGCGCTGACGGACCAGATTAACCTGGAACTGTTCGACGCTCTGAACCGCATTGCCGAAACGCCGGCGATCAAGGTCGTCGTGCTGTCAGGCGAAGGCCGTGCATTCTCCGCGGGCTACGATGTGGGCGAGGGTCCGGACATGCCGGAGCGAACTCCAGCCTATTGGAAATATCACTTTTTCCTCGCCTTCCAGACGCTGCGCCGCATCTGGTCGCTGCCACAGCCGGTGGTCGCCAAGGTGCGAGGCGCCTGCCTCGGTGGCGGCATGGCTCTCGCCATGGCCAGCGACCTCACTTATGCCAGTGACGATGCCTTCTTCGGCGATGCCGAGATCAAATTCGGGGGCGGGGGCAATATGTTCCCGGTGCTACAGTGGATCATCGGGTTCAAGAAGCTGAGTGAGTTGCAGCTCACAGGCCGGAATGTTTACGCCGCCGAGGCGCTCGAACTCGGGATGGTGAACGAGATCATACCAGGCGATGACCTTGACAGGCGCGTCGATCAGGTCGTGCGGCACATGTGCTTGCTTCCTGATGGCACACTGGTTCGCAACAAGGCAAGCGTACGACGCTGGTATGAGCAGATGGGAGTTGGAGCTGTCATTACCGCGAACGAGCAAAGCTCGGCACTCGGACTCAGCACGAGCGGAGAAACCGAGTTCACCCGAATTTCGAAACGAGACGGGGTTTCGGCGGCCCTTCGGTGGCAGAAAGGCCATTTTTCAGATGTGGGAGCGTTCAAATGAACAAAGCTCGTTCCGAACCGCAGCCGCTCCTCACGCCGATGCACAGCCGCATCGGCCGGCTTGATCTCGTGCGGATCAAGGACGATGGACAGCGCTTCATTGCCTGGCTCATCAGCGCGGTCCTGCTGATATGGTTTTGGCAGTGGTATGTGGCGGAGTTCGATGTATCGCCTGCCGTGTTCCCGTCACCCGCCGCCGTCTGGGAAGCGCTTTATCTCAATCTCGCGGACGGCACCTTCATCTCCGATTTGGCCTACACGATGGAAGAAGTGCTGATCGGGTTCTTCGGTGGAAGTACGGTCGGTTTCCTGCTGGCGCTAATTATCTCCGAGTTCAGGCCGGTCCGCACGATCCTCTATCCTTATGTGATCGCCTTCCAGGCCGTGCCGAAGACTGCGCTTGCGCCGATGTTCCTGATCTGGTTCGGCTTCGGAATTGAGTCCAAGGTCGCACTCGTTATTTCAACCGTGTTCTTTCCCGTTCTGATTAACACGCTTTCTGGGCTCGAGCGGACAGACCCGGATCAGCTCGACATGCTCAGGGCTTATTGCGGGAAGCGCTGGCGCATCTTTCTGCGCGTCAAGCTCCCGAGCGCGATGCCGCCGCTCTTTGCGGGTCTGGAGCTCTCGATCGTGTTGGCAATCATCGCAGCTGTCGTCTCCGAGTTCCTCGGCGCGGTCGGCGGGCTCGGCTATCGGATTCTTACCTTCAACACCAATCTCGACATGGCTGGACAGTTCGCCGCGCTCATCCTGTTGTCCCTCACCGGATTTATCCTTCATGCAATCGTGAAGTACATCGGGAACCGAGTCGTATTCTGGGGACGGGCGCGAGAAGGCAGCACTCATTGATCAATCAGCAAAGGGGAACAGATATGCGCAGTGTCGTCCAGAAAGTTGCGGTTGCAGTCATCAGTACGTCTCTGTTGGGGGCAAGCGTTACGGGCGCTATCGCCAAGGAACTGAAAAAGGTTACGTACGCCATCGCCACCGCAGATCTCAACGTAGGTTATCCCTTTGCGACGCTCCCGAAGGCGCTCGGTTACTTCGAAGATGAGGGGCTTGAGGTCTCCATCGTGCCGGGCCAATCCTCCGCCGCAACGGCGCAGATCCTCCTGACGGGTCGTGCCGACGTCGGCGTAGCCCAACCGGATCCAGTCATGATCCAGCGCGCCAACTCAAAGATCCCACTTGTCTCGTTTTATGCCGTCAGTCGCAGGGGGACGAATGTCCTCATCACCCGCGTGGACTCTCCCATCCAAACGATTAAGGACCTCAAGGGGAAGAAGGCTGGCGTTGGAGATCTCGGCTCGGGCAGCATAACTTACCTCAAATCCCGGCTGCTGCAGGAGGGCATGAGCGACAAGGATGTCCAACTAGTCACAACCGGCTATGGCACGCCTGGATTTGAGGCGCTGAAGAACGGGGTCGTCGATTTCGCTGTCAGCTTTACCGGTGGCGTCGCTCGGATGACTGTCGCGGGCTACAATGTCCGCAAGCTGCCTCGGACCGAAGACGAACTAAATCAGTACAGCTATAATCTGTTCGCCACTGAGGACTACATCAAGAACAACCCGGATGTCATCAAGGGTCTAGGAAGAGCGACGGCCAAGGCAACGATTTTTCTCAAGAACAACCCGGAGGCCGCCGTTCGTGCGTTTTGGAAATACGCACCGGATCGTGCACCGAAGGATCTGAACGATCCAAAGGCGATGGAGCGAGATCTGGCCATCCTGACTGCTCAGATTCAAGACATGGGGGCGGACGAACTTCCGGATGACTTTGCTTGGGGTAGCCAGGAGACGGCAGTTTATGACAAGATCCAGAAGTATCTGATCGATGCCGGACAGATCAAGACACCTGCTGACCCCCACACCTTCTTTAACAACTCCTTCGCCAGTGACTATATCAATTTCGACCACAAGGCGATCGTTGACGCAGCCAAAGCTGCGAAATGAATCCGAGAAGGCCTGACAGGGCTTGCTCTGTCAGGCCGATTGAACACCCAATTCACTATAGATCGGAGCCAACGATGAAGCAGGTATCCCACGGCATCTCCTTCCAAGACGTTGGACGAACCTTCATGACGCGTGAAGGGAAGACGCTCACCGCATTACAGACCGTGCGCTTCGAGATCGAGCCGGGCGAGTTCGTGTCGCTTCTCGGTCCAAGCGGATGTGGCAAGACAACTTTGCTGCGCATGGTCGCCGGCTTGCTGTCGCCGAGCTGGGGCAAGGTCATGGTCGGCGGCAGCGAGGTCACGCGTCCGCGTCCGAACTTCGGTGTAATCTTCCAACAACCTCTTCTGCTTCCCTGGCTGTCCGTTCTCAAGAACGTGCTTCTACCGGTCGATGTGCAGGGTCGTAAAGTCGGTGACTATGTCGAGCGTGCACAAGAACTCATCAAAATGGTCGGACTGAAGGGGTTTGAGAACCGCCTGCCGACCGAGCTTTCTGGGGGAATGCAGCAGCGCGTGGCGTTGGCTCGTGGGCTGATTCATGATCCGAAGCTGCTTCTGATGGATGAGCCTTTTGCAGCCCTCGACGCCATGACGCGTGAAAATATGAACATTGAACTGCAGCGCATCTGGCACGCTAACCGCAAAACGGTCCTGTTCGTGACGCACGGCATTCCTGAAGCTGTCTTTCTCAGTGACCGAGTGGTCGTGATGAGTGCCCGACCCGGGCGTATATCCAAAATCGTTGATATTCCGTTCGAACGCCCGCGGCGCTCGGAACTTCTCGGTACGGCTGAGTTCGCCGAGATTGTGGCTGAGATCCGGTCAGTCTTCGATGAAGCGCATGGCACGCATCCGTCCAAACAAGCAGCTGCTTGACGCATAGACAATCACATGGGCAGGGCCCTTCTCATGATCCCCGCCATGTCGGAAGGGAGCTACGATTCAGGCGATATCAATATAAGGCGCCACAATTTGTATCTGCAGCGTAGATGTACCGGCTACTTTCGCACCTGCTCTTGACTTGCGACGGTGCCGCCCTTCTCTGGACGCCTTCCTCAAGGGGTGTACAACACCTCCACATTAGCACAGCAAAGCCTTCGGAGCCTCCACCCGCTAGAGTAATTTGGCCTACCTACGTCTCAGGGCCGTGTCCTACAGCGACCCACCATCGATCGTGAGGGTCTGCCCAGTGACAAAAGTTGCAGCAGATGCAAGAAAGAAAATAGCGGTCGCTACCTCTTCTGGATATCCTATGCGGCCGAGTAAAGCTCGTTCAGCGGCGCTCTCCTTGCGCTGCTCTGGCCAGTCCGCGATCCAGTCTGTTGATATCAGCCCGGGGGCAACGGCGTTTACACGTACGTCTGGCGCCAAAGCAGCTGCCAAACTCTTTGTCAGATTGATGAGACCGGCTTTGCTGGCCGCATAAGCGATACTGCTTCCACGCAATCCCAGCCCAGCGACTGACGCCGTATTAACAATGGCCCCCTTCGACATCTTCAATGCCGCCGATGCTGCTTGAGAGCACCTGAACGGTCCAATGAGGTTAGTTGACAGGACCTTTATCCAAAGCGCTTCCGTCATCGCGTCGAGGTCGGAGAACGGAATGGGCCTACGTGTTGCTGCCGTTCCGGCATTATTGATGAGGAAGTCCAATCCCCCCATCTCATCAATGGCGCGCGAAACACACGATCTCGCATCATCTGCATCTGAAACGTCACCGGGTGCGTCAAGAACCTCAAATCCCTTACTCCGAAGGCGATTCACGGCCTCCTTGGCAGCGGCATCACTGGGAAGGTAATTGATCGAGACCGTCGCTCCATTTCTGGCAAACATAGCGGCAGTAGCAAAACCAATACCGGATGCCCCCCCAGTGACTAAGACTTTCCTTCCGCTAAGATCTAACGAAATCAATCACTTCTCCGCAACCCTAGGTGGAAACTGGGCACACCGGCTTGATACCCCGATCTTAGTTCGAATCTTAGTGTTTGTGCATCTTGATCTTCATAAATCGCTCACATTAAATTACAAAGGCAAGTGGAAATTAATTTCGCCATTCGGAATATGCTCGTGAAAGCTCTATGGGATTGCGTGTCAAAAACAGGACGTAAACAAAACTCGGAGCTAACCTTGGTTCCTTGATGAATGTGCGTCGGCAGAGTGGCTTAGCGGCTGGGGAAGGTAGACAAATGGCATTTCTCACTGAGTCTACTCCAGAGCGTGGTGTCGCTTCTGAGATAGTGCCCGGCATTAGGCGGATCGTCGCTCGCAATCCAAGTTTGATGACGTATCACGGCACCAATACATACCTGATTCCGAGGCCGTCCGGCTTCATCCTAATCGACCCAGGGCCGGACGATTCCGTTCATGTGAACGATGTTCTCTTGGGAACGGAGGGTCGTGTATCGACGATCATCCTCAGCCACAGCCACTAGGATCATCGCGGCGCCTGCGCAGCTCTGCAGGAGAAGACCGGAGCCCCAGTCGCCGCATTCCATGCTAGTGCGTCCCCCGAGTTTAGTCCGGACATCCCGCTGCAGGATGGCGACGAAGTGGAGGGCATGATCGCCATCCATACGCCCGGCCATGCGAGCGACCATCTTTGCTTCACCAGACCGGACGGACTTCTGTTCAGCGCCGATCACGTCATGTCATGGTCGAGCACGATCGTTTCCCCTCCCGATGGGGATATGGCGGATTATTGCACAAGTCTTCAAATTCTGTTGAATCGAAGCGAGAACATTTTTCTTCCTGGGCATGGGCCGCCGATTCACTATCCCAAGCCCTATGTTGCCAGCTTGCTCAGCTACAGAACCGAGCGTGAGCGAGCAATCGTCGATGCCCTGAATATCCGCCCGTTCAACACCTGGGATCTAGTCGATCGTCTGTACTCGAAAACCGATCTTTGGTTGAGGATGGCGGCCGAAAGGAATGTCGTCGCCCATCTGCTGAAGCTGCAGAGCGAGGGCAAGGTGGAGGAGTACGCCGAACTGTGGCGTCCGACGTCTCTTCGCCGCGCGCAAGCTCGCTGATCAGACCGCTGCACTGCCACGAGTTGCCACGAGGCCGGTGCCGTGTTTTCGACCGGATGCTTGGGTCGGGAGCGTTCAAACGCTGCCCAAGGCTCGACGAATGCGCGCGGCGAGTTCGACGAGATCTCGTCCCACTGTATCAAGCATGTCCGTTTGCAGGATGAGCGCGGAGCCGCCGCAGTTCAAAGCATAGGTCTGCGCGCCGTGAAGAACCAGCGGCACACCGACAGAATTGACCTCCTGCTTCCATTCGCCCACAGAGGTGACATAACCGTTCTGGCGATATTGCTCGACTGACCGCTGAACGCCCTCACGTATGGCTTGTCCTGCCTCGTCCGGAAAGCACAGCTCGTCGAGGAGGCGCTCCCGCGCCGCAGGATCGAGGCTCGCGAGATAGGCCCTTCCCATGGCGGAGGAAGCCATCCTGATGTGAGAGCCGACCTCGATGCCGATATGCAGCGGGCTCGAGCCACGACAATGCTCGATATAGACCATCGTTCGCCCGTCCGGCGCGCCGATCGCAACCGAACATCCGACCCGGTCTGCAAGTTCCTGCATCATCGGGCGCGCAACATCGCGGACGGCGAGGCCCCCGAGCGCGGTGAAGCCGAGCGCCAGAGCCGAGACCGAAAGAGAGTACCGACCTGTTACCGGGGAATATTCTAGGTAGCCAAGGCGACCCAGCGTATAGGTGAGACGTGAGATCGTGGATTTCGCCAGCCCGGTCCGATCCGCAAGCTCCTGATTGCCGAGTCCGATGTCGCCCCGCCTGAAGGCCCGTAGCACGCTGAGCCCGCGGGAGAGGGCGGTCACGAAACGAGGGTCTTGATCGTCGGCGAGAGTCGCTGTCGCGACGACACTGTCTTTTCGCTTGCGCATTATCGTCCTAGCAAAAACTGTCACGCCACCCCTTGACCTAAACCGCGGCAACGGGCAACTTCTAACGACGTTTTCGGAATTTAATTCCACGAGGCGGAATTGGCAATAGACAGCGAAGTTTTTCAACAGCTTCTGGATACGGTCGAGCGCTTTGTCCGGGAAAGGCTCCGGCCACGGGAGTTCGAGGTGGCCATGAGCGATGCCGTGCCTGCCGACGTCGTTCAGGAGATGCGCAACCTCGGCCTGTTCGGGTTGGCGATCTCCGAGGAGTTCGGCGGACTGGAACTCAACCTTTCGGAAGAAGTGCAGATTGCCTTCCGGCTTGGAGGAACCTCGCCTGCGTTCCGATCCGTCATCGGCACGAACAACGGCATTGGATCGCAGGGCATCATCATCGACGGAACGTCTGAGCAGAAGGCCTATTATCTGCCGCGCCTGGCGAGCGGTGAATTGATCGGATCCTTCTGTCTAACCGAGCCGGAGGCGGGATCGGATGCCGGATCGCTTCGCACCTCAGCAAAGCGCGACGGCGATTACTTCCTGATCTCCGGCACCAAGCGATTCATCACCAACGCGCCGCAGGCCGGTGTTTTCACCGTGTTCGCGCGAACTGATCCGGAGAGCAAAACCGCCTCGGGCGTTACTGCCTTTATCGTCGATGCTCATCTGCCTGGCATAACGCTCGGCAAGAAGGACCATAAGATGGGCCAGCAAGGTGCTCATACCTGCGACGTGATCTTCGACAATGTCCGGGTGCCCGTGACCGCCATCATTGGCGGCGAGCGCAACCTGGGAAAGGGATTCGCCACCGCGATGAAGGTACTCGACCGGGGCCGCTTGACCATCGCGGCGGTCTGCGTCGGCATAGCCGAGCGGCTGATCGCCGACAGTTTGGCCTATGCGATGGAACGAAAGCAGTTCGGACAGCCCATCGCGGAATTTCAGCTCATTCAGGCCATGCTCGCGGATATGCGCACCGAGTGCTTCGCTGCAGAATGCATGGTCGAGGAAACGGCCCGCCGGTTCGACAATGGCAAGACGGTCGCCACGGAAGCCGCCTGCTGCAAGATGTTTGCCTCGGAAATGGTGGGGCGCGTCGCGGACAAGGCCGTGCAGATCCATGGAGGTGCTGGATATGTCGCGGATTATGGGATCGAACGGTTCTATCGGGACGTGCGCCTGTTCCGGATCTACGAAGGGACAACGCAGATCCAGCAACTTGTCATCGCGCGCAACATGACGCGTGAGGCGCGGCAGCAATCCGCCAACATCTAATCCGAGACGGAAAGGCTCGTCATGGTATCGGTAGAGGTTGAGCGCAGGGATGAAATCTCGATCGTCTGGGTCGACAACCCGCCGGTCAACGCATTGGGAGCTGCTCTGCGGGCTGGTATTCTGGGAGCCTTGGACGCGGCTGTCCGAGATCAGGCAGTGGCCGGCATCGTATTGGCCTCGCGTCAAGCGATTTTCAGCGCCGGTGCCGATATTAAGGAATTCAACCAAACTCCAGCCAGGCCATCGCTGCGTGAGGTGATCGAAGCATTCGACGCTTCTCCCAAGCCGATCGTTGCGGCTATCAACGGGGTTTGCTACGGCGGCGGCCTTGAGCTGGCGCTCGCCTGCGACGCAAGGATCGTGACCTCCACGGCGCGCCTAGCGCTCCCGGAGATCAAGCTCGGTCTGTTGCCGGGGGGCGGTGGAACGCAGCGCCTGCCAAGGCTCATGAAGCCTGCGGATGCCCTGAAGCTCATGGCAGATGGGGTGCCCTGCACCGGCGAGCAATCCGTGACGAGCAGACTGGCGGATGCTCTCGCGGCATCCGAACGACTGGTCACCGAAGCGACGGCGAAAGCGAGGTCGCTCGCGAAGAGGAGCGCCCGCCAACGCCTTCGCGACGCCGTCGTCGACCATCGGACTCGGGAAGCCTTTGAGACTGCTGCGGCAGCGCTGTTGAAAGCGCATCCCGGCGAACCGCATATCGAAGCGTTGGTCGGGGTGGTCAGGGGGAGCTATGAGCTTGCCTTCGATGAGGGCATGCGGCGAGAGCGTGAGTCTTTCGAAACGTTGCTGCTCGATGACCGCTCGAAATCTCTGCGTCACGCCTTCTTTGCCGAGCGCGAGAGCGGTCATGTCCCCGGGGATATCAAATCGTCTGATCTCATCGACGTTAAAGCGGTCGGTGTGATCGGCGGCGGCACGATGGGAAGCGGGATCGCTATGGCGTTTGCTTCCAACGGTATTCCCGTCACTCTCATCGAGACCGATGAGCCTGCGGCACAGCGGGCCTTCGAGCGGATTGCCGCTAGCTTCGCAAACTCGGTGCGCAGAGGGAGCCTCTCGGAATCAGCAAGATCCGAAAACCTCGCCCGAATCAAGACCGCTGTGGACTACGCGGAATTGGGCGCCGCCGATCTCGTCATTGAGGCCGCATTCGAGGAAATCGATATCAAACGCCAGATCTTCGCGAAGCTCGCGGCGACGACGAAGCAGAACGCGGTTCTGGCTACCAACACGTCCTATCTCGACGTTGATGCGATCGCCGAGGCAAGCGGGGTCGCAGAGCGCGTGGTCGGCATGCATTTCTTCAGCCCCGCCAACGTTATGAAACTGGTCGAGGTCGTGCGCGGTGAACGGACTTCTGCCACTGCCATCGCCACCGTCGTGAAAGTGGCGCAAAGGCTCGGGAAGCTTCCTGTGGTGGTCGGCAATTGCCACGGATTTGTCGGCAACCGAATCCTCGCTCGGCGCAGCGAGCAGCTGGATCGGTTGCTTCTTGAAGGGGCTACGCCGGAAGATGTCGATCGTGCATTCACCGCATTCGGGTCGAAGCTCGGACCTTGCGCCATGGGCGATCTCGCTGGCCTGGACATCAGTTGGCGAATGCGCCGCGCAACGGGACGAACCGCGCCCGTGGCCGACGCGCTCGTCGCGGCAGGCCGCCTCGGCCAGAAGACGGGACGTGGCTACTATCGTTACGGGGAGGATGGACGCACGGCGAGCCCGGACCCTGAGGTGACACAGCTGATCGAAACGGTGTCGCAGACCCACGGCGTCAGGCGCCGCAGAATCGATCAGGACGAAATCATCGACCGGCTTATTCTCCCGATGATCAACGAAGGGGCACGTATCATCGAGGAGGGAATCGCGGCGCGTCCGGGCGATATCGATGTGATTTGGATCCATGGTTATGGGTTCCCGCGCTGGAGGGGCGGCCCGATGTTCTATGCCCAGACGCGCGGCCTTCCGAACGTTGTCGCTCGCCTAAAGGATCTCGCCGAAATGACAGGCGATGAGTCCCTCCGCCCGGCACCCCTGCTTGAGCGGCTGGCCGCGGATGGAAAATCTTTTGCCTCTCGATGACACTGGTATGACATACAAGCGGATATCACACATGAATGAAGCTGTCATCGTTGCAACCGCGCGGACGCCGATCGGAAAGGCACAACGGGGAGCCTTCAACGATACAGCCGGCGTGGATCTGGTGGCGCCGCTGCTTCCCGAGCTTCTACACCGAGGCGGAGTATCGGCTGGCGATGTAGAAGAAGTCGTCATGGGCTGCGGTTACCCGGAGGGTGCGACCGGCGGCAACGTCGCTCGCGCGGCTGCGCTGCGCGCCGGGTTGCCCGAGACATCCGCCGCTCTCATGATCAGCCGCTTCTGCGCATCCGGCCTCGAAGCCGTGGCTTACGCAGCCCGTCGGATCAAATTCGATGGGGTCCCCGTCTCCATTGCGGGCGGTGTCGAGTCCATCAGTCTCGTCGGGCCGAATTCCAACAAGAATCGGTTGCGCAACGAATGGCTCGAGCAGAACATCCCGGGCATCTACATGCCGATGATCGAGACAGCCGACAACGTTGCCGGGCGTTATGGCATTTCTCGCGAACGGCAGGATGAATACTCCCTCGAAAGCCAGCGCCGTACGGCCGTCGCACAGCAGGCTGGCGTCTTCGCCGAGGAAATCGTCCCGACACAGGCCGTCAAGCTTGTGACGGATAAGGCAACCGGCAGCATCACGAAGGAAACCGTGAGGCTTACCCTCGATGAGGGCAATAGGCCTGATACCACACTCGGCGGTCTCGCCAAGCTGAATCCGGTCCGTGAAGGGCATTTCATCACCGCTGGCAATGCGAGTCAGCTTTCCGATGGAGCCTCCGTGAACCTCCTTATGTCATCGGCAGAAGCCGAACGGCGTGGTCTCAAGGTGCTAGGGGTATTTCGCGGCTTCGCGTCGGCAGGCTGCGCGCCCGATGAGATGGGCATCGGACCTGTCTTCGCCGTTCCGCGCCTGCTCGAGCGAAATGGGTTAGGGGTCGAGGATATCGATCTTTGGGAGCTCAACGAGGCTTTTGCCAGCCAAGTCCTGTACTGCAGGGACCACCTCGGAATTCCCTCAGAGAAGCTCAACGTCAATGGCGGCGCGATCTCGGTCGGACATCCGTTCGGCATGAGCGGATCGCGCATGGTTGGTCATATCGTCCTCGAAGGACGTCGTCGCCAAGCAAAATATGCCGTCGTCACGATGTGCGTCGCAGGCGGAATGGGTTGCGCCGCGCTTATCGAATTCCCCTGATTTATTAAGAGAGAAACGTCATGCGCGCAGTGAAGTGCAATCAATTTGGTCTGGCGGAATCGCTTGTGGTCGAAGAGTTCGATCTTCCGCCGCCCGGCCCAGGCCACGCGCGGGTCCGGGTCGAAGCCGCGGGTGTGAACTTCCCAGATACGCTGATGGTCCAGGGCAAGTATCAGGTCAAGCCGGACCTGCCGTTCGTTCCGGGCGCGGAGCTTGCCGGCATCGTCGAGGCCGTGGGAGACGGTGTCGAGGATCTGCAGCCTGGCATGCCGGTGATCGGCATGGTCGGGCAGGGCGCTTTTGCCGATATCGCCAATGTCAGGACAACGCGCCTCATGCATCGACCCGACACAATGCCGGCCGTGACGGCGGCAGGGTTCTCGATGACCTACGGTACAAGCATGCACGCGCTCAAGCAGCGCGCTCATCTCAAACCGGGGGAAACTCTTCTGGTTCTTGGTGCCAGCGGCGGCGTGGGACTTGCCGCTGTTGAACTAGGTAAGGCGATGGGAGCAACCGTCATCGCCGCTGCGAGCAGCGCGGAAAAACTCGAGGTGGCCCGCAAGGCCGGTGCGGACCACCTCGTGAATTATTCGACGGAATCGCTCAAGGACCGTGTCAAGGAATTGACCGGCGGCAAGGGCGTCGATGTGGTCTATGACCCTGTTGGCGGCGATCTCCTGGAGGAGGCGGTGCGTGCCACTGCCTGGGATGGACGCGTCCTAATCGTGGGGTTCGCATCCGGAACGATTCCTAAGATCCCCGCGAATCTAATGCTGCTGAAGGGATGCTCCCTCGTCGGTGTCTTCTTCGGGACGTTCCGAGATCGGGATCCCGACGCGAATCGCGGGAACTTTGCCGAGATGTTCCGCTGGTATGAGGAGGGCAAGCTCAAGCCTCTCATCAGCACCACGATGGATTTGGCCGACGTCGCCGAGGCGTTCAATATCCTGACCAGCCGGGGAGCGATCGGAAAAATCGTGCTCACCACATGACCGATCCTTTGGCGTCGACCTATCGTGATGTTGGTCTCTTCGGACTTCTGGGTCTCGAGCTGACGCATTCCCAAGATGGGAGCGTCACAGGAAGGCTTGTCATCGATCCGCGCCACCGCAATCGGGCCGGCTACGTCCATGGCGGCGTATTCTGCACCATGATCGATTTTGCCGCATGCGCGGCTGGCCTCCATAGCGAGCCGGGAGAAGCTGCGCGCTACGCGGTCACTCTATCGTTGACGACGCAATTCACCAAAGCGGTCGTCGATGGAGTGCTGCGGGTCGAAGGCCGGCTCGTTTCCGCGGGCCGCAAGTCATATACCGCCGAGGCCCACGTCTATGACGACCATGGCGCGATCGCCGCCCATGGGATCGGCACGTTTCAATGGCGGCCGGGCAGCGAACCGCGTTCGCAGATGCAAACATAGAAAAAAGTGGATGGTGCCGAAATGTTTGAACTCCGGGAAGATCTGAAGCCCCTGATGCGTGAGCTGACACAGTTCATGACGGACCATATCTATCCGAACGAGGAGGAGTATGAACGGCAGTTGCGGTCGCAGGCAAAGCTCTGGTCGGAGCCGCAGATCATGAAGGAGCTCAAGGCCAAGGCCAAGAGGCAGGGGCTTTGGAATATGTTCCTGCCTGCCCATGAGCATAGCGGCAGATTGAGCAACCTGGACTACGCACATTTCTGCGAGGTGATGGGACGGTCGTCGATCGCCTCGGAAGTTTTCAACTGCTCTGCGCCGGACACGGGCAACATGGAAACCCTGATTCTGTATGGGAACGATGAGCAGAAGAAGCGGTGGCTCGAGCCGCTTCTTAAGGGCGAGATCCGCTCCTGCTTCTCGATGACGGAGCCTGCCGTCGCATCCTCAGACGCAACGAACATTCAGACCGAGTTCCGCCGTGACGGCGATCATTACGTGATAAACGGGCGGAAATGGTGGAGCACAGGCGCGAATGACGAGCGCTGCAAAATTGCAATCGTCATGGGGCGGACGGATCCCGCAGCCCCCAAGCACATGCAGCAATCGATGATTCTCGTTCCACTCGATACGCCCGGCGTAACCGTCGAGCGTCCCCTGATGGTTTTCGGATATGATGATGCGCCACATGGTCATGCGGAAATCAGTTTTAACAATGTTCGCGTCCCCGCATCCAACATCCTTCTGGGCGAGGGGAGGGGTTTCGAGATTGCCCAAGGCCGACTTGGACCTGGACGTATCCACCATTGCATGAGGGCCATCGGCCTGGCGGAGAGAGCCCTCGAAACGATGTGTCGCCGTGCCTCTTCACGCATGGCTTTCGGCAAGCCGCTGGCGGATCAGGGGCATCTACGCCAGCTCATTGCGATGTCGCGATGCGAGATCGAGACGGCACGCCTGCTGACGCTGAAGGCCGCGCATATGATGGACACGGTCGGCAATAAGCAGGCGCGTCGTGAGATCGCGATGATCAAGGTAGTCGCTCCGACAATGGCCTGCAACGTCATCGACAGGGCGATTCAGGCACATGGCGCAGCGGGTGTATCGCAGGATACGTTCCTGGCATTCGCCTATGCGAAAGCCCGTACCCTTCGAATTGTGGACGGGCCCGATGAAGTGCACCGAGAAACAATCGCCAAGCTTGAGCTGAAAGCCTATCACTAACGAGGAGCGAGCCATGTTCGATATCGGCGGCAAGGTTGCCTTGATCACCGGTGCATCCCGCGGCATCGGGAAGGCAACAGCCCTCCAGCTTGCCAGAAGCGACGCGAAGGTGGTCGTCTCAAGCCGCAAGCAAGCGGCCTGTGACGAGGTCGTCCGTGAGATCCGTGCGGCCGGCGGCGAGGCGATCGCAATGGCCTGTCATGTAGGCGACCAGGCCCAGCTCAAGGAGCTTGTTCTCTTCGTTGAGGAGACTTGGGGCCATATAGATATCCTCGTCTGCAACGCGGCGACGAATCCGGTCTATGGGCCGATTGGAAACCTGTCGGACGAAGCATTCGCGAAAATTATGACAGTGAATGTGCAAAGCACGATATGGCTAAGCAACCTTGTCCTTCCAGGAATGGCCCAGCGAGGAGGCGGATCCGTCATCATGATGTCGTCCATCGCGGCATTGCGTGGAACTGGCACGATCGGAGCTTACGGCATGTCGAAAGCCGCCGAGGCTGCGCTGACCCGAAATCTTGCTGTTGAATGGGGGCCGAAGAGGATCCGCGTCAATGCCATCGCTCCGGGAGTTGTGAACACCGATTTCGCGCGCGAACTCATCAACGATCCCGTCAGACGGGCGCAGATGGAGAACCGGACCCCGCTGAGGCGGTTCGGTGAACCCGAGGATATTGCCGGCATTGTGCATTTTCTAGCCAGCGACGCCTCCGCCTACATCACAGGCCAAGTGATCGTTGCCGATGGGGGTGAAACAATTGGGTGAACAACAAGTCGCTTGCACTCAGACAGTCGGCCGTCGGCTCCACCGTTGTGTGCTCGTGGTTCCGGCCCCCAAGACGATCTTATGCCAGTTTCGGCTTCAGGGCATGATGAAGGCTAGTTGATTTCGCACATTGGCAGCGAGCGACTTCAGCCGTGGACCCACTTCCTCCTCGATTTGGTTCGGGCTCAGCCGAAAAATAGGAACACGACAATTCATAGCGAAGCATTCGCCATTCTTGTCACGAAGCAGCGGCACGCCCGCAGAATGGGTTCCCGGGATCCATTCGCCTCGCGTTACAGAAAAGCCTTGGCTCTTGCAGTTTGCCACGCCCTTTAGGAAGGACTGGTGATACTTGTCCCATAAGTCAGGCCGGAGTTGCTTCATCTGCTGAAGCTTCAGTTCGTATTCCTGATCGGTCAGCAACGAGCACAAGGCGTGACCGATTGCGGCGGGCACTAGGGGGCCGATCGTGCCGAGGTCCGGCGATGTCCAGATATTCTCGTTGACGCGGGATGTTTCCAGATAGACGAAGTTGGCGCCCTCGATTACCCCGATCGAAACCGTGCCACCGAGATCCTGCGCCAGCTTTTGCATAGACGGGCGCGCGATGTGGAGAATCTTCAAGTCCGCAAGCAGCGGGTTGACGAGCATCAAAGCGCCCCAACTGAGCCGGAACTTCGATTTTTCCTGCTTGAGATAGCCGAGCTTCGTCAGCGTATAGGTCAGACGGGCAACCGTGGGGCGGTTAAGGCCGGTATGTACGGCGATCTCACCATTGCTCAACACATTCCGGTCGGGGCGAAATGCTTCAAGAACAGCCAGCCCTTTTGCCAGTGTCGTGGCAAAGCCAACATCGCGATAGGTCTCTTCCAATTGCCGCTCCCAGCCGCTAGCGAGGGGACTGAACTCCGATGGCAACGACTGCCGTCCAGCTCAAACACTTTCAGGAAATTCTCTGCTCTACTTCGCTGTTGCAACAAATAAAACATCATTCATGTTAATGTCAACATAGTGGACGTGTAAGAATAATTTTTACGATAATATTGACGGGATCGCACCTGAGTGGTTTTCTTGAGGTACAGAAATGCGCTGTCGGTAAGTAATGACGGCGCAAAAACGGGAGGTTGCTGGAATGACCCGCGTAATCGATATGGAAATCGGGATGCCCGCCAGCGAGGCCAATCCAGAGCTTGAGCGGATCGCCCATGGGCGTCCGGGGACGCCGTTTCCTCAGCCCCTAGAGCGGCCGGAGGGCTACGGGTTCGCCAATTACGGCAAAGTGTTCAAGGCACGCAAGCGTGAAGAGGGGCCCGCACACGACACCGACGACGGCGGACTTGATCGTCTCGTCGAAGACATGAATCGAGCAAACATTGCATGCGGGTTGCTGGTTGGCGCGGAAAATAGCGCGACAGGCAGGATCCATGCTCGATATCCCGGCCGATTCTTCACCTTCGTCACCTTCGACCCGACCGACGGAATGCGCGCCGTTCGGGAGTTCGAGCGGCTGGTCAAGGAAGAGGGGGCAAATGGCCTGCGCTTGTCAGCGCTCTATAACGGCGTGCCCGCAAACGACCGGCGTTATTATCCACTCTATGCGAAAGCCGCGGAGCTCGATGTTCCCGTGCGCATCTACACGGCAATGAACTACGCCAACGATCGCGCTTACGATCTCGGTCATCCGCGTTACCTCGACGACGTCGCCGTCGACTTCCCTGAACTTCGCATCGTCGCTGGTCTTGCGGGATGGCCGTGGGTCAACGAGATGGTTGGACTCCTGCGCCGTCACCCGAATCTCTATGTCGACACCGCCGCGCATCATCCGCGCTATTTCGCGCAGCCAGGCTCCGGCTGGGAGCAGTTCCTGCAATTCGGAAACACCCTGTTGCAGGACAAGGTCATGGTCGGATTGTCGCGATATCTTTTCGGGACATCATTCGAGTCGCTGATCGAGGATTACAAAAACCTGCCGCTCAAGGATAAGGTCATAGAAAAGTGGTTGTACGGTAACGCGGCCACCTTCCACCGTCTCTGACACGGAGGCGGTCTCCGATGCTCCGCTTTATCCTGCAGCGAGCTTTCTACGCCCTGCCGCTGATCTTGGTCATTATCGTGGTCATGTTCACGCTGCTTCACCTGATCCCAGGTGATCCGGTGCAGGCGCTGGTCGGCGACTATCCGGTGCCGCCCGCTTATCGGCAGGCGATCGAGGAGAAGTATCGGCTGAACGATCCTTTTCTGACTCAGGTATGGAACTATGTCACAGCGGTGCTGCAGGGGGATTTCGGCTATTCCTATCAGAATCAGAGGCCTGTGCTGGGCTTGATCCTCGAGCGAGCCCCGCGCACGATCCTGCTGGCATCCGTCGGCTTCGCGTTCGCCATTCCTCTGGGCATGGCCATCGGCGTCATCACCGGAACCACGCGCAGTGCCACCACCGACAAGATTTGGACCACCTCAGCCCTGATTGCCTACGCGATTCCCACCTTCTGGCTAGGCCAGTTGCTGGTGATGTTTTTCGCACTGCGTCTCGGATGGTTTCCCACGCAGGGGATCGGGCCGCTCGTGTCTCGTGCGCATGGCTTCGACTGGGTCTTGGAGCGAGGACGGTATTTAGCCCTGCCAGCCTTGGCTTTCGCCATCCACGAAGGAATGCGCTTCGCACGCATCATGCGAGCAAGCGTGATCGATACTCTCTCCCAGGGCTATATCATCACCGCCCGTTCCAAGGGGCTGACCCGCGGCCAGATCATCCGCCGGCATGTGCTGCGCAACTCAAGCCTGCCGCTGGTGACCGTAGCGGGATATGCTTTTGGCTCGGCCCTCAGTGGAGCGGTGCTGCTGGAGACCGTATTCACTTGGCCGGGGCTCGGCCTCCTCATGGTCGATTCCATTCGCCTGCGGGACAACCTGACCGTTGTCGGCGTAGTCATATTCTCGGCATTGGCCGTCATTCTCATGAACCTTCTGGTCGACATCCTCTATGCGCTGCTCGATCCGCGGATCAGGACCGGAGGATGATGGCGCCATGACAAATCAAACCTCGATTTCCGTCTCTGCCCGCCTGAAATCCGCTTCCGATTGGGGGATCTCCAAGGTCGGGAACATGATGGGCACTCGCCATGGTGCGATCGGCCTGATCATCCTTCTCCTGCTGGCGTTCATTGCTGTCGTCGCTCCAGCGATCGCGCCCTACCATCCGCTTCAGCAAACCGCCGCCAGCCTCGCACCGCCGTCCAGTGAGTTCTACTTCGGAACGGACAATATCGGGCGTGACGTGTTCTCGCTCATCCTGTATGGCGCGCGTTCCTCCCTCATGGTTGGGTTCGGAGCTGCTCTGGCAGCTCTGTTGGTCGGTGGGACCATCGGCATCATTGCTGGCTATTTCCGCGGGCCCGTCGAGATGGTTCTCATGCGGATCATAGAGCTCTTTCAGACGCTTCCCGTGATCATGCTGGTGCTCTGCGCAGTCGCCTTGTTCGGATCGAATTTCTGGCTGCTCATCGCTGCCGTCGCCCTCGCCATCTGGCCGATGGAGGCGCGTCTGGTCTATGGGCAATATATAAAGCTGCGTGAGCGGGACTTCATTTCCGCAGCAAGAGTAGCCGACCTTTCGACCTCTCACATTATCTTCCGCGAGATCCTCCCGAACGCCATTCAGCCTGTGATTGTCCAGGTCGCGCTTGATGCCAGTATTGCGATCCTAATCGAAGCCGGACTGGGCTTCCTCGGATTGTCGGACCCTTCCATGGTGAGCTGGGGGCAGCTGTTATTCGTGGCCCAGGACTACATGGACACAGCCTGGTGGATGAGCGTCTTCCCGGGCGCGGCAATCTGCATCGCGATCATCGGACTCAACCTGTTCGCCGACGGCCTCAACGAAATCGTCGATCCCCGCAGCACGCGTGGAATGGGAGGTCTGCAATGACCGCTTCGCAGATCCACAGGCCCGGCACCGCCGAGCACCTTCTCGACGTGCGGAACCTGAAGGTGTGTTTCCAGGTCTCGGACCGGGCCGTGCGCGCGGTCGATGGCGTCGACTTCCACGTGAAGCCGGCAGAGTGTGTTGGAGTCGTCGGCGAATCGGGATCCGGAAAGAGTACGCTGATACGTGCCATCTCGCGGTTGATGCCCAATCTGCGTGTGAGCGAGTTGAGCGGCGACCTGCGGTTCGAGGGACGGGATATTCTCGGGATGAGTGAGCGGGATATTCGGGCCTTGCGACGGTCGCAGGGTTTCTCGATGATCTTCCAGGATCCGCTGGGATACCTGAATCCGACCCATCGCGTCGGCCGGCAGATCGCCGAGGCTCTGTCACCTCATAGCAAAGGAGAATCAGACAGTCAGCGTGTTCATAGCCTGCTGGAGGAGGTCGGGTTTTCGGACCCAAAAAGTGTGGCACACAGCTTTCCTCACGAGCTTTCGGGCGGAATGCGCCAACGCGTCATGATTGCGATCGCGCTTGCAAGTGATCCGAAACTGCTCTTCGCCGATGAGCCGACGACGGCGCTGGATGCGACCGTCCAGCTTCAGGTCCTGCAGACACTTTACCGCATCCACAAGGAGCGAAACATGGCGGTCGTGATCATCACGCACGATCTCGGCGTCGTGGCAGAGCTCTGCGATCGCGTCTACGTCATGCAGACAGGAAAGGTTGTCGAGACCGCCGGCACCGTCGATCTCTTTGAAAGGCCAAAGCATAGCTATTCGGCACGACTGATAGAGCTGAGCGCACACCGCATCAACTTCAGGAGCGCTGGGCTATGAACCCACAGATCCTTTCCCTAGAAGGCGTCAGCCAGATCTATACCAGCCGTGGCGTCAAGGGGTTGCGTCGAGTGGATGTTCGCGCCGTTGATGGCGTCGATCTTGATATTCGCGAAGGCGAGACGCTAGCAATTGTCGGTGAGTCCGGGTCCGGCAAGAGCACGCTGGCGAAGATGCTGCTGATGCTCAACCACCCGACCCTGGGGCAGGTTACGTATCGCGGGCTGCCGCTCAAGACGCTCGGCCAGGAGGAGCGCAGCCGGTATCGGCGCCAAGTCCAGGCGGTGTTCCAGGATCCTGCCTCGTCTCTCAATCCCCGCATGACCGTCGAGGAAACCCTCGGCCACGTTGCGAACCGCCACAACATCGTCGCGAAGGCCGAGCTGCGCAGTTTTCTCGCCGCACAGCTCGCAGCCGTTGGCCTCGATCCGCCGGAGCAGTATTTGGGGCGCTATCCCCACCAGCTCTCCGGGGGACAGCAGCAGCGTATCGCCATCGCCCGCGCGATCATGCTGAAGCCGAAGATCATCATCGCCGACGAGCCGCTCTCGAGCCTCGATGTGTCCGTTCAGGCGCAGATCCTTCAGCTCATGAGCGATCTGCGCAAGACGACGAATGTGGGTTTCGTGATCATCAGTCACGACCTCGGCGCGATGCAATCGATCGCGGACCGCACCGCCGTGATGTATAAAGGCCGCGTTGTCGAGATCGGCGACGCAATCTACCGGTCGCCAATCCATCCCTACACGCGTCTCCTTCTCGACGCGCGGCTGCTGCCCAATCCCCGCGGAACCCGGATCCGTTCGCCTGTGCCGAGGTCCGTTGTGCCTGCCACATCGTTGGTGATGGAGGGTGGGTGCAGATTTCTTCAGCGTTGTCCGCATGCAATTGAAGTCTGTGCCGCAGTTGACCCTCAGCTGCGGCCGATGGGTGCCGGAGCGACGCAAGTCGCCTGCCACCGCGCGGAGGAGCTGTCTGCAGCACCTACGCCAATTTAGTAAGCAAAGCGAGAGCAAGAACGGGAGGAAGACAATGAAATCGATGCTTCGTCAATCGCCGACCATCTTCGAACTACGCGTGGCCTCAATTCTGTTTGCTTGCGCGATCGGTGCCAATGCATCTGTCGCCATGGCCGACGATGGCAAGCCCGTCACTGGGGGAACGGTGATCGCGGCCCTGAACTCGACGACTATTCCGACGCTGAACACTCAGCTTACGTCGTCCGTTCCGGCTCTTTTCGCGGCGGATGTGTGGGCCGACGGGCTGATGACCTATGACAAGGAGGGAAATCGCCTCCCACGCCTGGCGACGCGCTGGGAGGCCTCGGCGGACGGCAAGACCTACACTTTCACTCTGCGAGACGGCGTGAAGTGGTCGGACGGGAAGCCGTTCACGGCCGAGGACGTCGTCTTCACCTTGATGACCTTCGGCAAGTTCAACACCTATCTGACCAAACTCGTTCCTTTGGTGGAGGAGGCTTCGGCTCCGAATGCGACCACCTTTGTCCTGAAGCTGAAGCAGCCGCTCACCGCGACCTTGGATCTCTTCGACAAGGAGGTCTTCCCCCTCATGCCGAAGCACATCTATGACGGTCAGGACGTGGCCACGCATCCCGCCAATCTTGCTCCGGTCGGTCTGGGGCCCTTCAAGTTTCAGAGTTGGGCAAGCGGACAATCGATCACCTTCGTCCGCAACGAGCATTATTGGGAGAAGCCAAAGCCTTATCTCGATTCAGTTGTTTTCGCGCTTATTCCCAATCCGCAGCAGCGGATGAATGCGCTCATCGGCGGTGAGGTCAACTGGTTCCGCCCTGAGGTCGCGCAGGTTCGCGCCACCCAGGAGGCGTCCAAGAGAGGCAAGTTCAAGGTTGTGCAGATCGTTAACAACGCACCCGAGACAGCGGTGGTCGATCTCAATCTGACCCGGGAGCCCTTGAAGAACGTCAAGGTCCGTCAGGCGCTGTTCCATGCTATCGATCGCGAGCGCATCGTTCAGGACGTCTATCAGGGACTGGCTGCAACCGCCAAGAATGCGATTCCGACGCAGTTCAAGGACTTGCACGACACGTCAGTCAACTACGATACGCTCTATGCGTACGATCCCGTCAAGGCTGGGAAGCTTCTCGACGAAGCGGGGTATCCTCTGAAGGATGGCAAGCGCTTCACGATCGAGCTGACCGTGATCGCCAAGCCACCCTATGATGCAGTTGCTCAGATCGTGCAGTCGCATTGGTCGAAGGTCGGCATCGACGTGAAGCTGAGTGCTCTCGATCAGCAGATCTGGACGAATAAAGTCTACACCCAGCGAGACTTCGATGCATCGGTGATCTCGTTGACCGGCCGCACGAACCCGGTTCTGGGTGTCGATCGCAGTTTCGTATGCAATGAGGGAAGCGTGCCGTTCGCGAATCCGACCGGGTACTGCAATCCGGAGTTCGACAAGGTTGCGCTAGATGCCTCGGCTGCGCCGGTCGGCCAGCAAAAGCCCTTCTACAAGAAGTATGCCGAGATCATCGCGCGAGACCTCAATCAGCTTGCCCTTGCGGATTCGAAGGTTTTTGAGGCGGTCAGCACCGACCTGAAAGGGCTCGACGCGCAGTTCAACTTCTCCTTCAACACGCACCCCAATTGGGCTGAGGCTTGGCTGCCGTCCGACAAGCAGTAACAGAGTCCGGCCTATCGGAACACCAAAGCTGCCGTGCGGTCATCGGCTGCACGGCCGTCACGCGAAGAGGAATGATCACCTTGCATATCGATGTTACCTCCATGATGCGACCTCGTTCGGTTGCCGTTGTCGGCGCTTCGGCAAAGCGTGCTACCCAGGGCAATGTGGTCATCAGCAATCTGAAGGATTGGGGCTATAACGGCACCATTTTCCCGGTTCACCCGGAAGCGAAGGAGATTGACGGACTGGCCGCCGTCAACTCGGTGGCTTCGCTCCCCTTGGATACGGACCTTGCCATCGTGGCCATTCCGGCCGCTCGAGTGCCGGGCATGCTGGAGGAGCTCGAGCAGAGCCCGGTCCGTTCCGCTATCGTGTTCACAAACGGCTTTTCAGAGGAGCAGGAACGATCCATTCGAGAGCTTGGAAGTTCCAGCAGGCTCATCGTGCACGGCCCAAACTGCATGGGCCTTGTCAATTTCACGGATTCGATTCCCCTTTATCCCTCGCGACCGTCGAAACGGCTGCGGGCAGGCAAGGTGGCAATCGTCGCCCAATCGGGCTCTGCCGCTATTTCGGTCATGAACTCCACCGTTATCGGGCTGTCGAAGGTCGTCACGATGGGCAGCGAGTTTCAAGTGGCCGCCGCCGACTATATCCGTTGGCTCGCTGATGACGACGCGACGAACGCTATTGGTGTCATCGCCGAATCAATCAAGGATCCTGTTGCGCTAGCCTATGCTGCCGAGAGCGTCCATGCGGCCGGGAAGTCCCTCGTGGTGCTGAAGGTCGGCCGCACTGCGAGCGGACTTGCGGCGACCCAGGCGCATACGGGGGCGCTTGTCAGCGACTGGGACGCTTATGAAGATTTCTTTTCTGCGACCAACATCGCGACCGTCTCCGACTATGACGAACTCATTGCGGCGCTCGAATGCGCTGCGGTTGCGCGGAAGATGGTTAGAGGGGCGTCTCTCGGAATCGTGGGCATTTCCGGCGGCCAGACGGCGCTTGCCTGTGACCTCGCCGAGGCGAGGGGCATCGGCGTCGCCGCCTTCGGTGAAGTCACGCGGGAGCGTCTACGCAAGGCGCTTCCGGGTACTTCCGGACGCAATCCGGTCGATTTCGGCGCGACTGTCAACGTGGAAGATCGTAATCCTGCCGAAGCCATCGCGGCGATTCTCGACGATGAAGAGGTTGGCGCAGTCGTTGCGCTTCAGGATACGCAGGAAAGTCTCAATCCGGCCACCCTGCAGAATTACATGAACATTCTGAACGTCTACGCGCAGAGCGGACGTGACGCGAAGAAGCCCTTTGTAATCATCTCGCCGACGGCCGAGAATGTTGATCCGGGCGTTCGTACGATGATGGCGGAGAATGGAATTCCTCTCCTGAGAGGGCTCACTCCAGGCCTTCAGGCTGTTGGGCAGCTCAACCACGGTAAACCTGGTCTTGCAGTAGCCTGGGCGGAGGCGCGCCGATCTGATCGAGGTTACTTCCATCCACATGCTGAAGCGCTGCGCCGGCAGCTGTCACAGTGCTCGGGTACTTTGGATGCCAAGATCGCTTTCGACGTTCTGCGGGAGTACGGATTGCCCGTGGTTAAGTCCATTGTGGTCGGGGATGTTGTCGAGGCACTCGAGCGAGCTGCAGAAATCGGCTTCCCAATGGTCGTGAAGGTCGCATCGCGTCAGATCCAGCATCGGTCGGATGTCGGTGGGGTTGTTGTCGATGTAGGTGACGAAGACGCTTTGCGGTCCGCGATTGCGACGATCCAATCAAAGGTCGGCGCGACCCTACCGGAAGCCACGATCGACGGCTACGAGCTGCAGGAACAGGTCTCAGCGGGTATCGAGGCTCTTGCGGGCTTCACCTCCGCGGCGCCGTTTGGACAGCTCGTCGTCATCGGTAGCGGTGGAACGCTGGTGGAGATCATGGCTGACCGGGCAGTGAAGCTGGCTCCGCTCACCAAGGATGAAGCCAGCGCTATGCTTGCTCGGACAAGGATCGCAAGAATCCTCGACGGCTACAGAAATCTGACGCCTAAGACGGACCAGTCGCACTTCGTTGACGCCGCGGTCAATTTGTCTCGTCTTGCCAGCGATCTTGAGGGGATTATGCTGGCGTGCGATCTCAACCCAGTGGTTGTGCGTAAGGGAACAGGGGAAGTTCGTATCGTCGACGCCTTGTGCATCATAGCGTGAAGTGAGAACGAAGATTAGCCCATTAGAGATGACATGGAATGACTATCCCTCAGCCTCCGGTGAGGCTGAGGTTGAACGTTTCGGAAGCACGGTCTCCGTCACTGTTTGAGAAGGGCCTCTTCGGAAAATCTTCGGAGATCGTCTTTGAAGGTTCGGACTAGCATTTAATGTAGCGCGGCACCTTGAATGCGGCTGTTCTGCCTACTGAGAAGTGATCCTCATTGATGTACGAGTTTTGAACAAGAGGACTGAGACTTGGGCAAGAAAAGGCACACGGTCGAAGAGATGTTCGCCAAGCTGAGGCAGGTGGACGCGCTGACGGTACAAGGTCGGACAGAGGCAGAGGCCGTCTGTCAGATTAGCATGACAGAGGTCGCTTACTACTGCTGCCGATCCACGTATGATGACCTCAAATGCGATCATGTTAGGCGCCTCAACGGGCTGGAGATGGCGGACGCTAGATTGCCCTAGCCTGGATACCACTCGGCCTTGGATAGGTTGATCCCGAAAGAGGTCGTCTAGGGATCCAAAGGGCAGCGTCACCAAAGCTAGCGACCTCAGCCCGCCGCCGAGCCTATACGGAGCATGTGATCGCACATCCGAAGTGCCCGGCGAGAAGATTTTTCATGTCCGTTTGGGATACGAGCAGCCGATTAGGTGCCCTATCGTTTACTGCATGCAATTCGAGTTCGTCGTCCAAGAGGTTGCGGCTCCCACAAGCATCACCTCGGCCTAAAATAGTTTGGATACAGAAATGGCCGGAACGGAAAGAACGTTGATGGGTTCACAGCGTAATTACAACAACTATTACCATTTGCCCCTTGACCAGCTCCGCTCTGAACAGCTTTACCGCGTTTTTGCCGATATCGAGAGGCTGGCCGGCCGTTATCCCCAGGCCCTCTGGCACTCACCGGATGGGCCCCGCCCCATTACCGTCTGGTGCTCCAACGATTATCTCGGCATGGGCCAGAATCGGGACGTGACCCGCGCCATGGTCGAAACGGCCTGGCGCTTCGGCACCGGCGCCGGCGGGACGCGCAACATCTCGGGTATCAGCCACCCGCTCGTTGAGTTGGAGGCGGAACTCGCCGACCTGCACGGCAAGGAAGCGGCGCTGGTCTTCACCTCGGGCTACGTGTCGAACCAGACCGGCATCGCCACGCTGGCCCGGCTGATCCCGAACTGCCTGATCCTGTCCGATGCCCTCAACCACAACTCGATGATCGAGGGCGTGCGCCAGTCCGGCTGCGACAAGGCGATCTTCCGGCACAACGATCTGGAGCACCTGGAGGCGTTGTTGCAGGCGGCCGGCGAGAGGCCCAAGCTCATCGTGTTCGAGAGCGTCTATTCCATGGATGGCGACGTGGCGCCGATCCGCCAGATCTGCGACCTCGCCGAGCGCTACGGCGCCATGACCTATATCGACGAGGTCCATGCGGTCGGCATGTACGGCCCGCGCGGAGCAGGTCTTGCGGAGCGTCTCGGCGTGATGCACCGGATCGACGTGATCGAGGGCACGCTGGGCAAGGCCTTCGGCGTCATGGGCGGATACATTGCGGGTGCTGCGTCCGTCATCGATGCCGTGCGCAGCTATGCGCCGGGCTTCATCTTCAGCACGGCCCTGCCGCCGAGCGTGGCGGCCGCGGCAACAGCCTCCGTGCGCCACCTCAAGGCCTCGCGGATCGAGCGCCAGGGGCAGCAATGCCAGGTGGCTCAGGTCAAGGATGCGCTGATCCGCGCCGACCTGCCGTTGCTCGCCACGCCCACCCACATCGTGCCGGTGATGGTGGGGGATGCGCAAGCCTGCAAGGCCGCCTCAGACCGGCTCCTGGAGAAGCACGGCATCTACATCCAGCCGATCAACTATCCCACCGTGCCCCGCGGCACCGAGCGCCTGCGCATCACCCCAGGACCCCTGCACACCGGCGCCCATATCGAGGCGCTCGTGCAGGCTCTGGTCGAGGTCTGGACGGCGCTTAGGCTTCCCCTAGAGCCGAAAGTCCAGGCCGCTGCGGGATTTTCACAGCCCATGGGATATGGGTAACTCTAGCATCCGCGGACCCAGGGAAGGGTTCAGCGCATGAGATCGCACGAGCACTGTCCATCGACTAATTCCGAGCATCGGCCGCACCAGTCCCTTGATCGTCCGATGATCCTGCTCAATCCAGCTACTCCAGTAGCCGCTCTGGCCAGTCCCGACCGGCTTCAGCTTGCGTGGTGACCGGTTGCCCGGCACACCGCTCACTGACAAGCATCCCACTCATCTACGCGCGATTGAATCAATGGCCTGGAGATGTCCCATACAGCGAAGCCTCCGAGGGATGCGAACCCCGGGGCGAGTGCCGAGACCGATAGAGATTAGCGGTCCTTGATAGTCGAATACTAGAGACAACCACGAAACGCGGGCGTAAAGGTGAGCGTGAGACCGTTGCTTTCTCGAGACCGGGTCCTGACGCAAGTGCCTGGTTGGTGAGGCCCAAGCGCCTTACATGGAGACGTTGAGGATTTTCAGCGGGCATGCAAATGCGACAATGAACGGCGGCCCGTCCTCTCGCCTCAAATCCGTTTGGGACACGAGTGTGTGTTCTAACGAGTTTGCATCTTGCGCCTCTTTGGAGAGGAATACTTCATCTGCCCTTGACCAACCCTTGACCAAAGGAGAGGACAGCATGATAATGAATAATGAAATTTATTTCCGATAAGCGGAATTAGCGATCAACAGCGGGGGGTGTGAACAGCTCGTCGGAATCTCGGAACCTATTTGCGTGAGCAAGCAAAACCAATTGAAAAGGGAGTTGCCGTGAATGATCAGGTTTCGGCCGATATCATTCAGGAGAGGAGGGATCTCAACCTTTTTGGTCTCACCGCCCCCGAGGAATGTAGCGGACTCCAGAGGCAAATGGAGAGCCCCCTGCCTTTAGGGCGCATTCGCAACACGCAGGACATCGCCGGCATCGGCTTACATCACTAAGAAGGTGATCGTCGCCGATGCTGGCGAGACAATTAGCTTAGAGAAGGGCAGAAGCATGGTAAACCTCGGACCTGTCATTCCTGTGCACCGCTTTGATGAGAATGCGATTAAGGTCTGGCTTGCAGATGTGGTTCCAGACTTTCGCGGCGACATGAGCATCCGTCAGTTTCAAGGCGGTCAGTCGAACCCGACATTCCTGATCGAGGCAGGCGGAAAGCGTATTGTTCTTCGTAAAAAGCCGCCGGGGCAGTTGCTCAATAAAGCGCACGACGTCGAGCGGGAATTTCGTGTCGTCTCCTCACTAGGGCTCACGAACGTGCCTGTCGCGCGAATAATAGCACTGTGCAATGACACAGAAGTCATCGGCACTCCCTTTTATGTGATGGAATTCGTCGAGGGTCGGATTTTCGACAATGCCACGATGGAGGGCATAGGGCCTGATGAGCGGATGAGGCTACATTTCGCGTCCGTGGATGCTCTCACGAAGCTTCACGCCATTGATTTCGAAGCAGTGGATTTGAACGACTTTGGACTCAAGGGAGGCTATGTAGACCGGCAGGTCAAGCGCTGGAGCCGGCAATACCAACTATCATTGAGCGCTGGCGAATTGCCAGCGCTCACATGGCTCGCCGATTGGCTTCGCGAGCATCAAGAAGTTCGTGACGAGACAACCATTGTCCATGGCGACTTTCGCATTGGCAATCTATGCTTCGCTGTCGGTGAGCCGAAGGTTGAGGCCATTTTCGATTGGGAGCTCTCGACGCTTGGGCATCCCTTGAGCGATCTGGCATACTTGTGCATGCCCTATCGCATTGATGCCCATGTTCCACACAGCCGAGGTATTCTTGGACTCAATCTCATCCATCTTGGAATTCCTCAGGAGCAGGAGATCGTCGAGCGATACTGCACGATGATGGGCCGTTCAACACTACCCGATTGGAACGTCTTCCTGGTTCTGGCGTTTTTCCGGCTGTCGGCCATTCTGCACGGCGTTATGGCACGCGCACTTCAAGGAAACGCAAGCGATGCAAATGCGCATCATGTCGCGCAGCGTGCCGGGCTGCTCGCTGAGATAGGGCAGACTATTGCGCGACAGCACTAGGCCACAGGGTATTTCAGCTTACGGGAAGCATTCCCGCCAATGGCATTCCTGACAAAGCACTTTCAAGTTTGGTTTAAGTCGGCGCCTGTGGCAGGTTCCAGTTCCCGCGTCACTGTCTCTCCGCTAAGGAGTACCGGGCCACCCGCGATCGCGCGTTCCTCACCTGGCACAACGCGTTTCGTGTTGCATGCGTGGACTGATGTGTACTGGCCCAACGCTTTCGCCCGCAGCAGCTTTGCCCTCCTGTACCGAGTTGACAGTACCTATCCGCTGGCAGTCTGGCCAACCCTGAATTAACATCAAACTCGGATCGCCACTCGGAGCAGGCTAAAAGCCTATTGGGCCGGGGAACCTCGCGGAGGCAGTTGAATGAGGACTCGCTTTGGTATTGTTGTCGTCACGGGCGGCGCGCAAGGTATCGGCCGAGCGCTTTGCGAGGCCTTTGCCTCGGATGGAGCATCGAAGGTCATCATATTGGACCGTAACGAGGTTCTTGCTCGAGAGGTTGCCGTCCGGGTCGGCGGGCGTGCGATCGGTGTTGACGTGAGAGATGCTCTTGCCTTCGATCAGGTGCTTGATCTGGTCGAGTCCGAAGAGGGCCCAATCCGAACCTTCTGCTCGAATGCAGGAGTGGCATTGGGATTTCAACCATCCCCTGACAATGCTGCATTCGCCTCAGATGAGGTTTGGCAAGGATCGTGGGAGATTAACGTCCTGGCACATGTCCGCGCGGCGCGTTTTTTGCTGCCGCGCATGATAGCGCGGGGCGGGGGCATCTTCTTGCAGACGGCCTCAGCAGCAGGACTTCTCAACCAGGTCGGGAGCGCTGTATACGGTACTACGAAGCATGCTGCCATTGGCTTCGCCGAGAACATAGCTTTTACGCATCGACATCAAGGAATACAGGTTGCGGTTCTTTGCCCGCAGGGCGTCGATACGCCATTGCTTAACAGCATTCCAAGTGGGCCGGAAAGCGCAGACGGAGTGCTGTCCCCTGAAGAGGTGGCTCAGGCGGCGATCAGGGGCCTTGATGCACGCACGTTCCTGATCCTGCCGCATGCGATCGTCCGTGACTATCACCAAAGGAAATCAGAAAATTATGACCGTTGGATAGCCGGCATGTCCAAGCTAGTCCAGCGACAATCAACGTAAACCGGGAGCAACTTCCCAAGTCAGCTGCTTCGCTGAGGGTTTGCTGCGGCGCTCTGTGTCAATCACTGCGTTCCTTACCTTCGGAACGAATGAGAGCCCCGAGCTATCGGAATGTAGTGCGCCGCTCGATAATCCGAAGTTCTATTTCAATGACCTAGTCACGTAGTGCAAGAAGCGTGACAAAGCCATTGGGCTTATCGCAAATCCGGAGCAAGTATGTGCAAGTCACAAGAGCTTCGTCGTGACCTATGCGACGAGCAGATGGAATTGCTCTAAGAGTCCGTCCCGTAAATCATGAGCACCGTCCCAAGCGGCGGACGAGGAGCATGACGGAAGCAGCGTAGAGGAAGGCCCGGGCTGACGTGAGCGTCGCCTCCGGATCTTTCCAGAGCCGGCGGTTGCGGCTGATCCACGCGAAGAATCTTTCAACAACCCAGCGGCGCGGATGCACCGCAAAGCCAACCTGATCAGGCGGCTTTCTGACGATCTCAATGCGGATCGAGGTCGCCTGGGCCGGGGTCTCGCCGGCATAGCCGCTGTCGGCAAACGCTGTGGCGATAAACGGGAACGCACGCCGGGACAGGCCCAGGACCACACATGCCCCATCCCGGTCCTGCACGTCGGCTGGCTGGGACTCCAGGATCAGACCACGCCCGTCGGTGTCGACCATCACCTGACGCTTGCGGCCTTTGACCTTTTTGCCCGCATCATAGCCTCGTGGGCCGCCGCTCTCGGTGGTCTTCACGCTTTGGCTGTCGAGCACGGCTGCGGTGGGTGAGGCCTCCCGTCCGACCCGCTCGCGATCCGCCATGACCAGCAGATGGTTGATGGTCTCGAACAGGCCAGTGTCCCGCCACAGGCTGAACCAGCGAAAGATCGTGCTCTTGGGCGGCAGATCCGAGGGCAGAAGCCGCCAGGCAATGCCACCGCGCAGGACATAAAAGATGCCGTTGAGGATCTCACGGGGCGCCCAACGCCGGGGTCGTCCACGGGCGTGGGGCCCGGGCAGAAGCGGCTCAATCAACGCCCATTCGGCATCGGTCAGATCGGTTTCGTATCGCAACCCGTCGCGGCTATACTGCCGCCGGGTGGTCGGGGTCCACATTGCGGTTCCAGGTCAGGCTTCAGCACCCTCTTGGAATCATAGCGGCCTCGGCCACTCAACCCTTTTCGGGACGGGCTCTAAGCTCGACTTTGGCCAATCAGGCGGCTCGGCAAAGCGCGTAAACCAAGCATCGTTGAAGGGCCTGTGAGGGTTTTGGCATTTTGTGCTGGTGGCGGGACGTGAGTAAACCCGTTTCGCGCCAGATGGCGTGCCGCACGGCGGCCAGAGCATCGGCGAAGGTCGGACGAGACTTGCGGTACCAGCTGTCGATGAGCACAGCTGTTCGGGTGCGCTGGTCGAGTTGGGCAGCCAGCAGGGTCACGATGGAGAACAGCCCGAACAGGCAAGGGGTGGTGCGGGCCAGGGCACGATCCGACCATTGCCGTTGCGTCTCCACACCCAGATGGGTGCGGGCCTCCTGGAACGTGACCTCGACCTGCCAGCGCAGGATGAACCAGCGGATGATCTGCAACGGAGCCTGCCTGGGATCGCTGCACAGCAAGGCCTGCGGCGAGAAGCGTCCAAGGGGGTCGCGCAGCAGCACCCAGCGGATTGGTACCACCGGCATGCCGCCGTGGCGCCACACGGCCGTTGCCGAGCAGAACTCGATCAGCCGATCCCCTTCGCCATACCAGCCCGGCACCGTGACGCGTCGCCAGCGGGTGCTCGTCCGCGTCAGCACATCAGAAAGGGTTGGCAGTCGCGCTCCTTTGGTGCGGGGACGGCCGCATGTCCCTGGTCGACGCGGTGGAGCCGGCTCATAGAGGGCAGCGTCCAGCCGAAGCCGGGTGATGCAGATCACACCCTGACGGGACAGGGCTGCGAGCAGTTCCAGGGCGGCAAAGCCCATGTCAGCCACCAGGATCAGCTCGCGCTCGGGCAGCCAACGCCGCACCTGCAGCACCAGCTGGCGGGCCCAGTCGGTCAGCTTCTTATGCCGGTGTCCCCGCTCACGGCAGTAGCGCTCCGAGGGCGCCAGGGCGGTGAGGAACGGCAAGGCCCATGTGCGGGCGGCCCACGGAATGGGCGCCAGGAGCATGAGACTGATCCAGCGCAGGCCTGATGCCTTAACGAAGTGAGCATCGGATGAGCGCACCGGATCGCGATAGATGCCCTTGGCTTTGATGCGCCGGCCGCGCCGACGCTCGATGGTGTCATCAAGGCCGAGGATGATCGGCCCGGTGGGTGCGAAGGCGTGGATGAGCAAGCAAAGCAACAGACGGGCAGCCTCGCGTCCGCTCCAGCGCGCCCGGCTCAACACGCGATGGTAGTTGACGAAGTGAGCCTCGCGACTGAGGCCGGTGATGCGCAAGATGCTGGTCACAGTGCGCTTGCCGGGTGCCAGGATGGCCCCGACGAGCAGGACCTCGGCATGGCGCCAGGTTCGGTAGCGAAAGAGCGGGGCAAAGGCTAAAATGATCGCGGCGAAGCGGGCGGGCAGATCTGGCATGGCCGTGTCTCTTGGCGGGGACACACCAACCTACCGCATCGTTCGCTTCGCCGCCTCTGCACTCTCAACCCACCTGCCAGAAATGGCCAAAGTCGAGCTAAGAGCCAACCCGACCACCGGCAGGCATAGTTCGCCTGAGCTTTCCGCGACATATAGATCGTCACGAACTCGCCCAGGATTGCACAAGCGAATACTATCGACTTGAACCCGAGCATCGGTCGGATCCATCTCTTGATGACGCAGTAACCCTGCTCAATACGATTGTTGAGATAGCGACGCTGCCGGAGCCGGATCGAGTTCAGTGCGCATTATAATCGATCCAGGAGACGGAGTTTCGAATCATACGACAGAATGATTTCGCGGTTCGCCCGGCTGCCGTAGATCACAATCCGCTCAGGCCGAGCATGACGCTGAAGTGACTTGTTCAGGAACCGCTTGACGGCCATCAGATTGCGCCGCTCACTGAACCAGAGCTTCACTATGTCACCGTTGCTATCGATCGCTCGATACAGATACCGCCACTAAGCGCGGACTTTGACACAGGTTTCGTCGATATGGCACTTATCAGTGGGCGCTCTCTGGCGGCGATTAAGCCGCTCCAGTAACTCGGAGGAGTAGTGAACTGATGTTCCCTCGCTTTGACCGACACCTCTGATACGCTCCTGCGAGAGCGGGAAGATGGTTGATGATGAAGCGAGGCGGGAATTCACACCCGAGTTCAAGCATCAGGCCGCAGCCCTGCTAGAGAGCAGCGGCCGTCACTCACGCAGAACGCGACCGAACTGAGGATCTCTCGCTCCATGCTCGGTAACTGGCGCGTCATTGCCCGTGACGCATCAATCCGGGCCAGGGCTGCGCCGGCCAATCCCCGGTTCCAGCGCATGAAAATGGCCTCTACGACACTGAAGGGTTTTGAGGTGATGCGAACAGTCTGCCGAAGTCACTGCCTGCCGAGGCATGCGGAATTGACAGGCAAAATCGGTTTGGAGAAACAGTTGTTCAGCCTCGCCGCGTGAGGAAGCCGCGCCAGTGGACTTGTGATGACTTTCCGCAGCTTATGCTACGGTTCCCGCTAAGGCCTGTCACAAGTTCCTCTGAAAAGTTGACATCGCGCTGTCGCATTAAATTCAGCGGATCTGCTTCCTACGCGCGGAAATCGGCAAGTGCAGAGTACCACAACTTGGTTAGTGTATCAGCAATCATATCGGGTTCATCGACATAGGCGACGAGAGGATGATCCATTTGACCATAAACCTTTAGCAACAACTCATCCACCATTCCAATGATGGCATAGGTACATAGGCGCAGACGCGGCATCGCCACCTCAGGGATGGGATGCTGACGGGACAAGCGCCCGATGATCCTCTCCGACAAGGCTCGATCCGCTCGGCGGCCAACCTCCGCGATCCGGTCATCCTCATCCTTGAGATGAAAGTGACAGCGCATGAGACCCACGTTTTCCCGGAAGCATCGAACGTAGTGTCGATTACCGATCGTAATTGCTTCAAGGTCCGAGACGCCATGGATTTTCGGTCTAGTCGCTCTAACAAAGTCAAAGTAGTCGGCAATCGTCTTAGCGACGACCCCCTGCTTGCTGTCGAAATATCGATAAAACGTGCCGTGCGCGATGTTCGCCCGTTCCGTAATCATATCAACTGTAATTGCATGATAAGCTTTTTCCCCCAACAGAGATGCTACGGATATCTCGATCTGCAACTCGGTTCTTTGGGGCTTCTTTGCGTCGGACGCCTCAATTAGTTTGTTCTTCAGGAACTCTACATAATTGTACGTCACTAATTCCGCTCCGCAGGTTCATTGTTTCGCTTTTGGATTAGCAATGAAACGGTTTCCAGAAAAGCCCTTGACAAAAAATGACGAGCTCGTCACTTTTTGTCGCCAGGGAGGAACAGGCATGGTGGTCAATGGTGCCGCGATCGAGTTCAAGAAGGTGCGCAAGACCTACGGCAACTTCGTAGCCCTCGAAAGCTTCTCCATGAATGTAGCCGCTGGTGAGTTCATGACCCTGCTTGGGCCCAGCGGCTCAGGTAAGACCACTGCGTTGAACAGTCTCGCTGGGTTCACCGACATCACCAGCGGAGACATCCTCATCGATGGCGTCTCCATTGCCCGCGTGCCGACGGAGAAGCGTAACATCGGCATGGTGTTCCAGAACTACTCGCTCTTCCCGCACCGAAACGTTCTCGGCAACGTCGCTTTCCCCCTTGAGATGCGTGGAGTCGGACGAGCCGAAATCCGCAAGCGTTCGCTGAAGGCGCTTGAGATTGTCAGACTGGGAGGTCTGGCAGAACGCATGCCGCACGAGCTTTCAGGCGGGCAGAAACAACGTGTTGCCTTCGCACGTGCGATTGTGTTCGAACCACGTGTTCTGCTCATGGATGAGCCGCTTGGCGCACTGGACTTGAAGCTGCGCGAAGCCATGCAGCTGGAGATCAAGCAATATCAGCAGCAGATCGGCTGCACAGTCATCTACGTGACCCACGACCAGGGCGAGGCTTTGACATTATCCGATCGCCTGGCGGTGATGGATAAGGGCCTGATCCGCCAGCTGGGCACTCCGCAGGATCTCTACGATCGCCCGAACTCACGCTTCGTCGCCGAATTCATCGGGTTGAACAATATCATAAAGATCTCCGGGTCGAAGCATGACGGAGCCATCGTCGACGGACTCGGTGTCATCCGCTTCCCAAGCGAAATCCAGCCCTCACAGGGTTACCTGTCAGTCCGCCCGGAACATATCCGTCGGACTCCGACCGGTGGGCATCCGGCCATTGTGCGGCAGGCCGTGTTTCTTGGCGATGCGGTTCGCTACGTCGTCGAAACCAGGAATGGCGCCGAGCTCACTCTTGCGGAGCCGCGCAGCGGGGAGAACTCGAGCCTCGATCCGGGATCGGAAATCGCAATCAGCTTCGAAGAGAACAGACTTATCCATTTGCCAGAATAGTCCGGCGAAGAGACGGCAAGCATCAACCAGGAGAGGGAGACGTTCGATGGTAAACCTGACGAGACGTACATTCAACGTAGGAGCTTCTTCGCTCGTTCTGGCCGGGTTGGGAGCGCGTAGCGCAGCCGCACAGGACGTGACCATCGTCGTCAATGGCTCCGGAGGATCGCTCGCTGAAGTGATAAAGAAACTGTTCGAGGATCCCTTCACGAAGGCGACCGGCATCAAGGTTCGCGCGACTGCGCCTGTTAGCCTGCCGAAGCTGAAGGCGATGGTTGAGTCCGGAAATGTCGAATGGGATCTCACGGAGCTGAACGGCGACGATGTGGCACGCGCGTCCGAGGCAGGATGGCTGGAGCCGATCGATTACGCACTCATCGATCCCAACAACGTCCTGCCCGAAATGGCAAAGCTTCGGGACGCCGTGGTGCGTGCCTCCTATTCAACCGTCTTTGGTTACCGAACCGATCGATTTGGCGGCAAAGCTCCGAAGAGCTGGGCCGATTTCTGGGATGTGAAGAACTTCCCCGGACCACGATCGCTTGAGAACTCGCCGAAGGGCAATCTTGAGTTTGCGCTCCTCGCGGCTGGCGTGCCGCTCGACAAGATCTATCCCATTGACGTCGACAAGGCGTTCGCAAAGCTGGATGAACTTAAGGACCATATCCCAGTCTGGTGGGAGAACGGCGCACAGCACGTCCAGCTTCTGGTGGATGGCGAGGTCAACATGACATCCTGCTGGAACGGGCGCATCTCCCCTTTGAAGAAAGAAGGCAAGCCTGTCGATATCAGCTGGAATGGTGGGGCGTTGATGCTCTCCTACCTCGGCATTCCTAAAGGGGCCAAGCATCCGACGGAAGCGCAGCTCTTCCTGAAGTATCGCATGGATCCGAAGGCTTCCGCCGAATTCGTGAAGATCATTCCTTATCCTGGCTTCGTTCCGGGAATGATGGAGCTGTTGGAACCCGAGTTCGTTGCGACACTGCCAACGGCGCCGCAAAACGCCGCCGTGCAGTTCCGCTTCGACTCCGGCTGGTGGGCACAAAACCTCGATAAGGTTCAGAAGCGCTGGAACGACTGGCTCCTGATCTGAACCGGGCTGGAAGATTGTCATGAAAAACAGGCCGACCACATTACTGTTGCTTCTACCGGCAGCTTTGCTGGTCGGCTTGTTGTTCGTCCTCCCGATCCTCGGCGTGCTCAGCCTCAGTGTCTACGGAGACAGCGGCTTCACGCTTGGACCAATTCGGGAGCTCGTCGGTTCGCGTGTTTCACTCGTCGTTCTCGAGAGGACCTTCTGGCAGGCGCTGACTGTTTCGGTGATCTGCGTTGTTCTTGGCTACCCGGCTGCTTTCTTCATGAGCGGGCTGTCGACCAAGCTGCGTGCGTATCTGGTTTATCTGATCCTGTTGCCGTTCTGGATCAGCATCCTAGTCCGGACCTACACTTGGATCATCATCCTGGGGCGAGAGGGTATCATCAATCGGACGCTCGCGGCGTTCGGTTTCTCTCCGGTTCAGATTCTCTACACCGATCTCGCAGTCCGCATCGCAATGGTGCAGATTCTTCTGCCGATCGTCGTTCTGACGTGTCTGGCGTCAATGCTGGACATAGACAAAGGCTTGGTCAAAACGGCCCGGTCGCTCGGCGCCACCCCCACTCAGGCCTTTGTTAAGGTGTTCTTGCCACTCAGTCTGAGTGGAGCTGCAACCGGCGGGATCATCTGCTTCATCCTTTGTCTCGGGTTCTACGTGACACCGGCACTTCTGGGTGGCCGCCGAAGCATCCTGATCTCCAATCTGATCGACATCCAGGTGCATCAATCTTTGAACTGGGGTTTCGCCGCCGCCCTCGCCACGGCGCTGCTCATCATCACCTTGGCATGCCTCGCGCTTTTCCGGTTGCTGACCCGCGGAAGAACCGAGTTCTCAAGTCTGGGAGTCGGACGATGAGGGCTGTCCTGGCCGTCTACTTTACTGTTCTGGTGCTGTTCCTGATCCTGCCGCTGATCTTCTTAGTCCCAATTTCGTTGACCGAGAGCCAGTTTCTGGAATTCCCACCCCAGACCCTATCCTTGAGATGGTACAGCGCCTTCTTCGATGACCCTACATGGATCAATGCAGCGCTGCTGTCCTTCAGGGTCGGCATTGGCGCAACTTTCATCAGCCTGACTGTCGGCACGCTTGCGGCGATTGCGCTCGTTCGGGCCGAATTCTTCGGCAAGACAGCGCTCACGGCGATCTTCATCGCTCCTCTCATCCTGCCGACGGTCATACTTGCACTTGCGCTTTACATCGTGTTTCTCCGCTTCCGACTCGTGGATAACGTCTTGGCCCTCACGGCAGCTCATTCGGTTGTCGCAATCCCCTATGTTGTCATGCTCGTGTCAGGGAGCTTGCGGCGGTTCGACATTACGCTCGAGCGCGCAGCGCGGGTGCTAGGCGCCAGCCCAATCAAAGCATTCATGCTCGTGACCCTGCCTTATCTCGTGCCGTCGATGTTTGCGGCCAGCATTCTCGCCTTCTTCGCTTCCTTCGATGAACTGATCATCACGCTGTTCGTCTCGGGCGGAGCTCAGACGCTTCCCGTCCGCATATGGAACGATCTCGGACTCAAGATCGATCCGACCGTTCCTGCCGTAGCAGTGATGCTCACGCTACTCAGCGTCAGTGGAATGGGTATCGGCGAGTTAATCCGCCGGCGCAACGAGCGGCGCTACAACACCATAACGTCAGCAGAGGTCTGATATGAACGGTATACAACCTGCCACATCCTGGACGGAGGCGCGCCAGGCAATCGACAGCCTCTTCAAGACAATCCAGGAAACGCCATTGTCGGCCAACATCTGGAGTCTTGTCGAAGAGCAGGTGGCGGCCAACCTGGGTAAGCCGATGTGGACGTTCTTCGAGGAGGCACAGGACAGTGCGGCAACCTACGACGACGTGAAGGCATTGGTCGATCGGACGGCTGCGGCGCTGTACGAGGCCGGTGTTCGAAAAGGCTCGCATGTGGCTGTCATGCTTCCGAATATCCCACAGTTTCCTGCAACATGGCTGGCGATAGCAAGATTGGGCGCGGTGATGGTGCCCGTCAATATCGCCTACACGGGGCGTGAGCTGTATTATGTCCTGACGGACTCGGATGCGAACTTCCTAGTGATCCACTCCGACTGCATGTCCGCATACGCCGCTCTTGATGGCGAAGCTCCCTTTGCCAGCGACAATGTCTTGGTGGTCGGCGCCGCGCCCCCCGGCAGCCGCGACCTCGGTGAGCTGATGGAGTCGGCGCCTGACCTGCCGGCTGGCCTGCCACAACCGGCAATCGATGACTTAGTGAACATCCAATACACTTCGGGCACGACCGGCTTTCCCAAAGGTTGCATGCTGACCCATCGATATTGGCTCACCCTATCGCTCGTTGCCGCAATGCGCGGCGGGCAGGACGAGCAGGCGACGAATATTCTCGTTGCTCAACCGTTCTTCTATATGGACCCGCAATGGCTGACATTGATGGCGATGCGGGGCGGGGGGCAGATCTTCGTTGCCCGGCGCGCAAGCTCCTCCCGGTTCATGGACTGGGTTCGTCAGTACGACATCCATTACTGCCTCTTTCCGGAGGTCGTCTATCAGATGCCGCACCAGGACGCGGACAGCGACAACAGCCTGAAAAGGATCTCAATTTTTGGGTTCAGCAAGTCACAGCATGCGGATCTTGAACGTCGCTACAACACGATCGCCAGGGAGAGCTTCGGCATGACCGAGGTCGGCCCGGCTTTGTTCACGCCGCGCGAAGCGACGCACATGGTGGGTTCCGGCACATGCGGAATACCGGCACCATTCCGCGAAGCCAAGATTGTGGATGAGCATGGCGAAGAGGTCGGGCCAGGACAAATCGGTGAGCTCTGCATCAGGGGGCCGGGGATCATGCTCGGCTATTACAAGAAGCCAGAGGCAAACGAGACGTCCTTCTACGGAGATTGGTTTCGCACTGGCGACCTGTTCTGGAGAGACGAGCAAGGCTTCCACTATATCGTCGGGCGCCTCAAGGACATGATCCGACGCTCCGGTGAAAACATCGCGGCTCGCGAAGTGGAGGCGGTTCTGCGCGAGATCCCAGGTGTGCTGGAAGCGGCGGCCGTGGGTGTTAAGGATTCGACGCGCGGTGAAGAGGTGAAGGCCTATCTTGTGCTCCAGCCTGGCATGACTCAGCGGGACGTAACGCCTGATGCGGTGTTTGAGCACTGCAAAAACCGACTTGCCGCCTTCAAGATCCCGCGATTTCTCGAATACCGCGATGTCTTGCCTAAAACACCCTCTGAGAAGATTGCCAAGCAAAAGCTTGTGGCCGAGAAACCCGACCTTCGCGTCGGCAGTTATGACCGCGTCGCGAGTGCCTGGCTCTAGCCAATCCTAGGAGAAGACAGCATGCCTTTCGAATACGAGCGCAAGGGTAAGATCGGCTACTTCACGATCCGCAACGGGAGCGTGAATCCGATGACACCCGCCATGCACAAGGAACTCTACGGTCTCATGATCGAGTTTCTGGCTGACGATGCCGTTCATGTTGGAATCCTCCAAGGCGCTGGAAACCGAGCATTCTCGGCTGGAGACGACATCAAGAACGAATATGCAAAATTCGCCACTCCGAAGGATGAGCTGGAGTATTTTCTCTGGCCGAAATTTCGGACGGAAACCAAGACGCCTGATACGTTCACTTGGTCGCGCGAGGTCCTCAAGCTTGATAGGTTCAAGCCAATTGTCGGCGCTGTACGCGGTTATTGCTTCGGTCAGGGAATGATTTATCTCAGCCATCTGACTGACGTTCGTGTCTGCTCGGAAGACGCCAAGTTCGGCTTTCCGGAGATTGCCTATGGTATGGGCGGAGCCGGCGGGTCGACCCGGCTGTCGCGCTTCATCCCCCACACGTTAGCCATGGAAATGCTGCTGACCGGCGATCCTCTCAATGCAGAGCAGGCTTTGCGTGCTAATCTTGTTAATGCAGTTGTTCCCACTGATGGGGTGCTCGCCAAGGCAGAAGAATATGCAGAACGCATTGCGCGCCATCCGCTTATTGCCCTTCGCATCGAGATGGAATCCTCAATCCGAGGAATGGATATGGGGCGCGTTGAGTCGTTAGATTACGTCAAGAACCTCTACCGCATGCAGAGAATGGCATACAATGGTGAGGAGAGAGTTGAGAGCTATCTCTACAAAACAGCCAAGTAAAGCCTCATGAGCCAAAAGGGCAGCCCGATCCGGCTGCCTTACATCTATCCACTTGGCGCTATTCAGTACCAACCCATATGGAGTTGCACTGTCGCAATGGCTTTGTTGCATTAACTTCTTGGGATGCAGTCCCTCATATGCCGGTGCCGTTCGGCAGATGCTATCTGCCGTGGCTTGACACGCTAATGCAGCAGAGCCTTTACGTCTGAGGGTGGCGGGCCGAACTACGTCATTATGTGAGATCAACAGGGGGGACTATGAACATTCGGCAGAAGGGGCAGCAGATCATCGCTATATGGAGCGGTGCCTGGGATGACAGTGTCACGCCCAGTTCTTGCCAAGTGTAAGCCAGATGGCGTTCCTCACCGAACCAGAGCCAAATCGCGGTGTGGCAGTGCCGATCGTGCCGGGCATCTCTCGGATTGTTGCCAACAATCCCAGCCTTATGACCTATCACGGCACCAACACTTACCTGATCGAAGCGGCCAATGGCTTCATCGTGCTCGATCCGGGACCGGATGATGATGGTCACGTCAAGGGCATCCTGGCCGCAACCCAGGGGCAGGTCTCGGCTATCCTTCTCAGTCATACTCATTCGGACCACCTCGGCGCGACGGCCGCCCTCAAGGCACATACTGGCGCGACCACCTATGCCTTTCACCTGAGTGCCGATCCCGCCTTCTTTCCCGATGTCCTGCTGCGGGACGGGGACACGGTCGCAGGAATGACCGCCATCCATACGCCGGGCCATGCCAGCGATCATCTCTGCTTCGCTCGCCCGGACGGGCTCGTCTTCAGTGCCGATCATGTTATGTCCTGGTCGAGCAGCATTGTCTCCCCTCCTGGCGGTGACATGGCAGCCTATGTCGCTAGCCTGCGTCTGATGCTTTTGCGCGACGACTACCTCTACCTACCGGGGCATGGACCACCGCTGCCGAACCCGAGACCCTATGTCGAAGAGTTGCTGAACCACCGTGTGAAGCGTGAGCAGGCTATTTTGCAGGCGCTCCACAATGAGCCTCACACGACTTGGGACCTCGTGGAGCGGCTCTACTCGAAGTCGCATCCCTGGTTGAAGCGTGCCGCCGAGCGGAACGTTGTCGCACATCTGCTTAAACTGCAGATGGAAGGACTGGTTGTACAACAAGCGGATCGCTGGCAGTCGAAAGAAACAGCCTCGGACCCTCGGTAGCTCGGTCAGGCAGTCTTCAGATTGACGGCGGACTCTTTGCCGGAGCAGCGGACAGCCTCGATCTCATAGGAGATCATCTGGCCTTCCACGAAACCACGCAGGCCGGAACGCTCGGCCGCACTGATGTGCACGAACACGTCCTTGCTGTCGTTATCCGGCTGAATGAAGCCGAAACCTTTCTGCTCGCTGAACCACTTCACTGTTCCTGTCGCCACGAAACTTTTCCGTTTGTTTAGTCCCGCCCAGGTAGCGAAAATCTTAACCGCAGAATGCGGAGCGTGTCGAGCGCTGCGTGTAGATCCCCAAGATGAACAGGATCCACACGGAACCACATTCCTGCCAGTGTCAGCAATGGCAAGGTTTAGTGCAGCAGTCTATGACCGGCAGCCTTGGCCTAGCTCCTCACGAATTCTGCCGTGAAAGCACGTTGCGTTTCATTTGTCAGGGGGTCTGGAATTGGTTCTGTTCCACGCCCGCTACCCCGTTGGATGAACCGCTTGCGCTTGCTCTTGACGTCCTGGGGCAGATGCGTTGCCAAAGGGCTCAAAGTCTCGACGCACCTGAGCCTCTGTTCTCTTCCGGTAGGGAAGGACAGCGTACGCAGCAAGGGCTGCGGCTATGTCGTTCGAGGTTAGATCGGTATGACGGTTCTGCTCCCCCTCCTTGATCTGACTGAACACTCTTTGCTGTGCTGCATAGTGCTCATTTTATCCTGGGGCATGCTCGAGCAGATAGGCTGACCCGCCCCCATGGAGTGGTCCGGTTGGAATGTTAGTGCAGTGACGGCCTGTCCGCCAGTGCGGGCGGCGCGGCT
>NZ_JAFEMD010000035.1 GCF_016892765.1 Microvirga arvi
ACCTGCATGTCATTGCTCTGGTCTGTATTATGCTACGACAGGCCGTAAACTACATCGCGGTCCATAACAGCCTCTAGGTTGGCGTGTCATTCACGGATCGCAAGTCAGAAAAGGTTGGCCGCGTGCACAGCAACCCCGTAGTTCCAGTAAATGGCAGTATGTAGCTGCTCTGTAACAGGCACGTATAATTTACTTTGGCCGTTCAAAGACAGGTGCAACGGGCTCATTGTGTATCAGCCCGATCGAGGTGGGGTTGTTCCGTTCTCCGCACCGCCTCGGCTGAGGTTCAAGAACTCCCTTGGCCAGAGGCACAGGCGCCCTAAATCCTGCGAATGGCAGGTGGAGGTCACGTTCCAGGACGCCCGGCCGCATCCGTAAGATCAATGCCGTTGCCCTCGCCCGCAAACTTCTGGTGGCCTTGTGGCGGTATCTCACCACCGGTGTGGTGCCGAGGGAGCCCGGCTCAAGGCTGTCTGACCAAGGTTCGGCCGGCGCATCAGCATAGGATGCACCGGTCGGGCGGGTGGTGTGTGACCGGAGCTCGACAGGACTTGCTGCCGTCGCTAAAGATGGGTCCCACCTCCTCAAGCCGGCTTGCCTGAATGACGCATTATGGTCAGGGACAGCTGTTCCGCCGGTTACGAGCGGAAGACGCGAGCAACATGCTCGCCTTGCCCAGCTTCCCCACCCGACTGCTGCATCCCACAAGAGGGATTGTGATGGCACTTGACCTTTCGCCTCATACGAGTCGGGCAAAAGCATCCGCTGCCTCGGACGGTGGGTTAGACAACGGCCGCGGCAACGAACGGAGGCGTCACTGACAGATGTCAGGCAGCCACAGACAGGCTGCCCAGCATTGATTCAACGGCTGCATCCGATTTTTGCAGTTGCAGCTGGGAATGGAGCATAATGGCCTCACGGGCGTAGAGCCGGAACTCCTCCTTGATGTTTTCGGGTGCTTGCTCCCATGACTGACCATCGTCTTTGGCGTCATAGAACGCACGAGCAACATTCTCAACTTGAGAGATCATTTAGTGCCCCTACCGTTAGCGCAGATTTGCTCTGCTTCAGCCATGATTGTACTGGCTATTTTTTTGGAAAATGACTTTACGAAGGAGGATGAACGCCTTCGCGAACAAGCTTATACGGCCAAGATTTGGAGATTCGCGATGATCCAAAAGGGGTAATTATAAAGGGGTATGGTGCCATCCTGCAGTGGTGGAGCTCGCTATGACCGGGTTCAGGCCCTGTGTGGTGATGGGGGGCCGGCCCATCGCTTCATACAGCGCTCCAGCGTCAGCTGCATCGTTCTTCCCACGTTTTTCGTAAGCTTTGATGTATTGCGGTGGGATAAGCTTCACCACATCTCTCCATGTGCTCAGTAATCTGGCCAGGTAATGAGATCCACCATATGTCTCGATCTTGATAACTGTTGGAGCCAAGCTCTCGAAGCACTGGATTATTTCCTTGCGCTGCAGCTTCTTGCACAGGATCGGCTCCTGGGCAGCGTTTACAGAACGCTGTGCGGTTGGCCGCCACCATGGGCCTACTGACCGTCAAGGAGCGGCGCCGCGAGTGCCGGATGAATCTCCTGAACGTGGTCTGACTCATGGCCAGGGAATGGCAGCTCTGGGTAAACCGGGGAGGGCGGAGGAACAGCTCCCAAGGATCTCGCGGTATAGGTTACGAAAATCAGACCTCACGGACAAAAGACTCAAGAGAGAAGGAGAAAACGGCATTTGGACTTGCATCGAAAAAGATACTGCAGGCGAATTCAATATTGCCACACCGTTTGCAACCGGAGGGCTGACCCGCAGCGCTCAGACGCAGAGCGCCGACTGCCCATTCCGGAAGCTTAGCAGCCGCCTCGGCAGCCCTGAATCGAATTGCGCAAGGCACTGCTCGCGATAGGGGGCAGGCCCATTCCATCTGATGATCCAGCAAGCCATCGGACGTGTTGTACCGATTGCAATTTCGCTCCCGTGCCCGGAGGGAAACAGCACGGCGCGATGCAACCTGGCAAACTCCGTCTGCAGAGCCTCTCTGGCCCGCAACTTCGCCTCGGCGATCTTCACCAGCATCGCATGACCGGCGATCAGTGTGCGCACCCGGGCGGCGAACCGGCCCTTGCTGATCTCGCCGATCTTCAGGCCGAAGCCGCGCAGCAGCCCACGCAGGCTGAGTTCGACATCACGCATCTTGGCCTGCAGCTGCTCGCGGGCCGTGAGCAGCGCCCGCAGTTCCTGCGCCGGTGGCGACTTACCGTGGACACGTCGGAACCAGCCCATGCGCAGCAGCTGGGCGATGCCCCGCGCATTGCGGCGGTCGGTCTTGACGATCATGGCCGAGAGCGCCGCCTTAACATGCCGGGTCTCCAGCAGCACGACCTCAAACCCCGCCTGCATAAGGCCGGCATGCAGCCACTGAGAAAGTGGGCCGGCCTCCAGGCCGACGCGGGTGAGCGGCAAGTTCAGACTGACCAGAAAGGCCGTCAGTGCCTCTAGCTCACTGGCGACCTTCGCCTCACGGATGATCTGTCCTGAGGCATCGAGGATGCAGATGCTGCTCAGTTCCAACGACACATCAATTCCGGCATACTAGTCCATGGCTGTCCCTCATGATGCTTGGCGCCGATCCGCTCGGACCCCGGTTCAACACACATCACTCTGAGGGACAGCCACCCCGTTCCGCTACTGCGTCAGCGGCAGGCCCATTACGGCATCTAGATCCTCGGCCCAGAGGATTTGACGGGTTGGGGATGGCGGAGGAGGGGCAGGCCTTCAGGGGCGACCAGCACCTCGATGCTTCGCGCCACTCCGGGCTGACGGCGGATCAAGCCGGCCCGTTCCAAGGTCAGGATCATCTGGTGCACGGAAGGCGGAGTGACCTGGAAATGGCGCTGCATGTCGGTCTCGGCCGGGGGGCGGCCATGAACGCGCGTGTAGGCATCGATGAAGGCCAGGTATTGGCCCTGCCGGTCGGTAAATCTTTGTTCGCGCATTGGCCACACGCTCGATTCAGGGGCTGATTCAGCTGGGCCTCTCATGCGGGAGGCCGAGATGAACATATGCTACCGGGTCGAGCTGAGCGAGGCCGAGCGCGCCGAACTCCAGACGATGCTTAGCGGCGGCAAGCCTGCGACCCGCAAGCTCAAGCGAGCGCAGATCCTGTTGGCGGCCGATGCCGGGGTGCCAGACGAGACGATTGCCCAGAGTGTCGCGGTGGGCGGCTCGACCGTGTATCGCACCAAGCGCCGCTTCGTGGAGGGCAACCTGGAGCGGGCCCTCAGTGAGGAACCCCGTCCCGGCGCCGCCCGCAAGCTCTCAGGCCCGGAGGAGGCGCTGCTGGTGGCGACCGCCTGCGCGAGGCCGCCCGCGGGCCGTGCCCGCTGGACGCTGGAACTCCTGGCCGGCGAGATCGTGCGGCTTACCCAACATGAGAGCCTGTCGCGGGAGACGGTGCGCCGGCGTCTGGCTGACAATGCGCTCAAGCCGTGGCAGCAGAAGATGTGGTGCGTGCCCAAGATTGATGGCGAATACGTCGCCCGCATGGAGGACGTGCGTGATCTCTACGCCGAGCCGTCCGATCCGCAGCACCCGGTGGTGTGCTTCGATGAGAGCCCGGTCCAACTCATCGGTGAGACGCGCCCGCCGCTCCCGGCCACGCCCGGGCAGATCGAGCGGGTTGATTATGAGTATCGCCGCTGCGGCACGGTGAACCTGTTCGTATTCTTGGATGCGCATCGACCCTGGCGCAAAGTGAACGTCACGGATCGCCGGACGGCAAAGGACTTTGCTGTGTGCATGCGCGAGCTGGTGGAACTCCACTATCCGCAGGCCGAGCGGATCCGGGTGGTGATGGACAATCTATCGACGCACACGCCCGGGTCGCTCTATGAGGCCTTTCCGGCTTCGGAAGCGCATCGCCTCCTGCAGCGGCTGGAATTCCACTTCACCCCCAAGCACGCGAGCCGGTTGAACATGGTCGAGATTGAGATCGGGGTGCTCAAGGGCCAGTGCCTGGACCGGCGGATCGACACGCGCGAGGGGCTTGAGCGGGAAATCGCTGCCTGGGAGCGCGAGCGTAACGCCGGCGGCGCACGCATTACCTGGATGTTCACGACCGAAAAGGCCCGGGTCAAAATGAGCCGTGCCTATCCTAAACTCGCCCCTCTCGAGCCACTCGCCAAAAGGTCATAATCACTGTGCCGAGGATCTAGTTACCTCAATAGCCCACGAGCTTTGGGGAGGGCCCATTACAGACTGTCATTCTTGGTCGCTAGAGGGCGAAGTACCTCCAGCCCCAAGATTGCCGCCAATGCGGTTAGGGAGCGCCCGCAAAGGGACATCCTGAAGCGAAGACGACCTCTATCGAGAGCCAGCTTTAGGAAGGACCCAACAGAGCCGGAGCCGCATTAGATGTCAGTGCGGTCTTGAGATTTGAGCGGCTGCATCGCGGTGTTCTTCGGGATTCTGTACACATCGAGAAACCTACCAGTGGCGGGTCCGCCGATCCCAAAGCCTATCGGCTCTTCCTCGGTTTGGGTCGCAAGAGACAGGTCAGGCATGGTATCAACGATAGCGGCTTGAATCTGATCTATTGCCGCTTGCGAATGCAGAGAAAACCGAAGATGGACATGTGAGCCCTCAGCTTCGGCATCCAATGACCAGTGCTTGCCACGCAAGAGCCCAGACTGATCAAGACTGTCGCTTACATCTGCTAGGAACTTTGCTGCTGATTCAACAGGAACAGTGACTGTGATCGGGAAGGGATGCTCAGTCGTTGCGTCAACCAGAACTACCAAGAGACACTCCACACAAGGTACTCTGGCAAATAGCTAATCCGTGTGAAATCGCAGGCAAGGTAAGTAGAACTGATGAGCCCTAACCATAGAGGAGGCCCAGAGCGTCGCTAAGGGGGTAGGGCAGGTGGTTAGTGGGTGAACAACTAAGTGATCAGCGAGGCCACGGACCGAGCCGAAACGCTGATGAGGGCAGTCAACATGGGGTAATCGCGGCAGCGAGTCACCATGGATCTGCAGTCACGCTCATGGAAGCCGGTGGGGCCGGCCAACTCCCCTCGGCTGAGGTGTTTCTATTTAGTGACACGCAGTTCCCGACCAGCATGTGTGGACGGCGCCTGCGTGGCAAGGGGATTTTTAGCGTTTTGACGATCTGGTCTTGGGCAGCCATGTGTCCGGCCTTGTTATGCGGCCTACCTAACCGCGGGCCTTGATGAAGTTCGCGGATCAGGTCCCCAACATTTATGCTGCTTCGGAGCGCAACGGCCTATCACGGGTTTGTCTGATCCTCGGCTCGACCGGTCCGTCATCACACCATCACCTCCACCAACCTTGCAAACTTCTCATCCCGCTTCAGAGGCAGTTTATGCAGCCACTGCGGTTGGAGCCCGATAGCCCTAGTTACCCTGCAAAACGGCCCAAGCGACCCGGGCCAATTTGTTGGCGATTGCAATCTTGACGATGCCAGCGGGGCGGCGAGCCAGGAGCGCGTTGATCCATCCCGCAGCCGCTGAGGCATTGCCGCGGGCATGCCGCAGGAGTGTCGTGGCCCCGAGCACCAGAAGCCGGCGCAGATAACGATCGCCTTGTTTGGAGATGTGCCCCAGCCGCACCTTGCCGCCTGTCCCGCTCTGGCGTGGCACCAGCCCAATCCAGGCGGCCGAGCGGCGGCCCGAGTGGAAAGAGTTCGGATCCGAAATGGTGGCTGCAAGCGCGCTGGCCGTGATGATGCCGACGCCGGGGATCGTCTCGAAGCGCTGGCTCACCTCATTCGTGCGATGCCAGACCAGGATCTCCTGCTCGGCCTCAGCAACCCGGACTTGGGCCTCCTCGAGTTGGGCGATGATCAGGCGCACACACCGCCATGCCAGCTCCGGCAAGGCAGCCCCTCGTACCTTCTCGGCCACTTCCCTGAGCTTGGGAACGCTCGGCAGCCCTTGAGGAGCAATGATGCCGTATTCGGCCAGATGACCCCGCAGAGCATTGACCAGCATGGTCCGCTTCCGCACGAGCAGCTCGCGAGTGCGGTGGAGCATCAGCACGGCCTGCTGCTCTGGGCTTTTGATGGCCACATAGCGCATGGTCGGGCGGGTCACGGCCTCGCAAATACCCGCAGCATCAAGCGCATCGCTTTTGCCGCGTTTGATATAGGGCTTCACGTAGGCTGCGGGCATGAGCCGAACCTCGTGCCCAAGGGCCGCCAACTCTCGCGCCCAGAAGTGGGCGCTGGAGCAGGCTTCCATCCCAATTAGGCAGGGCGGCAAGCGTCGGAAGAAGCCGATGAGCTCACCGCGGCGGAGCTGCCGGCGGATCAGAACCTGTCATGCATCATCAATGCCGTGGACCTGAAAGACGTGCTTGGCAATGTCAAGGCCGATTACAGTAACTTGCATTGGAGCGGCTACCTGTCTGGCGCTGAGGCAATCACCCTACCCCATAGGGCACTGCCGGGGGCAGGAGCCGTTCACTCCATCATTTATGGAACTACATGGCTTGTTCGAACGGGCTCCTGCCAGGCCGGCAGGGGGAATGCAAGGTCGTAAGCCCAGTTGAAGACAAACGTGTAGACCACGTAGAAAACGGCAAAAGCCACATCCATCGTGAGGGCGAGCAGAAGACCTATGCCAAGGTACCATGCAATGAAGGGGGTCAGGATGGCCATCAGCCCTGCCTCGAACAGAACAGCATGCAGAACTCGGGCCGGAATACTCTTGCGCGTTCCGCCGGTCACGCGCTGCATGGCGATGTCAAAGATGAGATTGTAGACGTAGTTCCAGACCGTTGCGATGGTGGCGCCAGCGACCCCGACAACACCGATGTCGGTCATGGGTATGCCAAAGACCCAGGCCCCGAAGGGGACGACAAGGGCAAGGCCGATGAGTTCAAAGCTGATGGTGTGACGGATCCGGTCACCGGTCGTGCGCATACTTAAAATCAATCTCCAGCAGCCATCATATCCGTGTTTGGATCAGCAGGCTTATTCTGCTCATGCACGATCCAGCGTGGCGCATTCCTGCAGGAACTGCTGCTTGAGTTCAGGGCTGCTGGCCATCTCGCCCCAGCAATAGGTGTTGACCATGCGGCTGAGGTGGCTGGCGCGCACGCCGCGCTGGGTCTTGCACATGTGCACGGCGCTGATGCGCACGGCCAGCCCACGCGGCTGGGTCATGTCCATGATGTATTGGCCGATCTGCTTGACCAGTTCCTCCTGGATCTGCAGGCGTGAGGCGAAGTAGTTCACGATCCGATCATACTTGGACAGGCCGATGATCTTGCCGTCAGCAGGGGGCAGGATGCCGATGTAAGCCTGGCCATAGATCGGCATCAGATGGTGCGCGCACATGGAGCGCAGCTCGATGGGGCCGGTGACAATCAGCTGATCGTAGGCCTGGGCGTTATCGAACTCCGTAATGCGCGGCGGGGCCGTGTAGCGGCCCTCCAGGAGTTCTTCCACGAACATCCTGGCCACCCGCTGGGGCGTTTCACGGGTGTTGTGGTCGTTCAGGTGGTCGATGCGCAGGATGTCGAACAGCTCCTCCAGCTTCCGGGCGGCCGCCACGCTCATAGCCTCGCGCTCGGCCTCGGTCAGCGGCTGGTCGAGAGCCTCGTTGCACTTGCGTGCGAGGTTCAGATCACGCGAATGGAAGTTCATCATGCCCCTGCAGATTGATGTTGTGTTTAGTTTGAACGGTCGATGAGATGGGTAGCCAGGAGAGCGAGGGTCAGCCCACCCAAGATCAGAACCAGGACCAGGATGATGCGGGTTATCTTCTCGTGGCGCGCCAGCCGGGCATCGATGGCTTCCAGGCGTCGTTGCTTCGCCTGGTCCTGCTTTGCCTTGTCAGAATAGTCATAGGCGTTCATCTAGGCCCCCATAGATGAGGTTTTTATCCTCCGCTGCTCTACCAGCCTCCTGCAGTCATGGGAAGATGATCCGCGGAGCGCGCGTCGAATTGCGCTCAGGTGCCTTTTTGATAAGCGGCTGAGCCTCGGGTGACTGCCGTTGACGCCACTCGGCACCAGGCGCGAAATCAAAGCCTTTGATGGTTGAGCGGGGTGCTTGGACCCCCGAGGCTGCCCGTCGCTCCCCGCAGGCAAGGCCTCGGATCCCACGAGGCCTTCGCCATATCTGGGCGCAAATTTCGCAGAAGGCCATGCATGGAACCGCTTTGAAGCAGCTACGGAATTCTTACTTTAGTCGTTGCAGGATGCGTGCGCCGGGCGTGTTGCGTATTAGCTCGATCTAATGCGGAGTCGCCCCTCCGCTGACGCCCTGGCTGAGATCCGTGTACTCCCTTGGCCGGAGCGTGCTATTGTGGCCGTCGGCGAATGTCCGAGGAGCCTCTACCGAGCCAAGCCTCACACCAGCATCTAGGCCTAAGAGGGTTCGGTCGAACCGCCGTGCCTATGCTGCCCTGCAAGGCTCCGCGAGCGCCAAGGCTCCTAACTTTGGGCCGCTGGACGCAGCGGCCTTTCCTGCCCCGCAAAAGAAACGACGGATTCGCACGCCACTCAGCATGGAATGTAAGTAGAAGTTTACGACAACCAAGAAAAAGCGCCTGTCCGAAGAGGGCGCTTTAAGTTTTTGGATCCGCAGGGGCAACTACGGTTCAAAGGGTCGCGAATACGGTCATAAGACCGGGCGCGCCCTTTTTTGTGGGCGCTCTCGGACGATCACGGGCGCGCGCGTGAAAACCGCAGCGCGGTTTCGCACAAGCCGCAGTATCGAACGCGATTTGAAGTGTTCGGACAGTGTTCCGGCCGCCTTATCGAACGCTGTAACGCCTATTCAGTAAAACGAGCTCCCGAGAGACCGTCGGCGCCGGCGAATGTACTGACGATAACTATCCGGCCGAGCCAAGCAATCCCCCATTGAAAATCGTCCTCGGATTGACCTGATCGGGCCAACAGCCTCAAGTTTGGACGACGAATGAGGATCCGATCAAAATGACTGACTCCCGCTGGCTCCAATGTGTAACGCCGGCTCCTGGCGATTTCTCAATTCGAGACCGCTTCGTCGATTTACACATGGCGGCGGGAGCTCTCGAGGGCTGTGCCCTGTTCTACAGGACAAGTGACGACGGCGAGTCCGAGATCTTCCTGCTAACGCCACCGGCTGCGAGGTTTGCTTCGATGCTGCCGGGCAAGTGGGAACAGGCCGACAACCCAACGCAGTACGGGTGGAACCTGCTTGTCGCCGCCGGCGATCCGTTTAAGCGGTTCGGCATCTCGAGCCCACGCGATCTCCGCTGAAAGGTCAGGGAAAGGCTCGCTCGATCGCGGGGGACAGGCCTCCGGCGAGGGAGCTTTTTCGTGGGGGGAGAGGCCGGGAACGGCACCGTCCCCGACCTCTCGCGCCTGGTCAGGAGTAGGGATCGCTGCTGCCAGGCTTGAGGACCATAACCCCGGCAGCGGCGGAAAGAAATCCTCCATGAGGATGACGGTGAGGGAGCTTTTTGTGGGCTATCGAGAAGACAAAGCCCCTCACGGTCGGGTAGGAGGGGCGTAAGGCAAAGAAAAAGCGCCCCGCAAGGGAGCGCTTTGAAGGTGCCGGCCGCAGGGGCAGAAGAGGCCGGTGGTGCACATCAATACACTCGTGCCGCTTCGGTTCCGTTAAGGATGAACCTTTTTGCTGGAGCCGTGCTTCACACCTCGATGCGGACGGCGATGCGATCGCGTGCGAGTGGTCGTGGCGGAATTGGTTTCGATAAAGGCCCTCTCGATCGCGGAAAACAGGCCGCCAGCGGTCGGCTGAAGCGATCTTACCGGAAGGCCACAACAGCTGTTGGGTACCAGATCCGCGTCAGGACTGGCGCCGCAATGATGCCGGCGATGAGTGCAAGGGCCGCTGCGATCAGTCCCAGTCGTCCGTAACGAGCGATCAGATCACGGCGTTTCATACGGCACCTCACGGCCGCGCAGGGGGCAGAGCGTGCGCAGGGATCGGGAAAAAGCCAGGGGGTGCCCTTGCGGAGGGAGAGGTCGGGAACCTCAGTACTCTCGCCCTCTCCCCGCCTGGTTCAGGAGCAGGGGGCAGCACCAGCGCCGAGCCAAAAGACCATAGCCGTCTGCACATCGCTCCACAGCTGGGCAACCGCTGTACCCCGGCGGAGATCATTATTTTCCTAAAGTGTCCTCGACGATCCTTGGGTTGCAATTCAACAGGGCTAGCAGGATCCGAGCGGGTCCCGACAGCCGCTCGGATCGAGCAGGAGGAGAGGCCCGCAACGCCACTATCAGGCCCCTCCCAGTCTGGTCCGCGGACAACGCGGTCAGGAGCCGCCGCACCTCTAGGCGGACAAACCATAGCTGGCTTTGCACCGTCCTACAGCAGGAGCTGGTCGAGATCCATGCCGACGAAATTGGAGCAGGACAGGCACTCGAGGCGGTAGCACAGGCCAAGCGGCGGCGCGGCTATCAGGACCTCTGATCGCCAAGGAATAGCCCCATTGGGTGAGTAGCCCAAGACTATGGATGAAGAGAACATTCAAACTCTCGATGTGGCGGGCGAGGAGACGATTGGACTAGCCCATAAGGCCATTGAGCAGACCCGCGCCGCAATCGCCCGCTCGCAGGCTTTGAGCCAAGCCGAAGCCGACCTCGCACCGGCCATTGGGCAGATCGCCGAGGAACACGGCACTCCTGCTGACGAGTGATCAGGAAAACCATGAGTGGCGTCTGGTCTCCAATCAGCGCCGCACCGCGTGACGGCACGCCGATGATCCTCTGGATGGCCGAGGATGATGCTCCGTCTATTCTCCCGCTGACCGTGGGGTTCTGGACAATCAACCCGAAGGCAGGGATCGGGTACAGGCAGATCTTCGGAGATCCCCCACGCTTTTGCTCCGACAGACAAATCCGTGGGTGGAAGCCGCTTCTACGGGTTCACGCAGCCGACAAGCAGTTTCCTATCCGGTAGACGCTCCCAGGTAAGGTCCGACGATAGGTCATGAGACGGTCCGACATTGGTCCGATGCTGATGCCCAGTTTCTGTGCAAGGCTGTGCTTTGGTATTTCCTCCATAAGACCCCATAAGAGAAGACTCATGAGCGACAAGTTTCCTCAAGAAGAACTAACCGTCCTCATGGTCAAGCAGATCTATGGGATCCAGAAAACGCTTAACATCCTGAAGATTGGCGGTGCCTTCATTCTAATGACTGTGGCGTTCGACTATCTCGCGCATATGGGCTGGTTTGGACGGGAGTTCTACTTGAAGGCGATCCGCATGGACTACACGCCGATGATATCGGCCTCCATAACGATGCCTATGAGCGGTCCCATCGAACTTGCGGCCCTGACCCCTCGTGCGGACAAGGGCGGAACGCAGGCCTCCTCATCCAGCTGTACCCCGAATCAGGGTCCATAACGACCATGCTCCGTGGAAGGCTGTTTGAAGTGTGATCGAGAGGGAGCTGTTCGGGGCCGCGCGCCTCTGTGGGCACATCGGCACAAGGGAACGGCAATACAGGGAGCAGGGACGGGTCAAATCTCCGGAATGTCAGGGGGGCAGTCTGGGAGAATGGACATGGGACCGGAGCCCAAGGGAGATTGCTGCCAGGGTAGGGATTGACCGCACGACGGCACATCATGCATTGCGGATATTCTGGTCTACGGACTGCCTCCTGTGTCTGAGATTTGCAACGATCTCATTCCGGCACAGCGTTGCCGTAAAGGGGCAGTCCACCCCACCACTGGGGCGGCCTGAGGCTTGATCCTCATGCCAGCTCCAGGCCTGGGGAACTGACCAAACCTTTCGTTGTTGCTCAGGTCTTTCGGCCGCTACGGCCATCCGCCATTGAACATTGCCATAGGGGTGTTTGACGAGGTCAGAAAGCATCCAGGATGCTCTTTCGGGTAGGAGCTCTAATCATCAGGATAGCAGTCCTAGCCCCCCGTACGGCCAAGGTTAGTGTATCTCCTCCCAAATCAATTCACGGAGGGCAGAATGCAGCCACAAGACCTTCTACCACTCGAAGGCTTCAGACAACTTGCGGTTCGGAGCATCCTGGAGGAATTCGGCGGGCGCCACCCTACGATGCTTGAAATATCGAGCATTCCTGACTCACAACTGCTCAAGCTACCAGGGTTCGGGCCATCAACCATCGGCAGAATACGCTCATTATTGAATGGTGAGCAAAACGATATCAACTTGTCACTAAAGAACACCTATGAAGATTTACTCTATGAACTTGATAGACTACTAGAAAATGTCACCAAATCTCAAATGGACCATTATCAACATCAGAAACGGATGATTGATAAGATGCAAAGGATCCTTGTTGGATTGCGGGCTCGAAGCTCCTCCCTCAAACAACTATGAACTTCAGGCCCACGAAGCAGAACTCGAAACGAGCCTGTCATCATCGCCTCTCCACGCCTGAGAGCATAGCCTCAGGGCCGGGAAGGACGAAATCTGCAGGGGGCTCGCCTGCCTCTCAGGCTGCCCCAGCAAGCAGGAAAACCTTGCCCTTTTTTGAGGCGCTCCTGCCTCACTGCTCTGAAGGGTGATGTAAGGTGTCCAGGGCATTTGTGATCGTTTTGAACCCCTAAGCACGAACGCCTTTAATGGCGATACTAAAGCTTCTGCCTTATCCCCCCTGAGTTGGCACGCCGCTATCGGCGTGCGTGAAAAATAGGAGGATCAGAAACGCGATAGTTCGTCCTGATCCTCCCGAGGTAGCGAACGATGACACATCCAGGGGCGCAGGATGACCTCGGTCGCAAAGAGACTATTGCTCTCTTGCTGGCCTCTGCCTTCCTCCAAAGGTCGCAGCGTGATACGGCCTAAAGTCCTAAATGTACGATCTTACAACCGATGGTGCATTCCTGCCGCTCGGTAGGATGAATGCCCATTGGACCGGGCTCTCCGTGCCCGCGCCAGACGCTTGGTCCAGTTCTCAGGTGCTCCAGCAGCGTCAATCGAGCCTGAGGCTTCTTTCAGAGCGCTGCGATTTCAGTCGTATGGCTGGGGCCAATTGGAAGCGCCGCGATTTTGGCAGTCCGGAAGGAGGTCATTGCTGTCGCCTTCGGATGAGCTTTCGGCTACCTCATCCCAACACAACTCCAAGCCTGACCTGATTGATGCCCACATCGTCGTTTCACAACGTCCTGGGCGCTGAGGTCAACTGTGAATGGCCCAAGGTCTGACCCAAACCAGACCATAGGTCCGATTTGCTCCGGGCCAGTTTGCAGTATTGCTCAATGGCAATGATGACCCCGCTTCTCAATCGTGATGACATGTCATTCTTCTCATTCTTCATTGCTTGTATTCTTGGGATCCGAAGGCCAGGTTCGGGAGCGAGCACCCGGCGCGTGATCCTAACCGTGCTCAGCCTTGTAGTCGGGCCTTATTCTGCCGCTGCAGCGGAGATCCCCGCACGTCTAATGATGCACGAGGTGCCGCGTGGCCTTCCGGAGATCTCGTTCAAGGACAATGCTGGACGATCACTCACACTGGCTGATCTTCGCGGCAGTGTTGTTGTCCTGAACGTCTGGGCAACTTGGTGCTCCCCCTGCCGGGAGGAGATGCCGACACTTGACCATCTCCAGGCCAAGTTTGATCCCAGAGACGTTGCCGTGGTTGCCCTGTCCGTCGACCGGAGCGGGCTCGGTCTAGCGCGCAAGTTCTTCGACGAGATTGGTGTAAGGCACCTTAGCCCATACAACGATGGAAGTGCCAGAGCCTTGCGCGAGCTGGGCCTCGTTGGTCTGCCGGGTACCTTAGTGATCGATCGGACCGGGCGGGAGATCGGTCGCCTCTTGGGAAGCGCGGAGTGGGACGGGCACGAAACTGTCGAGTTCCTGAAGACTCAAGTCAAACGGAGGCCGCAGAACGTTACCTTGGAGCAAGGAGAGGCCCAGTGACCATATTGGAGGGAGTATCATGAAGATTATCAGTCCTGCCACACTGTACACCATCCTCCTGACCGTCTTGGCAATGGGCAGTTCCCAAAGCGCGTCCGCGCAGGCAGCCGGGTCCGATACCTACCGCATCGGTGCTATCGTGGTCGAGGCGCCTTGGTCTCGAGAGGCGCCGGGAGGCGTGAAGCGGGCCGTTGGCTATATGCGCATCACCAACACCGGCCAGAATCCGGACCGCCTCGTGGGCGGGACTGCAGCGACCACGGGGCGTCTTGAGGTTCATCAATCAACGACCTCTGACGGATTGACCCAGATGCAAGCGATCAAGGATGGTCTCGTAATCGGGCCGGGAGAAACGGTCGAACTGAAGCCAGGCGCCATGCACGGAATGCTCGTGGATCTTCCGCGGGGACCGAAAGCCGGTGAGATCATCAAAGGCACGCTCATGTTCGAGAAGGCTGGCGCTATAGAGATTGAGTACCAAGTCGGCAGCGTCGGTATTCGTCATGCACCGACAGCGGCCGCGAGCCACCATCACTAAAGGGAACGGTGGTTGCTTGGCAATTGGCCTCAAGCCAGACCCTAGGCTTGATGCTGGAGAGAGTGAGACCTGACATGGAGCCAGAGGGTAGGCGAGGCCGGTTTCCGTCTGTCTTGGCTGCAATACACCGGTTCACGAAGGTTAGTGACCGGCTGAATCTGGGACAAGAGTTATGTCCATTGACGCTCTGTTAGCCCATCGTTGTTACCGCCTCGAGAATGCAGGCATCGGCAGCCCATCTCTCTTCCGCGGCAGCGGAGTTCGACGCCAGGCTTCTGGTTTGCGAGCGACCACATGTTTGGCGGTCTTCCGAAATGAAGTCCGATGGGTCTCCGCGGGAACATATCAAGCTTGGCCGCGTTCCTGCCTTGAGTGTAAGGGAAACTATTATGAGCACTCGCGTTGTGGCTACACTCGCTGGCCTGATCAGCTCAACGGTCCTGATGGCTGGCCCGCTCGGCGTGTACGCAGCGGATCTGGCGGACGGGTATCGCCCGGTTCTGCCCAAGGCGAGTGCCTATCGCGCGGCTCGCACGATCTGCGTCGGAGAGCATGGTCCTGATGCACCGCCTTATGGGTTCGGCTGTTTGGATCACTGGGTCAAAGTGAAAAGCACCCATGAATTAGTTCAGGACAACGGGTACGCCTATACGGTGACAGAAGAAACCATCCGTCGCCGCTATCCCCCGCAAGTCTATGTCCCGGACTATGAAGTACTGAACCCTTATGAGAGCGGCTATGCAGTCTTTGGGCAGAGGTTATTTCTTGGCTGCTCCCTTTGCGACTAGGTTGCGCTCATGGAGCCGGCAAGACTTTTGAGGGTTCTTCCAGGGCATGGGATAGATCGGTCGCGTCCTTGATTGGGGAATGATCGGACGGGCAAGATTTGAACCTGCGCCCTCGATCCTTCATGCGGTAGGCCGGGTCGCCAGGCGCGCGACCGCAGCACTTCAGCCAGAAACCAGTTAGCGACGACTGGCAGCGCGATCGTGTCAGGCTCACGCAGCCTTTGCCAGCTTGGATATCAATTCCGGATCTCCTTCGCCTTCTCAGTGACGGTTGCCGAAGTGATGCGGCCCTCAAGGATCTCTTGGGCCCCAAAAGCGTAAAACCATCTGTCCGAAGCCTGAGCATCCATTCGATCATGACGGACGAGGTTCGCAACCATGCACGAAATTATTGACTAGCGCCTGGAAATCGGGAGAGCGATACCGCGCGGCGGCAGCCTTATTCAAAAGAAGAACGTCCCAGCCGCGGAGGGGCCACCTCGGCTGGGGTGCTACGGTGTCTGAGCCCACCGCTTCGGGCTGGTACGCAACGCACCCCGGGGTCGGACTTATGAAACAGAAGGTTAAGGATCCGTTTTGCTGATTGTGATCAGCTGCTGGTGCCTGAAAAGCCGGTACCGTATTGGGCGCGTAAATCCTCAACTGCATCATGAAGGGGCATTCGCCTCGTTTGATGGCGAGAAAGGATGTCCCGCCTCACAAAATTCTTGAGGTCGTCCTCAGCGGAACTCTTGTCGAGCCATTCCAGTTCGAGGGCAGTTCTCCGGTCCATGCTCTCCAGAGCGTCCAGAAGAGAATGCAATGTCGCTTGCGTCTCCCGCGGAACGCTTAGTGAGTATGCATCCGTCTCGGTCTCTGTTGGAAGCTTACGTTTATGTTGCATGACATCCCCCTTGTAGTGGGAGGCAATTTGGCCTCATATTCATTGATTGATCATCATCAATGCACGCTTTCCCATCCGCAGCAATTCTCATGAGAGCGGCTAATACTTCATGACTATTCTTGGATGAGGCGGGGGCCTGGCCTCGGCAGGGCTGGATTGGTGCTGTCCCGAGTTTTCGCTGGGACATGGTCTGCATTAGCTTCCTAGGCTCAGGACCTATTAATTTGGGCTGAGTTGTGATTCAGAGCCTCCGTTTGAGGAGGCTCTGAATGGGTGATCTGTTTCTGCTCAGTGAGCGCCAGATGGTGCGGATCTCTCCTCACTTCCCGCTGGCTCATGGGGTTCCGCGGGTGGACGACCGGCGGGTGGTGAGCGGGATCGTGTATGTCATTCGCAATGGTCTGCAGTGGAAGGACGCCCCGAAGGCATACGGGCCCCACAAGACGCTCTACAACCGGTTCATGCGCTGGAGCAGGCTGGGTGTATTCGACCGGATCTTCGCCGCTCTGGCGGGTGAGGGTCCCAAGCCCGTGCGGATCATGATCGATGCTACCCACCTGAAGGCACACCGGACTGCGGCGAGCCTGCTCAAAAAGGGGATGTTCCCCGTCGTATCGGGCGCACGAAAGGTGGCCTGAACTCCAAGCTCCATGCCGTCTGCGATGGCGCCGGCAAGCCGATCATCCTGCTGCTGTCGGAAGGTCAGATGAGCGACCATAAGGGCGCTCGGCTCATCCTGGGAGCGCTGCCGACGGACTCCACCCTGATTGTCGACCGAGGCTACGACAGCAACTGGCTCCAGGAGGCTCTTGCCGAGAAGGACATCACGCCCTGCATTCCGCCGACCAACAGCAGCAAGGTGCCGATTGCCTATGACAAGGCGCTGTATCGGCAACGGCACAAGGTCGAGAACATGTTCGCCAAGCTCAAAGATTGGCGCCGGATCGCGACCCGCTATGACCGCTGCGCCCACACCTTCTTCTCAGCCGTCTGCATCGCAGCGGCCGTCGCCTTCTACCTCAGTTAACGAGTCCTGAGCCTAGCAAGCCCTCGAAAGCGTAGGTGGATTGACGAAGTCGTTGCCTCGCACTTCGCCATGTCGGCTGATGAGCTGAAGCAAATGGAGTAATCGATATCGTGAGTATACTTCAACAGGCGAACCACATCATTGCGCAGCAGCATAATAATCATAGTCGTATTGCGACTTTGGATTGCCGCCCATTACGATATCGTCCTGAGTTGGTGCTCTTTCGTTGGATTTTGTTCGAAATGCACGACAGGAAGGCCTCACAAGCTGCGTGAGAGCAAAGTCATACAGGGACGTGCTAGAACTTAGGTCTTTGGCCCTCCATCTCGCCAAGGGAACGGCGTGGGCGTTATTAGATCATAAGGATGATTGGGTCCTCTCCTAATGATCGATAGGCATCCGTGTGATCTTCAAGATCATTTCTTTGGATGTGCTTGGCAACCTGCCCATTCATGTGCGCCATGAGACACCCTTCAGGCATCACCTCGACTCTTTATCGATCTTGATTGGGATGCGCTGCAGGCGCGCGCAACCGTCGTTTTCCTTGAAAGTCATGCCTACAGGATCGCCGCTCCGACCGCGGAGGTATCTGGTAAATCAGTTATGGACTGGGCTGAGACCATGGATATGAACGTTCCAAGCGCCAGCGGCGACGAACCTGCTTAATGGCTGGCCGGCCAGTGGGCTGGCATCGACAATGAAGGTCCTGTGGTTTTTGCCGTCGCTGGAATGATCATGCCTCGCTTGGAGTACTCCACCAGAGTAGGGCGCTAGGCTTTTATCCATATTGTGGCAGGTCAGGAGCTCAACGTACAGCTTAATGATGCATGGTCAGTTCTGCTCGGCGCCAGGGTTCTTGCAGAAGGATCTGGCTTGGGCTGCATACGACCTAGATCAATGAGAGCTGACCGCGCCGGTCTTTCGGCGGCAGCGGATTGGCCCTGGCCCAAAGGGGGGCGCTGTGAAGGCTTCTAACAATCTCGCCCTGACCCGTGAGTTTACGAAGACCGGATGGACGCGCCATGGCTTGGCTCGGCAATTCGTTCTTGTGGCCGCCGCAGCTCTCCTGATTGCCATGTTCATCTTGGGGAAATGGGTCGCGCAGAAGGTCGAGAACGGTGTGGCGGAGTTCGCAGGGGCCTCCGCTGCCGTCTATATCAATACCTTCATCGCTCCCCATCTGCAGGAGCTCGCTTACCGGGACACTCTGTCGAAAGCCAGCATCGAGGCGCTGAACGGCGCCATGGGGAAGGCCGCGGTCCAGATCCATGTCACTGCCATCAAGGTCTGGAAGCAGGATGGCTTGATCATTTACAGTGATAACACGAGCCTCATTGGCAAGCGGTTCGATCCCAGCGCACAACTGCAACGGGCTTCGAACGGAGTGGTTTCGACGAAGGTCGGCGATCGCCACCATGACGATGATCCTGCAAGCGGCGACGCCACCCCCCTGCAGCTGGCGGTGTACACACCGATTCACGACGTCAACACCGGTGAGATCCTTGCTGTCCTTGAGTTCTATGAGAATGCCGAGGAGCTCAGGGCGCAGCTTTCCCTCGCCGAAACCCAGAGCTGGGGTGTGACGGGCTTGGTGACGTTGGGGATGATGGCAGCCCTATTCTCCATCATCTCGCAGGGGGGCAGGGCCATCGACCATCTGCGCAGCTCGCTGTCCCATCGCATCGAGCAGTTGCGGGAGCTGCTGCGCCAGAATGAGGCTCTGCGCGCCCGCGCCGAGCGTGTCGCGTGGAACGTGGTGGAGGGCAATGATCGGTTTATGCCTCGGATGGCCGCTGACCTGCGCGAGGGGCCGGCGCAGTCGATCACCAGTGTGCTCCTGCACATGAACGCCCTGGAGCGATCAGGGGCGGGTGGAGGTGACCTGGCCCTTATTCGCGGGACGCTGCTGAAAGCTCTCGCTGACATATGGAACATTTCTGCGAGCCTGACGCTGCCGGAGGTCCGAGACCTTCCATTGAAGGACGCCCTGCTGTTCGTGGTTCAGAATCATGAACGCAGAACTCATAGGAAAGTGGAACGCAACCTGTCCGACCAGATGCCCGCGAGCGCTCCACAATTTATCAAGATCTGTGCTGCCCGCTTCATCCAAGTGTGCCTCGACGGCATCGATCAGCACTGCGGGGCGCAAGGTCTACAGGTTTGCGCGGAATACGACGGAACGGCTGTCATTCTCAAAATCACAGGTCAGCGACATAACAGCAGCCAGGTCAGTACAACCGAACAGTCAGTTCAGCTCGGATTGGCCGGCCTCTGGGATCAGATCGAAAGCATTGGCGGCACGATTACGGTGATGAACGAACCTGTCGGAGCCTTGTGCCTCATCGCACGCTTGCCGCTGGCCCTGGGGGTATAAGCGAGTCACCAGGCCGGGAACATTGAGAGCCCGGCTGCTGGACCCGGGGCGACGGCCCTCCTGAGGGCTGCCTTCGCACACCTGATTGGGATCCAAATCGCTGCCAATCCCGTCACGGCCGCCCACCAGGACACCGCGATCCGCCATCGCGCTGCAGTGGGAGGCGTCTGGTTCAGACGGCGATGCACGCCATCCCGCCGGGTTGCGCCCGAAGGGCTCGGGTCCTCTCCGCCAGAGTCGGGCTATAGCCACGCCGGGCTAGGGCCTAAGTCCGAACACCGGTCGGACCATAGTCAGAAGCCCACCTCAGAATCCAAATGTAGGCTCGTCGGAGTACCAAGGTGGGTGTCATGAAACGACGCGACTTTCTCAAATATGGGGCTGCGGGTCTCGCAACAGCCGGTGCAGGCCTTTCACCGTTCGAGGTGCTGGCCCAAGCCCTTCCCGGCACAGCCGAAATCAAACTCGGCATCACTGACGTCGAGACCCGATTGATCGATGGCGACAAGGTTAACATGCTGGCCTTCCGGCTCGATGGCGGAGCAGGTGCCCTCGCCACGGGGAGGGTCCCGGGCCCGGTGCTGCGGGTCAAGGAAGGCAGTCTCGTCAAGATTATCGTGACGAACGACCGTCAGGAAACCCACGGGTTCGAGATCACCGGCATTCCTGGCGCCAAAACAGAAATTGCAGCCGGGAGCACCGCGACGATTGCCTTCCAAGCTCCCATGGCGGGAACCTACATCTATCATGACGGCCATGGAGGCACGCCCCTCTACCGGATCCTCGGCCTGCACGGGATTCTGGTGGTGGAGCCCCTGAATGGGACCACGCCCGCGGGCAGCCGAACCCCCTACAGCCTTGATAAGCTCGCGCCGCAATCGTACGCGGCGGTCAGTGCTCTGTTCGATGCGCTCGGAACGACGGAGCGCTTCCAAGGGGGAGCAGACGGCAAGTGGATGCCGGCACCGTCGAATGCTGAAGCCTCGATTCGGGAAAAGATCTGGATCTGTGCAGGGATCGACCCGAAGTTCAACGCTTTGATCGAACGGGGAAAGCAAATTGCATCGAGTCCCCTGACCGCGAATGTGGTCGACACCTTCGTGCCCCGTTACTTCACGATCAACAACCGCAGCGGATACGACCTGCATGCCGACTACGACGGGCAACTGCCCGTGATTGCGAAGAACTACATCGGCGAGCCGACCCTGTTCCGCATCGTCAATGTTGGTCTGGCCCACCACGCTAACCACTTCCACGGCAACCACCTGATGGAACTGGCCCGTGTGGATCTCAATCCGAAATCGACGACCTACGGCCAGATTATCGTCCCCGATAACATCTTCGAGGTTGATACGACGGCCATGTGGCCGATGCAGAGACGCGATCTTCTGCTTCCCTTCGAGATCCCGCCGGACATTCCGTATCAGATTCCCGTGTCAGGCCCGACCGGCAGCCAGTTCCAGCGCATGGTGAACAAGCAGGCCCAAGAGCCGTTTCCGCTCCGTTACGTGATGCACTGCCACACGGAGATGTCGCAGACCGCAGCCGGCGGCAACTATCCGCAGGGCATGGTCTGCCACTGGGAGGTCCTTGGCGGCCTCGGCGGCCGCGCCAAGGCAACGGGATAATCATCTCCAACGGACTTCATTCCAGCTGTTCAGGGTTAATACGATGACAAGCGCAACGAACACAATAGGCACCGCGACAGCCTTTGGCGGCACCCTCGCGGCTGGGGGAGCCGCCGCCCAGACCATGCCGCCCTTAGGCCCCAATTCGACCGCGGTCCCCGGCCCCGGTGATTTCAACGGTGGCAGCGTCGATTTCACCAGGACTGGCGTCAAAGCCAAAGAGTCGTTCGGGAATTTTGGTTGCGACACTTTTGACGGCAATCCCAACACCCCTGACTGGACGACCGCCAACGCCTACTTCGTGCGCGCGGTTCACAACGTCGATATCACCATGCCTGATGGCAAGAAGGTCCGGTGCTGGGCGTTTGAAGACCCGTTGAAGGCGCCAGGCCGCGAGATTTTTCCGTCACCGCTGATCCGGGTGCAGGAGGGCGACCTCGTACATGTCAAACTCCAGTCCAGCAAGGGAACGCACACGATCCACCATCATGGCATCGAGCCCACCACCTTCAATGATGGTGTGGGCCATGTGTCCTTCGAGGTGAAGGATGATTACGTCTACCAGTACCAGACCCGTCACGCCGGCACTTTTTTCTATCACTGCCACAAGAACACGGTGACGCATTTCGAGATGGGTCTCTATGGACTCCTGATCGTCGACCCGAAGCCGGAGAACGGCCGGGTTCCGGCCTATGCCGGCGGACCGTTCTACGATGTCGAGAAGTTCTGGGTGCTCGACGACATGGACCCACGCTGGCACCAGATCACAAATCTTGATCACGACGTCGGCCTATGCGGTGACGATGCTGGTCTCAATATCTTCGAACCCAAGTACTTCCTGATCAGCGGCACGCCCATGCGGCCGAACACGCTCGTCGACAAGCAGAAGGTCGTTGCTAAGTCAGGCCAAAAGATCCTGATCCGCCTGCTGAATGCGAGCTACTCGGTTCTGCAGATGATGTTCGAAGGTCTGGAGGTGCAGGTGATCTCGGTCGACGGCCACGCCCTCAACAAGCCGTGGAATAAATGGCTCACTATTGCGCCGGGAACGCCGTTCACCCTAGCGACCGCCCAGCGCTACGACATCCTGATCGACACCGCTTCGCCCGCCAATCGGACGAAGACAGGTTACACGCACAAGGTCCATTTCGAGTTCCAGCATTGGATCACCCGCAAGGTCCATAACGCCGGCGACAAGATGTATGAAGGCCGTGCCTTCACCACCATCACGATCTGAGTCTTATCATGTCTCAAAACTCACATCCAGGGCAGCTGGTGCCGGCTCCCACATTCTCCAGGACTGGAGCGGCGCTTGCGCTGACCGTCCTTCTCGGCCTGCTGACGCCAGCCTCCGCCCATGAGGGCCACCATCACGCCGCGGTCGGTGCGATGGAAGCCTCGCCGCAGGTCTATTTCAAGGCGCCGCCGCCGCCCGAGACGCTCGGACGTCCGTTCGAGCTGATGGACCATCACGGTCAGACCGTCACGAACGCATCCTACAAGGGAAAGTGGCTCCTCATCTTCTTCGGGTTCGCCGGATGCCGGGAAGCCTGCCCCACCGGGCTTGTTAACATGGAGGCGGCCTTGGACACGCTTGGCGAGGAGGCCGACCGGGTGCAACCGCTCTTCGTCGACGTCTCGATGGAGGAGCCCGACACCACCGGTCTCGCGCAATTCGTCAGCAATTTTCATCCCAGACTTGTCGGCCTGACCGGCACCAGGGCGCAAACGTTCGCAACCGTCAGGGATTTCAAGATCCGCCGCGAATACGCCATGGCCAATTACAGCAGCAAGGAAACCGGCCCGCGGATCAACCATACCACCTACTTCTACCTCGTGGATCCTGAAGGGGTGACGCGCGCGTTCTTCGATCACACCCTTGCGCCTGAGCGGATGGCTTTGACGATTGGCCTGCACATGAAACGTCGGAGCACTTCGCCATGAGGAAGCGTGGATTAGGCCCCTGGATCTGCCGCGCCGCCGTAATGCTGGCGCTTGGCATGCTGATCCCTCATGAGACGCAGGCCGGCTCCGCCGGTCACGATCAGCCTCCGGTCGGTGTCGTTCTGGATCCCCTGTTCAAGCTGATCGCCCATGACGGCCGGTCGGTCACGCGCTCCGATGTGCGCGGCAAGCCCTTCGTCGTGCTGTTCGGCTACACCAATTGCGATGATGTCTGCCCCACGTCACTGTTCGAGGTTTCGGTTCTCCTGAGCGGGCTGGGCCCGCAAGGTGATCGCCTGCCCGTGCTGTTCGTAACCATCGATCCGGAGAACGACACGCCGCAGCAACTTAAGACATATCTTGAAGCGTTCGACAGCCGGATCATCGGCCTCACGGGGTCGCACGATCAGGTTGCCGCCGTGGCGGCCGCGTTTGCCGCTCCTCTCAATAAGGCGCAGGCCGGAGAGGAAGGCAAGAAGCACCTGTCGCAACTGTTCTTCATGGACCGCTACGGCCTGCTGGCAAGGCCGGTGAACTATACGGCAACAGAAACCGTGGGCGCCGTGGCAAAGCGATTGCTGGCCCAGTAGAGCACCAGAGAGGCAATGATGCGCAACCTGAAGCAGACCACCTTGCGCTTCCTTCGTTGCAGACCGCACCAGGTCGGCAGCATTGGTCGCGCCGGGCGTGCCGGGGACCAATACGGCCGGAGACGATCGGCCCAGGCGGGGTTCACGCTCGTCGAGGTCATCGTCGTCTTGAGCATCATGGGCTTGATCATGGCCTTGGTCGGCCCGCGCGTTCTCGGCTACCTCACGGATTCGAAGGAGAAGATGGCGCGGATCCAGGTCGAGACCCTCTCCAATGCCACGGAGCTGTTCTTCATCGACAATGGCCGATACCCGCTCGAGCCCGAGGGGCTTCAGGCCCTGCTCACGGCCCCGCCATCCCTGCCCACCTGGAGGGGGCCCTATCTGAAGGGCACCTCCGTGCCGACGGATCCGTGGGGACGGCCTTACCGCTACTCCAGTAAGGATCGCGGCCGTAGCTACGTCATCAACATGGAGGGAACTCCTGACCGGGACGACGGACGTGCGCCCAAACGCCTGTCATCGGCCCGACCCCAGGGAAGTGGACAGGGGGGCTCCTACTGATGAGTGGCGCTCGCCAGATCGCGGTCGGTGCCGGAAGCCTCGCAGCCCTGTGGCTGCAGGAGTGGAGGGCGCTCAGCGATAAGATTCCGCTCGGCTCCTCCGCCTCACGCCACTCTGCCCGCCTGGTGATCCGCACGGACAAGGACCTGGTGACGGTCGCGCTGAGACTGCCGGAAGGTGAGGACGTCGCCCTTGATTGCTGCTCGCTGTCGACGTGGAGCCGCGAACGCCTGAGCCTTGCTGCTCAGAAGGCCCAATCGCGCCTTCATGATAAGAAGGTGGTCACGGTCCTGTCCTGCGCGCAGGCCGTCACGGGAGCCCTCATCGTGCCACATCAGGCTCGTTCGCAAGCCGGCGACATCATTCGGGATCATCTCCGGCGCAAGATGCCGATGCCGCTTGAGGATCTTGTGCTGGGTTCCGAGGTCCGCACAGCCGCGCCGGGCAAACTTGAATTGGTCTACCTTGCCGTACCGAGGCGGCAGGTGGAGGACGGTTTGGCACGGCTGTCCCTGCATTCCTCAGACATCCAAGCACTTCAGGCGCCTGCCGGACCCGGTTTGCCGCCCGTCACGGTGCCCTATGGAGAGAGTGCTGTTGGTTCGAAAAACTGGATTCGGCGGGGCGGTGGTCTCCTTGGCCTTGTCGCGCTCCTCGCTCCCCTTGCGGGCTTCGGCGCGCAGGCTTGGCAGCAAAAACTTCTTCTGTCGGACCTGGAAGCGCAGGTTATCAGCGTGAGCGAGCAGGCCCGCGCATCCACGGAGAGGCTCAAGGCAGTCTACAGTCTGGCAGGCGATCTTGAGCGATTGGCAGAGATCGGGACCGTCCCGGGCATGGTGGTGATCTGGGACGAGCTCGCCCGGCTGCTGCCTGACACGAGCTACCTCACAGCGTTTGAGGTCAGGGGCGGCGAGCTTCATGCCGAAGGATTGTCAGCCTCGACGTCGGACCTGATCCAGCGGCTTGAGAGCTCACAGCATTTGCATGCGGTCTCCTTGACGGGACCGATCGTGTTTGATCGCGATCAAGGCAAGGAGCACTTCACGCTCCGGGCCCTGATCCGCAAGCGGCGGTTTCCGATGGCGGAGGGTGGGTAGCATGTCGACTCCGTCTCGATCCTGGGTGCGCCCCGCGGCCTTCTTGGCAGCACACGGGGTTGTGGCGCTGCTCCTCTGCCTTGCGGTGATTGTGCCGAGTATCGGCGTCCTGCAGGAACAGCGGCACAGCATGGAGCAAGGCGCCGTTGCTCTGGAGAGGGCACGCTCGGCCTTGTCCAGAAACGAGGCTGTGGCTGCACTGACCCCCGAGCAGATCGAATCGGTGGCCAGCCGCTACATCCAGGGCGATAGCGAGGGGATGCAGAATGCCGATCTCCTTAATCGGCTCCGGCTCGCGGCGCAGGAGCAGGCCATCAGCCTGAGTTCGGCCACGCCGCTGGCGCCTCGGGAATGGAATGCCCGACGGCTTGTGGGGGCCCGCCTCGAATTCACCGCACCGACAAAGCCCGCCGCCGGATTTCTGGCCGGGCTCGAGGACGGAGCCGCGCTGCTGTTCATCGATCAGGCCAGCCTGTCCCCGAACCCAGACGAGGGCGAGGATGCGCTGACGGTCATGATCGAGGTTTATGGGGTCGCACGATGGACGGAGGGTTAGCGGGAACACGCACGTCCTGGCGGGGCGCTGTCGCACTGTGCGCGATGGTTGCTTTGGCTGGCGGATCGATTCACGTCGCATGGGGAGGGGTAATGGCTCCCCCTCCGGCCGGCCGCCCGCGCCCGGCCGCCCCGCTTGAGGTGTCGATGATCCTGCCTGCCCTTCACGCAGAACGCACGCCGGCGTTCACACCGGAGGCCCTGATCGCCCGGCCTCTGTTCTCGGCGACCCGCAGGCCGCGCGAGGAGATTGAGCCGGCCCCCGAACCGGAGGCGCCGGAGCCTGCAGCTCCGCCGGCCCCTCCCGCGCCGCCATCGTACCTTGTCGATGGTGTGATGGTTTTCGCGGAAACCCGAAAGATCCTGCTTCGGCGGCAGTCGCGCGAGCCGGGACAGTGGTTGAGCCTGGGCGACACGACCCAGGAGGGCTGGACCATCCTGTCAATCCAGGCTGACGAGATTGTCCTGGAGCAGGGGGGGCGGTCCGTGGCGATGTCGCCGCGGACGTGGCGGAGCCTCCGGTGACCCATGGGCAGGCCCTGTGGCGCGCTTGCCTCAGGTTAAGGATGAAAACTGAGACACTCGTAACATCTCTAAAGGGCTATTGTTTGACCATGAAAACTCTGAAAGACTTACTCTGAAAGGAATTCAGAACAGCGGAAGAATTCATAAGAATTAGTTTTGTAGGGGCAACGTTCGTGCAATTTTTTCAGGCCTGTGCAGTCCTGCGCGCTAGGGTCCGGCGCGACTTCCCCGCCGTTGTGGCGGTTGTGACCGCAATCTCGCTGGTCGCGTGCCAGTCCGCCGAGCCGATGAGAGGCTCCGGTTCTCCCCTTCGTCCCGCGGCCGATGATGGCAAGTATCGGCCGTTCGGTCTCTACGCCATGCTGTCGGATCCGACCGGCCCGGCCCCGGCGGAGCAGAGCCGATCCCAACTCGGCACCGGACTTTTTACTGGCGAGCCCAGGGCTGCACATGCCTCGCTGAGGACCGGACGATCCGACGAGGGAGGCAGCTATACCCTCAATCTGGTTGATGCCTCGGTCACCGAAGGAGCTTCTGCGGTGCTGGGCGACGTCTTCGGCGTCAACTACACGGTCGATCCGAAGATCGACAGCCGGATCACCCTTCAAACCACGAAGCCGGTCGATCGGGCGGGCATCGCCGAACTGTTCGAATCCTCCTTAAGGACGATTGGCGCTGCCGTGGTGAAGAACGGCAACGTGTACCGCATCGTCACCGCCGATCAGGCCGCCATGGGATCGGGTACGGGCATGGGGGCGCAGGCCATCGGAAATGTGACGCGTGTCGTGCCCCTCCGCTATGTCGCGGCCACGGAGATGCAGCGCATCCTCGAGCCGATCGCTCCTTATGGGGGCGTGGCCCGTGTCGACGGCTCCCGCAACGGCCTGCTCCTGTCCGGAACGGCCCAGGAGATCGCCACGATGGAGGAGACGATTTCCGTCTTCGATGTAAACGTCATGAAGGGCATGTCGTTCGCGGTCGTCCCCATGCGGGGAGTGGAGCCCGACGCGATCGTCGAGGATCTCAACAAGATGTTCGGAGTGGGGGCCGACAGCCCGATGCAAGGCATGGTGCAATTCATCCCGAACGCACGGCTCAAATCGATGCTGGTGGTCTCCAAACAGCCACAATATCTCCAGGAGGCACAGATCTGGGTGCGCCGGCTTGACGAACAGGCCGTGGGGCCGGAGCGGCAATTCTACACCTATGTGCTGCGCAACCGCCAGGCCAAGGAACTGGTCGAGGTCCTTAACTCGATCTTCGCCGGTAACGGCGACGCCGAGCAGGGCGTGCAGCCCATGCAGGCTGTCCAACGTGCGCCTGTCCGAACGGCGAGCGCAGAAAGCTCCCAGGCAGAGACGGGCGTTGCACCGCCTGATCGGTTCGCGCTGATCTCAGCCAGCGGCGGGCCCCCGAGATCCTTTGAGCCCTTCACAAACGTGCCGTTGGGGGCAGCCGGCGACAGCGCGGCTTTCGGCGCCGGTGGTCCAGGAGGAGGCCGGATCAAAGTCGTTGCAGATCCCGCCCAGAACGCTCTTCTGATTCTCGCAAGCCACGCCGATTACAAGCGGATCGAGCGGATCATCGCCAATCTGGACATCATCCCCAATCAGGTGCTGATCGAAGCCACCATCGCGGAGGTGACCCTCAGCGACGACCTCAAGTTCGGCGTGCGCTGGTTCCTCCAGAATAAGTCCGGCTCCCGGTCCGGCTCCTTCACCGATCTGATTTCCGGTGCCATCGGGGCCGCACATCCGGGCTTCTCGTTCCTCGCCAAGGCGGCTGGCGGTCAGATCACGCTGAACGCGCTCAATCAGATCGGGAACGTGAGAGTTCTCGCCTCACCGAGCCTGATGGTGCTCGATAAGAAAACCGCGACCCTGCAGATCGGCGACCAGGTTCCGGTCATCACGCAGTCGGCGGTGAGCGTCGTGACCCCTGGCGCGCCTGTGGTGAACTCTGTGTCCTACAAGGATACGGGCGTCATTCTCAACATAACGCCGCGGATCAATGAATCGGGGCGTGTCCTGCTCGACATCGAGCAGGAAGTGTCCACCGTGCAAAGAAACACCACGTCGGGCATCGACTCGCCGTCTTTCGGGCAGCGTCGGGTGAAGACCAGCGTGGTGGTCAATGATGGCGAAGGCATCACCCTCGGCGGCCTGATCCATGACAGAGCCACCGACGTCGCCACCCAGGTGCCGGTTCTGGGCGACATCCCGATCTTCGGGAAAGCCTTCCAGCACAAGGACAATATCATCGAGAAAACCGAACTCGTCATCATTCTCACGCCGCGGGTCGTGCGCGATCTAAACGAGGCGCGGGCGGTGACTGAAGAGTATCGGCGCAAAGTTGAGAGTTTCGCACCAACACGCGATCCTGGCCGCCGCCTCATCAACAACGTCAAGCGCGTGCTGGAATAGGCAGCCGGCTCAAGGCCTTGGCCCGGGGGAGGGTGTCGCAAGGACAAGGCGATGACACAGCAGGTTCGAGTAAAAGCCAATGCTCCCGATCCCCATGCAAGCTCCTTCCGGGAGGCCTTCGGCACGTTTCTGCTGTCGTCCGGGCTCCTGGATCGGGCTTCCATCGAGCGGGCGCAGCGGGCCGCATCCACCACGGGGGAGCGCTTCGACCAGGTTTTGACCAAGCTCGGGCTGTTGTCCGAGGGCGATCTCGCGATCAGTCTCGGACACTACCTGAACCTGCCTCTCCATACCCCGGGGGGAGAGCCGCTGCAGCGGCTGCTCGCTGACAAGCTGCCGGCATCCTTCGTGTTGCAAAACCGGATCCTGCCGGTGCGTCTCGATGAGGCGGGGCTGACCCTCGCGGTTGTCGACCCGCTTGATCAGGTGCCGCTCGATGCGGTGCGGTTCGTCACCGACCATGCCATCCGCCATGAGATCATCACGCCGGCCGATTTCGAGCGCGCCGCCGAGGCGCTCTACCGCGAGGCTGGTGGGGGGGCGGCTGAAGGGCCGCCGTCCCAGGGCAGCGAGGACCCGAGCGAACACGACCTGCAGCGGCTGCGCGACAGCGCCAGCGAGGCGCCCGTGATCCGGCTCGTCAACCAGATCATCGCCGACGCGGTGGATGCCCGCGCCTCCGATATTTACATCGAGCCTACGGTGGGAGCCTTGAGCGTGCGCTTCAGGGTCGACGGCCTGCTGCGGGTGGTCCATGAGGTGCCGGCACGCCAGCGCGCCGCCGTCATCTCACGCATCAAGATCCTGGCGCGGCTCGACATCGCCGAGCGCCGCCTGCCCCAGGACGGCCGCGTCAAGCTCGCCATCCGCGGCACCGATATCGACTTCCGGGTGGCGACAATCCCGACGGCTGATGGGGAAACCGTCACGCTGCGCGTGCTCGACCGCAGCCGGGTCAGGCTCGAGTTCCCGGCCCTCGGCTTCGACGATGACCAGATCACGCTGCTCCAGCGGCTGACGGAGCAGCCGAACGGCATTATCCTTGTCACCGGGCCGACCGGCAGCGGCAAGACGACGACGCTGTACACGATGCTCAAGCACGTCAATCAGCCGACGGTGAAGATCTTCACCGTCGAGGATCCGATCGAGTACCAGCTGCAGGGCATCAGCCAGGTTCAGGTTCAGCCGGCGATTGACCTCGATTTTCCAACCTGCCTGCGGGCCATCCTGCGCCATCATCCCGACATGATCCTGATCGGCGAGATCCGCGATACGGAAACCGCCCGGATCGCCGTCCAGGCCTCGCTGACAGGCCATCTCGTGCTCTCGACCCTGCACACGAACAGCGCGTCTGAAACCGTCACCCGTCTCATCGACATGGGGATCGAGCATTTCCTGCTGGGCTCGACCTTGCGCGGCATCATCGCCCAGCGACTTGTGCGCCGCCTGTGCCCGGCCTGTTCGCGCCCGCACGCGGACAGCGATCATCTGACGGCACGTTTGTGCGAGGAGATGCCAGCGCTCCAGTCCCGGGACGCGCCGGACCTGCGCCAGCCCGTCGGCTGCGAACAATGCCAGTCGACCGGCTTTCGCGGACAATTGTCGATTGCCGAGATTGTCATCGTCGATGACGGCGTGCGGAACCTGATCCTGCAGCGCACGCCCGCGGCCGACATCGAGCGCCTCGCGCGCACCAAAGGCTTCATCTCGATGTATGAGGATGGCCTTGCGAAGGTCTGGGCCGGGCTGACCACCATCGAGGAGGTCCTGCGCGTGACCCATGATGTCTAGGAGCCGCCGGTGAAGTTCCGCTTCGAGGCGTTCGATCAAGCCGGGAACATCCTTGAGGGCGAGGTGGAAGCCGCCACCGTTCAGCAGGCGCAGGACCTCGTCCGGTCCCGTGGCATCACGCCCTATGCTATCCGCTCGCCGGGATTGCGCGACCTTCTGTTCCGCGAGGTTCGCTTGGGAGGACAGGGTCAGCCGGCGGCGGATGCGCCACTTGCCCGGTTCTTGCGCGATCTAGCTGTGCTTCTTCAAGCCGGCGTTCCGTTGGATGCCAGCCTGCGCATCGCGTCCACAACCGCCGAGGACCGTTCCATGCGCGAGATCGCCCTCAAACTCCTGGAGGGCGTTCTTGAGGGAGATTCCCTCGCCGAGGTCATGGGCCGAATGGGACGCACGTTCCGGCCCGAATACATGCGCATCGTGCAGGCCGGCGACATCAGCGCCGATCTCGGACGCGCCCTGCAGGACCTGGCGGACCTCCTCGACCGCCGGGTCGAGATCCACCGCAAGATCCGGGCCGCCCTGGCCTATCCGGCGCTGCTGGTGGTGCTTGCGGTCATCTCCCTCGGGATCGTCCTCGGCCTTCTCGTTCCTGCGGTCACGCCGATCTTTGTGGAAAACGGGATGCCGCTGCCGGGGATGCTCGCGGGCATGGAGGCTGTCCGGCAGAACGCGTCATCCATCCTGATCGTGTTCCTGTCCGGCCTGATCTGCGTTGCCCTGGCATTGAGCGTGGTCCGGCGCCGTCCGTCTCTGAGAGTGGCGGTCGACCGGCTTTACCTTCGCCTGCCGCTCGTGGGAGGCATGGCGGGTTTGCGGGAGGCGGCGCGGTTTACCCGGACGCTCGCCACCTTGATCAAGGCTGGTGTTCCGCCGCTCCAGGCTCTTCAGTCCTCCTGTCCGCTGGTCAGGAACGAGCACATGCGTGGACTGCTCGAACAGGCCGTGACCGACGTGCGCGCAGGCGCGACCATTGGGGGCGCTCTCGCCACGTCCGCCGCCCTGCCGGCCGTCGTTCAACAGATGGTGGCCGTCGGAGAGGAGAGCGGACGCCTTCAGGATATGCTGGCCCGGGTCGCCACCATCCTGGAGCGGCAGGAGCAGACCCGGGCGGCGCAGATGCTGGCAGTCCTCACCCCGGCCGTCACGATCCTGGTCGCCGGCATGATCGCCGCGATTATCCTGTCGGTGATGGGAGCGATCCTCTCCCTCAACGATCTGGCTCTTCAATGAGCCGGTCCTCCGCCGATGCCGGATTTACCCTCATCGAGATCCTGGTGATCGTCGCAATCCTCAGCCTCATCCCCGCTCTTGCAAGTCCTTTGCTGCGCAGGCCGCCAGCACCGGCCCGCTTGAAGGCTGACGTCACGCGGCTCGCGGCGGCACTTCGGGTGACCCGTGCGGCCGCTCTGGCGCAGAACCGCGAGATGGACTTCGTGGTCCGGCCCGGGCCCCGCACCTATGCTTCACCCGCCATTCCCGTCTCGTCGCTGGATCCGGCCATTGATGTGGGAATCATCCCGGCGGGGGCCGGGCGCGTCATCCCCCCAGGGACGATCCGGTTCTTCCCGAGCGGACAGTCCACGGGTGGTGAGCTGCGCCTCCGTCTCGATCATGCGGAGGCGCGCCTTCAGGTTATCTGGGCTACCGGTCATGTCGTTGTCCACCCTTAGGAGAGGCGCCGCCAACCGGCGCCGGGCCCAGGGCGGCTATACGCTCTTGGAGTTTCTCGTCGCCTTCACGGTGCTCAGCCTGTTTCTGACGGCAGGACTTGCCGCAGTGGCGGTGGCGCTGCGCAGCGACCAGCAGGCGGCGTTCGTGACGCTGGCGACACCACTGGCTCGTGCGAAGCTGGCAGCGGCGGGCATCGACTTTCCGCTGCGGACCGGCGTCGCCAGGGGGCAGTTCGGAAACGGCTATTTGTGGCGGGCCGAGGTCCGGAACTACCGCTCGGCTGCCATGTACAGGACGGGTTCAATCCATGCCTACTGGGTCGAGGTGACGGTGGACGAGGCCCCGGGCTCGGCCGGACGCTCGCTCTCCCTGGCCACGATCGCGCTGGCGCGCGGGACCCGTCCATGAGCAGGGGGCGGCGCACAGCCTCTGCGCAAGGGGGCTTCGTCCTGGCCGAGGCGCTGCTCTGCGTGATGTTGATCGCGCTGACCATCGCGCTTGTCGGCACAACCCTGACCTTCGGCCGCCGGGTGGCGGATGCCGGACGCGGGCGCGAGCGGATCGCTCAGATGTCGACTGGGCTCCAGGCCCTCAGCGACTGGCTTTCGCGCGCTCTGGCGGTCCACGAGATCGGGGCCGGCGGAGACCGCCGGGTGCTCTTCGAGGGGCAGGCCAGCCGGCTGTCCTTTCTCACTCTCAGCCCGGGCGATGCCCAACCCGGGGGGCTCTTGGCTGTGACCGTGGCGTTCGCCGCCCGCACCACCGGAGGGACGGGCGCCCTTGTGTTTGTGGCCGCGCCGGTTCCGGTCGGCGCGGCCAGCCCTTCGGCGGCCGGGCAGGGCGAACAGGTGCTGGTAGGCCACGTCGTCACAGGCCGGTTCCGCTATTTCGGAGCTCCGGCTGACGGGCAGGCCCCGCAATGGCTGGATCATTGGACGCAAGCATCCCGTTTGCCCGACCTCGTGGCGCTCAATGCAACCCTGGCGGTCGGTCCAAGGCTTCAGACCCTTGATCTGACGTTCCCCGTGTTCGCCCATTAGACCTTTGGTCCTGGCACCTGCTCCGGCGGACCGGGGCGGAAGCGCTCAGGTTCTTCGCCCCGATCCAGCAGATGTCCGCTCCGGCGCTTGCTTCACGGGCGCAGTTCTCAATGACGTTGAGCATCACCATGGTGTCGCGTGGCATCCGGATGGGGCTCAAGCCTTGGCGATGACGGTGACACCGTGAGGAGTGGTCCCTCGACCGCCCGTTGCATCAATCACGTCTCGCCGCGTAGCACGCCACATCAGATATCAAGGTCTTGCGCGGCTGCCTCGCCGATCGGACGCAGGACGCTGGTTCAGACCTCAGCCTCCGACTTTCGCCCGTGGACCGACGAGGGTACCCGGGTTTTCCTGAGACCCCGGAGTTGGATCCGCCCGCGTCTCCGGAACTTGAGGGCTTCGGCGCTCCGGCGCTGCGCCGCCTCATCGGCTGTTCCTAGGGGCACCCGGCAGGTTCGAAATGAAACGTGAAGACTTCACCGCTCTGTATGGCCGTCTTCTGTTCGTGCTTGGGGTTTTGGTGATAGCCTTGGCTTTGATGGCGGAACATGGCATCGGGCCTCCCCCGCCGCAGACCAGGGTCTCGACCGCCATGCTCGCCCCGGAGGCAAGCGCATCAAGCCTCCGCCAGGCGTTCCAGGATATTCAAGCTCTCGCTCCGGGGCATCCATGAACCAGTTTGAGTGGCATTCGCCTCAGGCGCGAGTAGGTTCACCGGACATGACCGCCAGGGACCTTTGGAACGCAACAGGATGTGGGTCTGGGAAGGGTTTTCGCGATTTGGCGCCGACGGTCGTGGGAGCGACCGAGCCCGTCCTTGCTGTCATCCGACTGCTCGCGCAAGAATGCCGTCTGTCGGAAACAATTCTCGCACCACTGCCTCTCGTTCGTGCTGGACGCCTCGCCCTGCGGTGACCAAAGATGGCCGATGCGGACGCGGTTCCTGAGGGTTATGTCAGTCGCGCAGGTGATGTGCGGTGCATGAGTCCAGCCCGACGGACTGTTTGGACGCCTCAACGGGATAAGTATCGGGGTGATCGTGCAGGAGAATCCTGCTTGCGATGTCCGTGCTTCAGGGCAGGGGGCAGCGGCCTCAGGCCTGGCCTGAAAGCAGGACGGTCAACCACGAAGCCAGGGTCTCGGCCACGGGCCCGTCCGCGAGAAGCTGAAAGCCTGCCACCACAGTGGTTCCGAGGGCCAGGAAGGGGCCGAACGGGATGCGGCGGCGGCGATCGAAAGGTCCAGCGATCACTTGCATCCCCAGAACGCAGAGAAGGGCCGAAACAGACGCCGCCAAGAGGGCGGGCGCGAATCCTTCCAAGCCCGTCCAGGTCGCCGCGGCGGCTACGAACTTAACATCGCCCCAGCCAAGGCCATCATAGCCGCGCGAGGCGCGGAACAGCACCTGGACAAGGGCGAGCATTGCGGCGGCCAAGGCCGATGCCGCCAAAGCTGACCTGAGATCGATCACGCCGAGCAACAGAGACGCAGCCAGACCCGTCACGAAGATCGCCGCATTCAGCACATCGGGGATGATCAGAAAACGGATATCGATGACGGTCACCGACAGTGCCAGGGCGAAAAGAACACCAAGTGCGGCGACATGGGCGATCTCGAATGTCATGCCAAATCCCTGTCAGGGCGTTTCGGTCAACATGCCGAAGCACGGGCGATGGGCTGAGCGAGGTCGCGCCGAAACCCGGTGCGCCACTCACGAATGGTGTACCCGTCCGCCACGTCATTGGACAGCTCCACGACGGCCTCCTGCGAGTAGTGGCCTGCCAGCCCCGTCAGCACCTCGCTGCCGACCACAAAGGTCTTGCCGGCCGAAGCCGCAAGATAAGAGGGCGGCAGGCGACCGCCCGCCTCGCTGCGGGACACCGAAGCACCATCGGGCATCACAGCGGCAAGAACAGCCACAGGAGCCACTTCGGCATCAAACCCGAGGCTGCCGGAATGGGCCGTCACGAGCGGCATCATGGCTCGAAACAGGCGCTGGTCCACGCCCGGAACCTGGTCAAACTCGAGGATCGTCCTGAATGCTGTGGCATCCGGGGAAGCAATGCCCCGTGCCCGCTGCGCTGCCGAAGCCGCCTCCCGAAGCTCCAGGATTCCCTTCACCACCAGCGAGCCCGTTCGGACGTCCGGCGACAACCGGCTCAGGACCCTGGCCAGGAGCGCCGGAGCAGCAGTGTTGATATCGATCTTACCGCCTTCGTCCGCGACGGAGATGGCAACCCTCGATCCTCCCAGGGTGCAAAGCACGGGCCTGCCGTCCCGGCCGAAACGCCCTGACGAGGCTGCAGAGGAGGGCTTGGCGAGAAGATCCAGCAGGCCGATGGCGATACCCGCTCTCGCCAGCATCTCCGCGCGCGCTCTTTCGGCAAGGTGTAAGGCCTCAATCGCGCGATACCGGGCTGCGGCAATGTAAGTCACGAACAACAGGGACAGCACGCCGATGGCCCATATCACCGAAACGAGAGCAAACCCATCCTGTGATGTCGCAGGTGGCGCGCCGGCTCCGATCAGAGGCCTCCCCAGGCGTTGGCCGATGGGTGCCTTGTGGTCCACGACCGATGCGCTCGTGAGGCGGATGCGCTGGCTGCAATGTGGCCATCGCTGCCTCTTCAGACCGGTCGCACGCATGGTGCCTCGCCCCGATGATCCATGATGGCGACTGGGTTCCCGCTGGCGTGTCGGCCCCTCCCCCTACTGCCGAACATGCACGCCGGCAGGCATCCGGCCCGCAGCCAGGAGCGCGGCCTCCACGCGATTGCGGACCTGAAGCTTCTGGAGGATGTTCGTGACGTGGTGCTTGATAGTTTTCTCGCTCAAAGCCAGCTTGTTGCCGATTTCCTTGTTGCTGCACCCCTGGACCAGGATCGACAGGATCTCCTCTTCCCGAAGGGTCAGTTCCGCCACGCGGCTGAGGCTTGAGTCCGCCTTGGCTGGACTCGCGTCGGCTCGCATGAGAAGCCTCGCGGCCACACTCGGCGAAACATAATACTCGCCACGTTTGAGCGCGCGCACGGTTTGCACCAGCTCGTATGTGCTGGCTTTCTTCATCAGATAGCCGCGGACGCCCCGTTGGAGGGCGGACGAGACCTGCTCCTCGCTGGCTGTCATGGCTACAGCGAGAATGCTTGCCGCAGGGTACTGGAGAAGAATGTCGCTGATGCTTGCGAGCGCACTGTCCAGGAGAGCCACGTCAACCGCGACCACATGCGGCTCGTACTCTCTCGCAATCCGAATTGCATCTTGAATGGTCTCACCTCGTGCAACCACCTCAATGTCGGTATGCTCCTCAAGCGCGGAGACCATCCCTTCCCGGAATAGCGGATACTCGTCGATCACCGCAACACGGATCTTGGTGTCCATCATCAGCCCCCTTCAGGCCAGTCGCTGGCAAGGCCCCCGCCTCACATCAGTCGTCCGGCACAGTCATTCTTCGGCATCCCGGATGTTCAACCCTTTGTTAAGCTTGCTCGGGCAACCTGGAGTTCAGGATGTGCGAGCTCCAAAGGAAAATCCCACCGGTTTGAAGAACCTGATCCTATTGGGACACATTTTGGGCGTATTTCAAACTGCACCTTTGCGGTATACGGTGCTCGTTAGATTGTCGATTCGGGAGTACTCCCACGGCTGCATCAAGGTCCATCATGGCCTTCCACTCTCTTCCAAGACGCCAATTCTGCTCCTGCGCCAGTCCTCATAGCTCGAACGGGTAGGGTGGCCCGCTCAAGGGGCCGTTGACCGGGTGCCAAGTCCTCAGGACATCATTCCGCATCGGGGCAGGGCTGGAGAGCGGCTCGCGCCCGAGGGCCAGAGCGGCCCTTCGCGAATCAGATCGGCAGCGGTCCTGGGTTGATTGCTCCGCCAGGCGCCAATCCTATTGCACCGATGAACCCTTGGCTGCCAAGCGCGGCTCTCCGGCGAACGGGTCCGAGATGCCGCATCGCTAGCGCATCGTGCGGACCCGGAGGGCCACGTCAGTGAAAAGTGGACCCGGTTTTCCGTACGATGCGCTCATCAAGGAAGGGAGAATCGGATGGATCCCAAAAGTGCAAATCCACTTTTCACGTCCGAGGCTCTAAGTCCCGGGCAGGCTTGGCTCGGCCCCGTCTGGCGCCGAGATGTCTGGTGGTAAGACTTGCAGGGTGTTCGTTGCCGATCCGGACGCGGCCTCAAGGCTCGGACCAAAGTCGGACACGCCTATCGTCCATCTGGCGGTTCCGATCAGACCTCAGGCCGCCCGCCATCGGCCATTGGACAGTAGTTCGGATCCGCTGATGCGGCCACTCTTGATCTCAATGACCCGCATGGCTGGGTCAGGATCGGGGGCGACTATGCAAGACACGACACTTCACTTCAGATGCAGCGGGAGGGGGGCAGGTGACAGGATCGCGCGCCATGCCGGCTCGGCTGACGCCGCACGACCATCCCGGGCCAATACTTGGGACCCCTTCAGGTCGCAAGGCGGTATGACCTCTCCAGCTTTCCGGCCTGCGGACGCCGTCATCGATCGGTGCCGGGTCGGGCCGCGGCAGCATTGCTTCCCCGCCATCGTTTCCGACGCTTGTCGCAGCCGGGCCGTCAGTGCCCCGACAGGCCCAGCCTGAACCAGCGTCGGCGGTTCGCCGGGAGCTTCCGCCCCCAATAGCGCCCGGCGAACCGATCTTTCAACATCCCACAATCGCCGTCCTGGACATCCCTTGTGAGGAGATCCTGATGCCACCTACACCCAAACACCCTCCAAGCATTCTGGCGGCCAGCCGTGGCGCCTTTCTCGGGGTCGCGCTGTTGAGCGGTCTCATCAACGTGCTCTACCTGTCCGGCTCGGTTTTCATGATGGAGGTCTACGACCGCGTCCTGCCGAGCCGCTCTATCCCGACTCTTGTGGGTCTCTCACTGATCGTCGGCGCGCTCTACCTGTTCCAAGGTGTCTTTGAAATGATCCGGGGCCGCATCCTGGCCCGGGTCGGCGCGGCGGTCGATGAGGATCTCAGCCAGGCCGTGTTCCAGAGCCAGCTGGCCGCTCCCTTGAGGACCCGAGTCGACGGCGACGGGCAGCAGCCCCTGCGAGACCTCGACCAGATCCGGGCCTTCCTGGCCGGAGGCGGCCCCTCCGCCCTGTTCGATCTGCCCTGGATGCCGCTTTATCTCGTCATCTGCTTTGCCTTCCACCCCTGGATCGGCTGGCTGGCCGTGGGCGGCGCCGCGCTGCTGGTGACCTTCACCGTGCTCACCGACATCCTGACCCGGTCCGCCTCGAAGGCGGCCGTCGGCGCCGCCGTGGCCCGGAACAGCATCGCCGAGGGGGCCCGTCGCAATGCAGAGGTGGTGCACGCAATGGGCATGGCCAAACGGATCGGGAACCGCTGGGGCGAGGCGAACGCCCAGTATCTCGCCCATCAACAGCGCGCGTCCGATGTGGCTGGCGGGTTCGGTGCCGCCTCCAAGGTGTTCCGCATGCTGCTTCAATCCGCCGTCCTGGCGGTCGGCGCCTATCTCGTCATTGATGGCCGCGCCACGGGCGGCATCATGATCGCCTCATCGATCCTGACCTCGCGGGCGCTGGCTCCAGTCGATCTGGCGATTGCCAACTGGAAAGGCTTCGTCAGCGCGCGCCAAGGGTGGCGCCGACTCAAGGATCAGCTGGCCAAGACGGCTTCCGCCGAGGAGCCGCTGCGGCTGCCGGCCCCGAGGGCGCTCCTGTCGGTGGAGCAGGCCGGGACCGGCGCTCCCGGCTCGCAGCGCTTTGCCATCCAGGACGTGGCGTTTCAGCTCCAGGCCGGCAGCGGGCTCGGCATCATAGGCCCCAGCGCCTCGGGCAAGTCGTCGCTCGCGCGCATGATCGTCGGGGTATGGCCGACCTGGCGCGGCAAGGTGCGCCTCGATGGCGCTGCCCTGGAGCAATGGGGTCCGGAGGAGCTCGGTCGCTACATCGGCTACCTGCCACAGGACGTGGAGCTGTTCGCCGGCACGGTCACGCACAACATCAGCCGGTTCGATCCTCAGTCCGATGCGGAGGCCGTCGTGGCGGCCGCCAAGGCAGCCAATGTGCACGAGATGATCCTGCGCTTACCCGAAGGCTATGAAACCCAGGTCGGCGACGCGGGCGCGGCGCTGTCGGGCGGTCAACGCCAGCGCATCGCCCTGGCCCGGGCGCTTTACGGCGATCCTTTCCTGGTGGTCCTGGACGAGCCGAACTCGAATCTCGACCACGAGGGTGAGCAGGCGCTCACGGCAGCCATCCAGAGCGTTCGGGCGCGAGGCGGCATCGTTGTCGTGATCGCGCATCGCCCGAGCGCGCTGGCCAATGTCGATCTCGTGCTGGTGATGGCCGAGGGCAAGGTCCAGAGCCTCGGACCCAAGGAGGAGATCCTGGGCAAGGTGCTGCGTCCGGTCGCCGGCTCCCCCATCGCCCAGCCTGCGTCCCCCGCCGGCGAGCCGGCACGCTGGCCCGGCCGGCGCGCCGAGAGCGCTTCCTCGGCCAGTGCGGCCGGTACCACGGCCGCGGCGATGCCCTCGGTCGCCGGTTTGAAAGTCACTCCCGGTCTAGGAGTTGCCTCATGAGCAAGTCAGCAAAACCCAATGCGCGCCAATCGATCCGCCGCCATACGCGGCTGGGACTTGCGGCCGCGATCGCCCTGGTCGGAGGGCTCGGAGGATGGGCGGCTCTCACGAAACTGTCCGGGGCCGTGGTCGCCGCCGGGGCAGTGGTGGTCGACAGCCACGTCAAGAAGGTTCAGCATCCCACCGGCGGCGTCGTCGGTGAGATCCTGGCGCGGGACGGCGACCGGGTCCGCACAGGCGACGTGGTGGTTCGCCTGGACGAAACGGTGGCCAAGGCCAATCTCGCCATGGTCAGCAAAAGCCTGGACGAATCGGCGGCCCGCCGGGCGCGGCTGGAAGCCGAGCGGGATGGGCGCGATGCCCTGGTGTTCCCCGAAACCCTGCAGCAGCGCCGATCCGAGCCGGAACTGGGCAGTCTGCTGGCCGGGGAACTGCGGCTCTTCGACAGCCGGCGGGAGGCGCGCGGCGGGCTGAAGGCCCAGCTCGGTGAGCGCGTAGCCCAGCTGCGCGAGCAGATCGACGGCCTCAAGCTCCAGGCCTCCGCCAAGGGCGACGAGATCCAGCTGATCCAGGACGAGCTCGCCGGCGTGGAGCAGCTCTGGAAGAAGAACCTGGTGCCGATCACGCGCGTGACCGCGCTCAAGCGCGAGGAGACGCGCCTGAAAGGCGAGCGCGGTCAGCTGATCTCGGAGATGGCGCAGGCCAAGGGGAGGATCAGCGAAACGACGCTGCAGGTCCTGCAGATCGACCAGGACCTCAGGAGCGAGGTGTCCAAGGAACTGCGCGAAGTGCAGGCAAGGGCAGCCGAGCTCGTCGAGCGTCAGGTGGCGGCCCTCGACCAGCTGAAGCGGATCGACATCCGCGCGCCGCAGGACGGGGTGGTGCACCAGTCGGTGGTGCACACCGTGGGCGGCGTGATCAATGCGGGAGAGCCGCTGATGTTGGTCGTTCCGGAATCGGACGATCTCTCGATCGAGGTCAAGGTGGCGCCGCAGGACATCGATCAGCTTCAGCAGGGCCAGGACACGATGCTGCGCCTGTCGGCCTTCAATCAGCGCACCACGCCGGAGCTGAAGGGTCGGGTGAGCCTGATCGCCGCCGACCGGGTCACGGATCAACGCAGCGGGCTTGAATACTACCCGGTGCGCATCGCGTTCGCGGACGGGGAGCGGGACAAGCTGGGCGCAGTGCGTCTGATGCCGGGCATGCCCGTGGAAAGCTTCATCCAAACCCACGACCGCACCGTGTTCTCCTACCTGACCAAGCCTTTGGCTGACCATCTCAACCGCGCCTTCCGGGAGGAGTAGCCGCGCGATTGCGGCCGGAGCGGTTTTGACGCTGCGCGACCAGCGCGTTTCACGCAAAGCGGCCGGCGTACCCTCCAGCACGGAGCATCGGCAGAGCGTTGGCTCGTGCGGATTGGACCCAAGTGTGCTGGAGGAGCGGAGCGAGTCCTTCCCGCCCCGTAGCGCCTCCACTGCGGCTCGAATCCGGGGCTGGTCCGGTCGGGGACACGAGAACCGGGTTCCCGCATGACGACAGGACCGAGGGATCCGACCATCGCCGTGAAGGGCAGGTTGATCCCCGTCCGCGCACCGGCGCCGGGGCGAGGTCAGGCCGACCGGCACGGTGTTTCCTGGGTTTTCTGACGCCATCGGCCAGCACCGGTGACAGGAGGGTGCCACTGTCCCGACGGCGGACTGAGGCTGCCCGATGACCGCAGGGGATGGCCTGTGCAGAGCGCGGGCCGGGCCTCACGCTGGCAATCCACGGGAGGCGAGGGTGCGGGGGAGCACCAGGCTGGTCAGATCTGTCGGTTGCCCGCGATATTGCGGACATTGACGGGTCGCTTCTGACAGGCCTGTTCGCCGCCGCGAGCCGCACGACGCCGGGGGGATGATAGACGGTTCAGATCGCTGGCCAGCGCCACGGCTCATCGTCATCGCCATATGTTGATTCCCGACGCATCGGCGGCCTTGGCCGCCGGATCTGGTTTGCATCGCCCCAAAAAGGGGAGGATGAGCGTGGTGGCCCTGTTGGCTTTCCTGGACCGCGGGGATAACGATGCGGCACCCGAAACCGAGGTCGCCTTGCCAACACGACGCATGATCCCAGCGGCGGCCCTTGCGCGCCTTCTCGACCAGACCTCGCGGTCACTGCACTCGCTCGGCTTTGCGGCGGACCTGTTCCCGGCGCAGTGGGCGGCCCTGCGCTACTTCGCGTGGGCTGAGCCCGCCCAGCGGACGGCGAGCGCGCTGGCCCGTTTTCAGGGCCTGGCTGTCGGGCCGGTGACGAGAACCGTGCGCACCCTGATCGCCAAGGGCTATGTCGAAAACGTCGAGGGACGGGAGCGCGGCCGCACGCGCCAGGTCGAGCTGACGGCGGCCGGGCGCGCCCTGCTGGCCGAAGATCCCTTCAAACTGCTGTCGCAAGCCATCGGGGAACTCGACGGGCCGCAGCGGCTTGCCCTTGCGAGCGCCCTGGAACACATCCTGCGCCGCCTGCAGGCGGCGCCCGCCGACGAAGGCACGGATGATTAGGGCTTCTGCCCCTCAATCGCGGCGATCAGCTGGGCCTCGTCAAACGGCTTCACGTAGACTCTCTCAGCGCCCCAGATCTCGGCCAACGACGTCGCCGTCTCGATGGTCATGCGGGGACCGCCACCGGTCATGGCAAAGACCCGCATGTCAGGCCGCTCGCTCCTGATCCGTTTGATCAGCGAAATCCCGTCGAGGCCCGGCATCCAGATGTCGGTCACCACCACGTCGAAAGTGCCGCAGGCGAGAATGTCCAGAGCCTGCTGGCCGTTCTCGGCAACCGTCGTCGCAAACCCGGCCGCATTCAGTGCGATGCGGATCGACTCGCGCACGCCAAGCACGTCATCGATGATCAAAACCCGTCGCAAGCTGTCCATCCCCGCTGGCTTTCCCTGTCGCTGTTCCTGGCTTTCCCGGAAATGTGATGACGATCTTCGTGCCCCGGCCCGGCTCCGACAGGATGTCGATGGATGCGCCCCACCCCGTGACGATCCCGTACACCACCGGCAGGCCGAGGCCTGTTCCGCTGCCCGGATCCTTGGTCGTAAAGAACGGCTCAAGCGCATGCCGGCGTGTTTTTGGGTCCATGCCCGCGCCGTTGTCGGCGACGCATAGCACGGCCCCTGTCTCTTTCCCAGAGGCGGACAGTGAGATCCCGATGTGACCGGACCCGTGCAGAGCGTGGACCGCGTTGCTGACCAGGTTGCCCATGACCTGGAGCACTTCACCGGTCGGAACCGTGATGTCCTCGACCGGGTCCATCCTCAGGTCGAGCGTGACAGCCGCGGGTATGATTGGGCGCACCGCTTCAACGGCCTTCGCGAGAGCCTCTCTTAAGGGTGCGACCGGGCTCTGCTGCGGTGCCGGATGCGCTGTGGCCAGGATACTGGCGACGATTTCCTGGGCGCGCAGCCCGGCATCCTCGACGATCCCCATCTGGTATCGGCGTTCGTCGCGCGGGTCGAGGCCTCCGCGGATCCGCCGGGTCAGGTTGATGATCGGATGGAGCAGGTTGTTGATCTCATGGGCGACACCTCCTGCGAGCTGGCCGAGCGCCGCCATCTTCTGCTGCTGCACGTGCCGCTCGCGCAAAAGGACCTCCCGTGACACGTCGCTGAAGACGCCGCGATGACCGGTGTAGCGGCCGTCAAGATCGCAAGCGGGAGCTCCGCTGAAGGCAAGATAGCGGGTGGCCCCTGACGGATCGCGCAGGGCCAGCACGACCGAACGGAAGGCGCGACGCCCGCGCAGCGCCTCCTCCAGGGCGGCGAGGCCGTCCTGATCCGGCGGCTGCGCAAGCCTGCGCAGGCCTGCGATGAGATCCGATCCGGTCGCAAGCTTCAGTTCCTCGTTGTCGAGCCGCCCCGTCAGGTAGGTCAGCCGCCCTGCCGCGTCGCTCTCCCAGAAGCTGTCGGAGGCGCTGTCGGCGAAACTGCGGAAGCGCGCCTCACTCGATTGCGTCGCCAGCAGAAGGCCTCGCTCGCGGGCCTGAAGATCAAGGGAGACGACGATGCCGAAGATCAGGAGCGAGAGCCCCGCGCCCCAGTAGACCGCGTTCACCAGCGCCGCATCAGGACCCATCGCGCCTCCGGCGTCGAGGGACAGGCGCGCCATGCCACCGCCTATTGCAGGAAGCCAGCACAGGAGGAAGGCTCCGGCCCGCCGCCATTCGTGGCGCATCATCACCACAGCCAGGACCACGCCCGCCGCCAGAGAGGCGAGCCCGATATAGGAGGAGTAGAGGCGGATCACGCGTATGTTCGTCAGCATCTCGACGACGACGAGAGCCGCGCACCCGGCGATCAGCCCGACGGCCACCCGAGTGGCCCTGTACAGGCCTGGCCGGTGCACCCGCATCTTCAGGTAGCATGCCTCGAACCACAGCCAGGCCGCGAAGACGAGCAGCGAACTGGCAAGGGAGACGATCCGGGAGAGGTCGAACGCGCCCGGCAGTAGGGCCGTTTCGAGAATGGCCCGGTCGGCCGCGACATAGGCCACGAAAGTGAGGACGAGCAGGCTCAGCCGGAGGAGGGCCCCGTCCTTGAGCATCGCGCCGATGGCAAAGACATAGGCGAACAGAGCGGCGAGAGCACCGATAAGGGCGCCGAAGGCCAAGGCCTGCTGTCCGTAGGTTGCCGTATAGGCGCTTTCCGTCTCCAGCCAAAGCAGGGCGCGCATGGACGACGTGGTCTCGATGCGAAGGTAGACCGTCCGTCCGGCCAGCTGGGGGCCATCTATATTAAAAGCGGGATATCGCAGGAGAGGCTCACCCTCGGCATGGTCGGCCCTCCGGTTCCATTCGAGCGAGTGCCATCCCGCGGCGTCCGGGACGAAAAGCACCGCCCGGGAAATGCGCGATTCGTGCAGCGACAGGACCCAGCCTGGGGCGGAACCGAGGACCGGGACCGTCAGCCGGAGCCACAGCGCGGCGTGGGGGCTTGGGCTCACACCGCGGTTGGCCGCGCGACCGTTAGCCTGGACGAAGAGCGAGCCATCGGCGGCGACCGCATCGACCGACAGCCGGCCGGTGGGATCGACGAAGTGGTCGGCGGTCGAGCCGACGAAGATCCTCTCAGGTCCTGCTGGTTCGGCCGACGCCGGGCTGGAGCCGACATTGACAGCCAGAAGCAGCACTAGGATCCTGAGCAGCGCATGGACCGGGGTCTGCCGTGGCCAGAGTCTGAATCTCATTGTGCAACCTAAGACGCAAGGGCCGGCAACCTTACGCGAGGGGGCAGACCCACGCCTAGGTGGCATCCCTCAGGCCAGGTGTCCAGCGCCCACGCGCGCGAAGAGATTTCCGGGAAAGGCGCATGGGACTTGTTGTCTTGGCCGGCATCCAGGGCTCCTGTTGTTCCTACCACAATCGCAACCGGGCCAGGGTGCTTTCGTCGCCAGGATGATGGGACCTGTCAGAGCCGGGCAGTCGGGCGTTCGGGCGCCCATGGTGGCGGGACACCCGAGCCCGCACCAGTTTAGACCCTGATCCGGCTTCCCTTAAACTTACGGCTCAGTGAGCCACTTTTCTCTTGCGCGGAGAAGCGGAGTATTCCATTGATAGAACAAGTTCGGCTCGGCCGGATTACCCACCCGGCATAGCCCGGGGTTCCGGAGCGGCAGTGCCGCCTCCGCACCTTCAAGATCTGAGCGCACATGTACCAGGGATGGTGTTCCGGCGTTTGCAGGTGCCGCACCTGCCGTTCCGGTCCCTGACGCAATGGACGCCGTCAATTGAGGCGTGGGCTTCCCAGTCCGGGCCTGTCGGGGGCATTCGTGAATTCATTCTTTCACAGCGGCGCGCCGGGAACGGCGCCGGCCGAGTTGCGGGCGGCGCAGGCCGTGGGACTGGTCCGCATGTATTTCCCAAAGTCCGTTGGGCGCGCATGCTCCTGGCCGCAGGGATGCGCCAGGCAGCCTTTCCGACGCCGCAGATTCTCGCCGTCCGTCAGGCGAGGGGCAGAGCATTCCGATACCCGCTGGAAGGCTTCCCGGCTCACGGCCGCTCACGGTCTTCGAATGCTTCGCGCGTCGTTCCACCCGCTCTTTGCGCGTCCCAGCGCACCACGTCCGGTGAGGTCCGCGCAAGCGCTCGTCCAGGGCCGTGTGTCCTGAAAATCACACGTCTTTCACGATTTCACGCCGGCCTGAGTTCTACCCCTAAAGGGTTATCCATAAAGGCGGGGGCGTCAGGTACCAATAGTGTCAAAATTCGGGGGCTTCCGTGGCTATTTTCAACATCGTTAATGCATTTGGTTTCTCTCCGTTCAATTTCTTCCCCGGCGCGGGTGTGAGCGAGGGCGAGGCCACCTCCACCAGCAAGACCTACACCTTCCTGGCCAGCAATGGTCAGATGCGGACCGTGCTGGTGACAGGAACCGCCGGTGCGGCGGGAGCCATCGATGCGATCCACAGCGTCACTCTTCTCGACGGCTCAACCGTCCTTGCAGAATTCACCGAAGTTGCGGACGTCCCCCTGAGCGTGTTCGAGAGCGCCTGGCTTGTTGAAACCGGCACCCCCAATGATGTCTTTTCCCTGCTTCTCGGCGAGGGCTCTGTCATCAATGCGGGCTACGGCGACGACCGCCTGGTGGGCAGCCTCGGCGACGATGTCTTCAATGGCAACGGCGACGGCGTCAACACCATCGATTACGCCGATTACTCGAACGATCCGGCGCGCACGCGGGGGATCAGCGTTGATCTCGCCAACGGAGATCCTTCCGACGCAACGGGTGTGGTCCATACCGTCGATGACGCCGGCAGCATCGTTGAGACGGACATCCTGCATTCCGTCAGCGGTGTCTACGCCACCCGCTTCGACGACACGCTTGTCGGCGACAACCGGCAGAACGACTTCTACGCCGGCCTTGGCAACGACACCATCGATGGCGGCGGCGACACCGATTACCTCATCTACAACGCCGAGCCCCGGACGACCGGGATCAAGGTTGAATTCACGTCCGCGGCCGGCGGCACGGTGACGGGAGAGGGAGGCTCCGAGACCGACACCTTCTCCGGGATCGAAGCCGTCTACGGCACGGCTCATGCCGACCAGTTCAAGGGCGCGGAGGGCTTCCAGCGGTTCCGTGGCTTTGCCGGCAATGACACCTTCGACGGGGGCACAGGCAATGACGAGGTCGACTACCGCAACGATGCCGCCGTCGGCGGCAGCGGCGTCGTCGTGGACCTGTCGGTTGTCGACGCGAACGGCTATGTGACGGCGCAGGGCGCCAATGGCGACCAGGACAAGCTCATCAACATCGAATGGCTGCGCGGCAGCCGGAACGCCGATACGCTCGGCGGCACCGACGCCGCCAACCGCCTGCGCGGCGATGCCGGCGACGACACGCTGATCGGGCGGGGCGGCAACGACACCCTTGATGGCGGCGCCGGCTTCGACCTCGTGGATTATTCGCGCGACGGGCGTACCGTCGGCGTCACCATCGACCTGGTCCAGGGCCAGGCCTGGAACGGCTTGTCGGAGACCGCGCCTGCGACCGGTGAGGTCGATACCCTGATCGCAATCGAGGACGCGATCGGAACGGCCCATGACGACCGTTTCATCGGGACGGATTCCGGCGAGGAATCGTTCATCGGCGGTCTTGGAAATGACACCGTCAGCGGCGGCACCGGCCTGACGCCTGAAGGGTATCGCGCCGTCGATGCCCTGAACTATCACCGCGGCTACAACGCCGAGATCACCTCGAAGGGCATCACCGTCACCTTCTCCCAGGAGGTCGAGGGATCCGGAACGGTCACTTTCAACGACGGCAATGGCGGGATCAACGCCGCTGCCGGCACCGACACCTTCGACGGGATCGAGCGGGTCCGCGGTACGGCCGGTGACGACACCTTCATCGGCGGCGCGGGCTTCCAGAGCTTCCGCGGTCTTGCCGGCAACGACACCTTCGATGGCGGCGACGGCTTCGATCAGGTCGATTACCGCCGTGATGCCGGCACCGGCAACACCAATGGCGTTTCCGTCGATCTTCAGACGGGAATCGCGACGGGTGCCAGCGGCGACACCGACACGCTGATCAACATCGAGGAGGTCCGCGGCACTGCGAACGCTGACACGCTCACCGGTGACGATCTCTCCAACAACCTCTTCGGCGAGGAGGGCAACGATAACATCGACGGCGGTGGCGGCTCCGACTATCTGCAGGGAGGCCTCGGCAATGATACAATCATCGACCGGGAGGGCGCGAACTACCTGGATGGCGGCGAAGGCGATGACATCCTCGACGCCGCTGACGTCCAAGCTCCCTTCGTGACCACCGAGACCGCCGCAGGCTATCTGACAGCGGGCAATACCCTGATCAATGGTCTCGGTGGCCCGGCCGGGTTCGGCGAGAACATGCTGGCGCAGGGAGACGACAACGTCTCGGAACTCATCGATCTCACCAGCGTGTTCGGTGCGCAGGGGCTGAACTTCTTCGGTCGCACCGTGACCAGCTTCGCGGTTGCAACCAACGGCTTCATCACCTTCGACGCTGCGACGTCCTATCCGTGGGATGCACCCTACATTGCCGCCTATCAATACGATGGGGTGACCTGGAACACACCCGCCGAGCCTACTCCTGGCGGTAATTCGACGGGCTCCGGCCGCGTCTGGTGGCACCTCGATCCCGAAAACCACGTGATCACGATCACGTGGGACGACACATCGGACTACACGACCCCTGAAAATCGCAATGCCTTCCAGTTGCAGCTGATCGGCAATACCAATGGCACCGGCGATTTCAACGTCGTCGTCCGGCATGAGACCGTCGAAAGCTTCGGCTCGGTGAGCTACGACAACGGGGTGGGCGCCACCGGCAGCATTCCTGTGCCCAGCAACGATCCGCGCCTGCTCGACGAGACCGTGGGCAACACTGGCATTGTCGGTGTCAACGTGCTTGAGGTCCGCCGCGAGTGGCAGGGGGACAACCTGTCTGGCGGCGACGGCAATGACGTCCTTTTGGGAGGCTCGGGCAACGACCAACTCGAAGGCGGAAGCGGCGCCGACACGCTCGACGGCGGCGCCTCGCAGGATACGGCCACGTACTGGTCCGCCATGTCCGGAGTTGTGGCGGATCTCTCCGACGGCTCCAACAACCAGGGCGACGCCGCAGGCGACGTCTACCTCAACATCGAGAACCTCGACGGCACCCATTACAACGACACGTTGCGTGGTGATGAGGCTGCCAACTTCATTTTCGCTGGCGATGGTGATGACCTTGTCGAAGGCAAGGGCGGTGATGACCATCTGAACGGCTGGATGGGCAATGACACCCTGCTGGGCGGTGAGGGCAACGACGAGTTCCAGGACAGCGAGGGCGCGAACGTCATCGACGGCGGCGCCGGCGACGATGCGGTCTACGGGGTCGGCGAGGGAACAGGCGCGGACACGCTGACCGGCGGAGCCGGGCGGGATACCTATCATTTCTCCTGGACCCCGGATGCCGCCGTCGATGTGATCGCCGACTTCGCGGCCGGACCCGGCGGCGACCTGATCTCCCTCGATAACCTTTGGAACCTCATCGACTACTACGGAGGCGACAGCCCCTTCATCAGCGGCCACCTGCGCATCATTCAGGATGGCGCCGATGCCGTCCTGCAAATCAACCAGGATGCCCTAGGCGACGACTGGGTAGACGCGCTTAGGCTTCAGAATGTCCAAAGCACGACTCTTGCCGCCGACAACTTCAATCCCCGATACTCACCGGATGGCACCGGTCAAATTATTATCGGCGACGCGTCCGGCGAGGAACTGTTCGGCACCCCGGAAAACGACACTGTTGATGGTGCAGGCGGCGACGACTTCCTTTTCGGCGGCAGCGGCCATGACAGCATTATCGGGGGACAAGGCAACGACAATCTCGAAGGCGGCTCCGGCAACGACACACTGAATGGCGGCGACGGGGACGACACACTCAGCGACTACTCCGGCACGAACGTCATGGATGGTGGCGCCGGCGCGGACACTTTCTACAACGTATCATCGTCGGGTTCGGGTACCGATACCCTGTCCGGTGGCGAGGGTCTGGACCGCTATTCCCTGAACTGGTCGAGCGGCGATGCCGCGGACGTCATCACCGACTTCCAGACCGGACCGGGTGGCGACGTCGTCAGCATCTACAACGTGCTTCCCTTCGATCTGCCGTTCGACGCAAGCCCCTTTGCGAGCGGCCACCTGCGCTTGATCCAGGATGGTGCGGATTCCATCCTCCAAGTGTCGGAGACGGCGGTTGAAGAGGTCGTCTGGACCACGGCTCTGCGCTTCAGCAATGTCAATGTCGATGCATTCACGAGGGACAACTTCGAGCCGAGCTTCTCGCCGACAGGCGAGGGCGAGAACTGGTCGGGCACCGTCGACGCGGATTATCATTCCGGAACCGCTGATAACGATATCCTCGACGGTCAGGACGGGAATGACAACCTGCACGGCTCGGGCGGCCACGACTCCGTCATGGGCGGCGCCGGCAGCGACAACATCTCTGGCGGTTCAGGTAACGACACGCTCCTGGGCGGCGAGGGTGATGATTTTCTGAACGACGTGCAGGGCTCGAACGTCCTTGATGGCGGTGCGGGCAACGACATGTTCTCCGGCGTATCCTTCGGCACCGGCGCCGATACGCTCACTGGTGGAGAAGGTCAGGATATCTACTATCTGAACCCCGGCTTCTGGGAGGTCGGTGGTACGTATGTCGCCGACACGATCACTGACTTCGCATCGGGCGCGAGCGGCGACCGGATCGATCTGACCAGCACGCTGTCGAACCTCTCAGGCTATACCTGGGGCGATAATCCGTTCACCACAGGTTACCTGCGCTTTGAGCAGCGCGGTGCGGATTCCGTCCTGCAGATGGATCAGGACGGCGCCGGCGCGGACAACGGCTGGATCGATCTGCTCGTTCTGAAGAACGTCACGGCGGACAGCCTCACCGTCGACAATTTCATGCCGGGTTTCCCCCTCACGGAAGAAGGTGAAACCATCATCGGCCAGGACGGCGTGGATGACTCCTTCACGGGAACGGCAGCCAACGACACCATCAGCGGATTGAGCGGCAGCGACACTCTCTATGGTCAGTCCGGCAATGACATCCTCGATGGCGGTGCCAATGCCGACTACCTCTCGGGCGACAACGGCAATGATCTCGTCCAGGGTGGCACAGGCAATGATACCACCTACGGTGGCGCCGGCGATGATACGCTCCAGGGCGGCGAAGGTGACGACATCCTGGACGACTGGGAGGGCGTCAACGTCCAGGATGGCGGTGCGGGCAACGACACGTTCCGGGACGTATCCTACGGCAGTGGCGCCGACACGCTCACCGGCGGCGAGGGCCAGGACACCTATGTCTTGAACGCCTATTACTGGGCCCCCGATGCGCAGTATGTGGCCGACACCATCACCGACTTCACGGCCGGTGAGAACGGCGACCGGATCGATCTCAATGGCGTCCTTGGCAGCCTGACGGGCTATTCCTGGAGCGAAAATCCGTTCACCACGGGCTTCCTGCAGGTCGTGCAGCGGGGCGAGGATGCGGTCCTCCAGATGGACCGCGATGCAGGCGGTGTCGAGCGGGTCTGGGTTGATCTGCTGGTTCTGAAGAACATAACAGCCGGAGATCTCTCTGCCGACAACTTCGTACCGAACTATTCCATCGACGGACGCGGCAAAGTGATCAATGGTGCTGACGGTGTCGATGACTCGCTTACGGGTACCGTCGACAACGATACTATCAGCGGATTGAGCGGCAGCGACGTCGTTTGGGCTGACGCGGGCCACGACTCGGTCTCGGGCGGCGAGGGCAATGACAGCCTCTACGGCCAATCCGGCAACGACACCTTGGATGGTGGTGCCGACAACGATTACCTTTCCAGTGACAGCGGCAACGATGTCATTCTGGGCGGTGCCGGGGACGATGCTCTCTACGGTGGAGCAGGCGACGACACGCTGCAGGGCGGTGATGGCAATGACATCCTCGGCGATTCTGACGGTACGAACGTTCAGGACGGCGGCGCTGGCGACGACATCTTCCAATCCGTGGCATCCGGCACCGGTGCCGACACGCTCACCGGAGGAGAAGGGCAGGACACCTATTACCTGAGCCCGAACTACTGGGTTTCTGAGTCCACCTATGTGGCCGACACTGTCACGGACTTCACGCCGGGCGCAGGCGGCGACCGGATCGACCTGAGCAACGCGTTCTACAGCCTGTCCAGCTACAACTGGAGCGACAATCCGTTCACCACCGGTTATCTCCGCTTCGACCAGCGCGGAACGGACGCCGTGCTGCAGATCGACAGGGACGGAGCCGGCACAGGCAATGATTGGGTTGACCTGCTCATTCTGAAGAATGTGACGGTTGGCAGCCTCACCTCCGACAACTTCGTGCCCGGCTTCTCCCTCACTGATGAGGGAGATGTCATCGATGGCACTGAAGGCGGAGATTCCCTGACGGGAACCACGAACAGCGACACCATCAGCGGGCTCGCCGGCAACGACTATCTTTATGGCCAATCCGGGAATGACACCCTCGACGGTGGCGCGGATGCCGACTACCTGACTGGCGAAAACGGCAACGATTTCGTCCGGGGCGGCACTGGAAACGACACCCTCTATGGCGGCGCGGGCGACGACAGGCTCGAAGGCGGCGCGGGCGACGACACCCTGAACGATTACCAGGGCCCCAACGTCCAGGATGGCGGCGAGGGCAACGACACGTTCCAGAACGTCTCCTATGGCACCGGTGCCGACACCCTGACGGGCGGCGAGGGCCAGGACACGTATCAGCTGAGCCTCTCATGGGGAGCGGCTGATCTGGTCGCCGACACCATCACCGACTTTGCCGCAGGCACGAGCGGGGACAGGATCGATCTGACCTATGCTCTCCAGTACCTGACGGGCTATGCCTGGGGTGAGAATCCGTTCACCACAGGATACCTGCGTCTTGAGCAGCGTGATGGCGACACCGTGCTGCAGATCGACCGCGATGGCACCGGAGCGGATCAAAACTGGCTCGATGTGCTCGTTCTGCGAAACGTGGTCGCGGGCGACCTCACGGCCGACAACTTCGTGCCGAGCTATTCCCATACGGGTGAGGGCGAGGTCATCGAAGGCGCGGATGACGCCGGTGACAATCTCACCGGAACCGCAAGCAACGACACCATCTCCGGGCTTGGCGGCAACGACGTTCTCTGGGGCGATGCCGGCCATGACTCGATGCTTGGCGGCGAAGGTTCCGATCAGCTTTATGGTCAGTCCGGCCACGACACGCTGGATGGCGGCGCGGATGCCGACTATCTCTCTGGCGACGGCGGCAACGATCTGGTTCAGGGCGGGCTCGGCAGCGACAGCCTCTATGGCGGAGCGGGTGGCGACACTCTGCAGGGCGGCGAGGATGACGACACCCTGAACGACTACGAGGGCGCGAATGTCCTCGACGGCGGAGCCGGCAACGACACCTTCCAGAACGTGGCCTATGGCGATGGCGCCGACACCCTCACGGGCGGCGAAGGCCAGGACACCTATGTCCTGAGCCCGGTGTACTGGGTGGCCGATGCCACGTACGTGGCCGATACCATCACCGACTTCGCGACCGGCACGGCCGGCGACAGGATCGACCTGACGAACGCGCTCTACAACATGACGGGCTACGTCTGGGGCGAGAATCCGTTCACCACAGGATACCTGCGCCTTGAGCAGCGTGGCGCCGATGCTGTGCTGCAGACGGACCGGGACGGTGCCGGCACGGAGCGGATCCCCGTCGACCTGCTGGTTTTAAAGAACGTGACAGTTGAGGATCTGGTGGCCGGCAACTTCGTGCCGCCTCACTCCCCGGCCGGCGAGGTCAACGTCATCGATGGTGCGGACGGTGTTAATGATTATCTCACGGGTACGGTTGCGGCCGACGCGATCTCCGGATTCAGCGGCGACGACACGGTCTATGCGGGATCTGGCCACGACTCCGTCCTGGGCGGCGAAGGGAACGACAGCCTCCATGGCCAGTCCGGCAACGACACGCTCTCGGGTGGAGAGGGCAACGACACCCTGAACGACCATGAGGGCGCGAACGTTCAGGATGGTGGCGTGGGCAACGACACGTTCTGGAATGTGTCCTACGGTACCGGCGCCGATACCCTCTCTGGCGGCGATGGTCAGGACACCTACCATGTGTCCTGGTATCCAGGATCTGCGGCGGATGTGATCACCGACTTCACGGCAGGTGCCTCAGGCGACCAGCTCGACCTGAGCGGGCTCCTCAGCTACGTGCAGGGTTATGCCTATGGCACGAATCCGTTCCTCACGGGTCACGTGAGGCTTGAGGCCCGGGATGGCAAGACAATCCTCCAGATCGATCAGGACGGCAGCGGCACCGATCAGGGATGGATCGACGTCCTCGTCCTGGAGGGCGTGCAGCCTGCGGATTTGACGGTGGACAATTTCAGCCCGAGCTATTCGCCCGACGGCAAAGGCAGGCTGATCGTCGGCACAGTGGATGGTGAGGCGCTCTATGGGACCCTGAGTGCCGACACCATCGAGGCCGGTGACGGCAACGACTCGGTCTACGGCGACCAGGGCAACGACTCGATCACTGGCGGCGCGGGCGCCGATGGGCTCTACGGCCAGGCGGGTGACGACACGCTGCTTGGTGGTGCGGACAACGACTATCTATCCGACGGCGAGGGCGACAACTTCCTCGCAGGCGAGGACGGCGATGACCAGGTCCACGGATCCGGCACCCTGTCCGGCGGCGAAGGCAATGATTACGTCACCGGCACCGGTCAATTGTCCGGCGACGCGGGCAACGACACCCTCGCCGGATCCGGGACGCTGGACGGAGGCCTCGGCGACGACACGGTCTCGGTGCTGAACGGCACCGGCCTCGGAGGCGAGGGCAACGACACCCTCACCGGCACCTATTCTGGTTATGAGTCGGGGGTGGAACTCCTCGACGGTGGCGCCGGCGACGACACGCTGGACGGGCGCGCGGGCGATGACACGCTGCTGGGCGGCGATGGTCAGGACACCGTCTTGGCCGGGGCGGGCTCCGACAGCATCGATGGCGGCGCAGGCTACGATACCGTCGAGCTCTCGGGCCGCAGAGCGGATTACACGGTCATCACGGTCGACGGCGTCACGACCATTGTCGACAACCGCGCCGGATCACCGGATGGCACCGATATCTTGAGGAACGTCGAGCTCCTCCGCTTCACCGACAGCGAGGAGGCCGTCGGCGTCAATCCCGGCGCCACGATTGACGGCACGGAGGCCGATGACAGGCTCAGCGGCGGCACCGGCAACGACATCATCCGCGGCAAGGCCGGCTTCGACCACCTCAGCGGCGGCTTCGGTGCGGATCACATCACCGGTGACGGCGGCAACGACGTCCTCGCTGGAAACTCGGGGGGCGATACCCTCGAAGGCGGAGAGGGCGACGATTCCCTCAACGGCGGCAGCGGCTCCGATCTTCTCATCGGCGGGGACGATGCCGACCGGCTCGACGGTGGCGCCCACGACGATACGCTTCTGGGCGGCACCGGCGACGACGTCCTGACCGATGCCGACGGCTCGAACCTGCTGCAGGGTGACGCCGGCAACGACCGGCTCAGCGGCATAGGCACGCTGTCGGGCGGCGAGGGCCTCGACACGATCGACGGCTCCGGTCTGCTCCAAGGTGATGGTGGGGACGACACCATCATCGGTTCGGGCACGCTCGATGGCGGCGCAGGCAGTGACGTGCTCCACGTCCGCTATGGCAGCACGGGTTTCGGTGGTGCCGGCGATGACCAACTCATGGGGTGGCTGCCCGGCTGGTGGGGTGATGGCGACCAGACGCTCGATGGTGGCACCGGCAACGACCTGATCGATGGCGGCTACGGCGAGGATGTGCTCCTCGGCGGCGCAGACAGCGACACGGTTCACGGCGGTGACGGACACGACAGCCTCGCCGGCGGCACAGGTGACGACACCCTGACCGGCGGCACAGGCGACGACACCATCGACGGCGGGCCCGGATACGACGTCGCGACGTTCTCAGGAGCCCGTGACCACTACTCCGTGATCAACGATGGCAGCGGGGGCTATCTGGTCGTGCACAACCGGGGAGGCGACGGAACGGATCGTCTCTCCGACATCAGCGTGATGCGGTTCACCGATGTCGATTTCGAACCCTCCGTTGCCCTGGCAGGTGCGATCAGCACGGGAACGTCCGGAGCGGATGTCCTCGAGGGAACAGCGTTCGACGACAGCATCACGGGCGCGGAAGGCGACGACGTCCTCGCCGGAGGCAGCGGGCACGACCGGGTCGACGGCGGTGAGGGATCAGACACGATTGCCGGCGATGCTGGGAATGACGTGCTCACGGGTGGTGACGGCGGCGACACGATCTCCGGCGGCGAGGGCGACGACCAGGTCGATGGTCAAGTTGGCGCCGACAGCATCGATGCCGGCGACGGCCGCGACACCGTCACGGGCGGCGCAGGTGACGATATCGTCGACGGCGGCCTTGGCAACGACGTGATCACGGACCACGACGGCAACAACCTCCTGCGCGGTGGAGACGGCACTGACACGATCGCGGGCAACGGCACCCTGCAGGGTGGCGAGGGCGCCGACACGATCAGCGGATCCGGTCTCCTTCAGGGTGACGCCGGGGATGACCAACTCGTCGGCTCGGGCAGGCTTGAGGGCGGCGACGGCAACGACCTCCTGAACGTCGGCGCAGACGGCGTCGGCATCGGCGGCGACGGTGACGACCGGATCTCTACTTATTACTGGTCCGGCAACGAACTGCTCGACGGCGGGTCTGGCGCCGACTCGATTGATGGCTACTGGGGCGACGACACGCTGCTCGGCGGCTCCGGCGATGACACGCTTGCCGGCGGTGCCGGGAACGACATGATCTACGGTGGCTCCGGCTACGACAAGACCGTGTTCTCCGGAGCAAAGGCCGACTACACCATCATCAAGAATGAAAATGGCACCTATACCGTCACGGACACCCGGTCCGGTACGCCGGACGGCACGGACACGCTCGTGGGCGTCGAGCTTGCGGTGTTCAATGACGGCGAGCTGGCCCTGGATCCGAGCCCCAATGCCGGCTTCACCCTGACGGGATCCGAAGCCGACGACATTCTCGTCGGTGATAGCGGCAACGACACCCTCCAGGGTCGCGGCGGCAACGACCGCCTCTCCGGCGACGATGCCGATGACCGGATCTCCGGCGAGGCCGGCAATGATGTGCTCAACGGCGATTCCGGGGCGGATACCCTGGACGGCGGCGAAGGCCTTGATCACCTCTATGGTGGTGACGGAAGCGACCGGCTTCTCGGGCAGGCCGACGATGACACCCTTGAGGGCGGGCACGGTGCCGACACGCTCCTCGGCGGCGACGGCCATGACGTCCTGAGCGATCACAGCGGTGCCAACCTGCTTCAGGGCGAAGCGGGCGATGACAGCCTCTTCGGCAACGGCACGCTCGAGGGCGGTCTCGGATCCGACTATCTGTCGGGCACCGGTGTGCTGTCCGGCGGCGAGGGTGACGACACGGTCACCGGCACCGGAAGCCTGTCGGGTGATGCAGGTCACGACCGGATTTCAGGTTACGGCACCCTGTCCGGAGGTGACGGGAACGACACCCTCCACGTCGGGCACGGCGGCACCGGCACCGGCGGGATCGGCGACGACACGCTCGTCGGCTGGGATGGGTACCACGTCTATGACGGCGATCAGAACCTCGCCGGCCAGGACGGCAACGACAGCATCGACGGGCGCTGGGGCTATGACACCCTGAGCGGCGGAACCGGCAGCGATACGATCCGCGGCGGCCAGCAGAACGATACGGTCGACGGCGGGGAAGGATCCGACATCGCGATCCTCGACGGCCAGCGCGATCACTACTCCGTCATCTTCGATGCGGTGACCGGCGCATACATTACGGTTGCGAACCGGTCCGAGGAGGGAACGGATACACTGACGGGCGTCGAGACCGCGCGCTTCCCGGACATCGACTTCGTCCTCTCCGAGGCCGAGACGGGCCGCATCGTGAGCGGTGTTGCCAGCACGGGTGGCGCCCTTACGGGCGGGGCCTTCGACGACAGCGTCGTCGGCGGCGCCGGTGACGATCTTCTGTCCGGGCTTGACGGCCACGACCAGATCGTCGGCGATGGCGGCAACGACACCATCGATGCGGGCGACGGCAACGACGTCGTTCAGGCGGGCGAGGGCAACGACAGCGTCGATGGCGGCTTGGGTGATGACATTCTGCACGGCGGCGAAGGAGCCAACACCATTACGGGAGCCGGCGGACACGACACCATCACGAGCGGCAGCGGCGATGACGTGATCGAAGGGGGCGACGGGAACGATGTCATATCCGCTGGCGCAGGCGAGAACTCGCTGTCGGGCGGCGAAGGCAACGACACCCTGAGTGGTGACGGCCGTCTCGCGGGCGATTCAGGTGACGATAATCTGTCCGGCACCGGCGTGCTTGCCGGCGGCGACGGCGACGACGCTCTGTACGGTTCGGGCGAACTCACCGGCGATGCTGGAAACGACCATCTGGCCGGTTGGGGCGTGCTCTCCGGGGGCGAGGGCAGTGACACGCTGCTCGTCGGTGACGGCGGCCAGGGCATGGGAGGCTCGGGCGATGACACGCTTGCAGGCTGGGGACCGGGCTGGGCGGATGGCAGCCAGCAGCTCGATGGCGGGGCCGGCAATGACGTCATCCATGGCAACTACGGTAATGACAGGCTCGATGGCGGGGCCGACAACGACACGCTTGACGGTGGCGAGGGCGACGACACCCTGATGGGCGGAGCGGGCGCCGACGTTCTCATCGGCGGCGGCGGCAACGACAAGATCCGGGGCGATGCCCTCGATGTTGTGCGCTATTCGGGTAACCGGAATGACTACACGGTGGTCGAGAATGACGACGGCACCGTCACGGTCACCGACAACCGGGCCGGGTCGCCGGATGGCACCGACATTCTGGTCGGCATCCGCACCCTTGAATTTGCGGACGCGGATTATACGGCCAAGGCCAACCCAGGAATCACGATCGTCGGCACGGCCGGCGGCGACATCATCTCGGATCATTCGAACAACGGCCTGGCCAATGCCGGCTCGGGCGACGACAGCATCCTTGGTGGCGAGGGCGACGACGAACTCCACGGGCTTGCCGGAGCCGACCTGATCATCGGCGGAGCCGGGAGCGACACCCTTCATGGTGGAACCGAGGCCGACATTCTCCACGGCGGCGATGACACCGACTTCATCGACGGTGGCGTCGGGGACGACGTGATCGTCGGCGGCGAGGGATCGGACACGGTTCTCGGTGGCGCGGGCGAGGATGTCATCAGCGGCGATGCGGACGGTGAAACCGGCGACGACCTGATCCATGGCGGCGCCGACAATGACGTGATCGCGGGCGACCTCGGTGCCGACCGGCTCTACGGTGACGAAGGGGCCGACGTCCTCATGGGTGGCCAGGGGGATGACAGCCTCGACGGCGGTCTGGGCGATGACGTGCTGTCCGGCGATGCCGGCGATGACGTCATCACCGACCTGATCGGCTACAACGTCATGATCGGCGGCGCCGGCAATGACGTTCTCACGGGCTCAGGCCTGATCGACGGCGGCGCCGACGACGACACGCTCACGGGCGGAGCCGGCGACGACATCCTCAGCGGCGGCATCGGGGACGATGTCGTCGTCATCAACGGACTGCGCGGTCACTACACCATTACGCAAACGCCGGACGGACTGCGCGTTATCGCGAACCGGGGTAATACCGGCAGCGACCTCCTGGTCGGCGTCGAGACCCTGCGGTTCATCGACGGCGACGTGGTGGCCGCCGGCGGAAGCTTGATCGTCGGAACGGCGGAGGCCGACACCCGTGCCGGCACCGGGCTCGACGACATCATGCAGGGTGGCGACGGCGCGGACATCCTTGACGGCGATGCCGGCAATGATCGGCTTGAGGGCGGTGGCGACGCCGACCTGCTGCGGGGCGGCGCCGGCCATGACGTGCTGAGCGGCGGGTCCGCGGGCGATACGCTGGACGGCGGTGACGGTGACGACATCCTGGACAGTGGTGACGGGGCCGATTCGATCGAAGGCGGCCTTGGCAACGACACTGTCGCGGCCGGCTTCGGCAACGACACGGTGCTGGGCGGAGACGGAGACGACAACATCTCCGGCGGCAACAACCAGGACCTGCTGGTGGGCGGCCTCGGGCACGACCGGATCCAGGGCGAGCATGGCGATGACACGCTGCAGGGCGGTGCCGGCAACGACACCCTCACGGACGAGCAGGGCCTCAACCTTCTCCAGGGTGAGGAAGGCAACGACACCCTGATCGGTTCGGGCACCCTCGAAGGCGGTGACGGCGACGACCAGCTATGGGCGGCAGCCGGATCCATCGGTTTCGGCGGCACCGGAAACGACACGGTGTCCGGCAGCGACTACGGTGGCGAGTCCCTCGACGGCGGTGCCGACAACGACCTAGTCAGCGGCCGTGCCGGAAACGACACCCTGAGCGGTGGTGACGGGGCGGACACCCTGGAAGGCGGCGACGGCATCGACATCCTCAACGGAGGCGAGGGTGACGACCTGCTCACGGGCGGGGCCGGCGACGACGTGATCGATGGCGGCAAGGGCCACGACATCGCGGCCTATGCCGGACCCCGCAGCCAGTACACGGTGACCCGCGACGGCCAGGGCGGCTATTACGTCGTCGACAACTTCCCGGAAAACGGAAGCGACGGCTTCGATCACATCGTGAACGTGGAGGAGTTGCGCTTCGGCACCGAAGTCTTCATTCCGACGGAGAGCAACACGGGCGTGGCCAACCGCGGCTCGGACGCCGACGACACCCTGGAGGGCGATGCGGAGCCGAACATCCTGCTGGGCCTCGGCGGCAACGACAGCCTGACGGGCCATGCCGGAAGCGACATCCTCGACGGCGGCGATGGGGCCGACACTCTCGACGGCGGTGCGGGCGACGACACGCTGCAGGGCGGCAATCATGATGACGTGATCGTGCTGACCGGGACACGCGCCGACTATCGAGTGGAGCGGCTCGAGAGCAACTCGTTCCGCATCATCGACATCCGCGATGGCGCGCCCGACGGGACCGACACGGTCCACGAGGTCGAGTTCGTCCAGTTCTCGGATGGCCTCGTCACGGTGACGGAGCTACTTCCTGCCGCGAATGCACGGCCTGAATTCACCTCGGGCGACACGGCGGGTTACGCGATCGAGCCGCTGACCGGGACGGATGCAGTCACGACATCGGGAGAGCTGTCGTTCGTCGATGCCGATCTGGACGACCTCCATGCGGTCGTCGTGGTGCCTCGATCCGCCGAGCCGCTTGGCACGCTGTCGACGGTGCTCACCGACACCACGGGCATCGGCGGCGAGGGCAGGGTCCGTTGGACCTACTCGGTCGATTCCGCAAAGATCGACAGGCTTGCCGCGAACGAGACGGTGGTGGAGACCTTCACGATCCGCCTCTCCGACGGACGGGAGGGATATGCGGAGCGCACCATCACCGTCACCGTGACGGGAACGAACGACGCTCCGGTTGTGTCTGGTGCGGTGGAGGGGCTTGCCAGCGAGGACGGTGCTTCCGTCAGCCTCAGCGCGCTGGCCAATGC
>NZ_JAFEMD010000036.1 GCF_016892765.1 Microvirga arvi
AGGACACCGCCGCCTACGCTTCTCTTCTCCTCTCAACAATGTCAAAGAGCACCTGCCCCACCAAGGAGACAGAAAAAGAGACTTCCGCAGAACAGACCTTGTTCCCGACCGAAGTCGGGCACAACAGCCCGGTCTCTGAGGAAGTTCTTGGCGCCGTCTGCATCAGCAGCGGCGTCGATGGCCGGTATATAGGCCGAACCCTTTTGGCCTGTCAACGGGCTTTTGAAAGTTTTTTGACGGGTTGATCACCCCATCGCTCACCCCTCGGTCGGGAGGCCCGCCGCACAGGTTTTTCAGCTCCTGCCTCACTGCGGACACAGTAAAGCAGGAAGCAAAGCCGCGGCCGCCCCTTTTCCCGAAGGGTTGGCGGCCCAAGCAAGCTTATCTATTGGCCTGTGCTGTTGCTGTCTCTTGTGCTAGATGGCCTCTGGTGTCTGTGACAGCAACCCACCCGCATCGACACTCGACAGAGATCATGAGTCACCTCCCTCCCGATGACAGCCATGCCAAAGGTGCCCGCAGGGGCATGTCGCATCGGTCATCCGGCATCGATCTCGGACATGAGCCGCCTCTGAACAGCAGCGGCAGCGCAGCCCCAGAGATCGACAAGCGGGAGGTGAACCTGCGTTGGCTGGGTGCCAGCGTCCTCACCGGCGTTACGGGAGCGGCCCTGATCGGGGCCTCGATCTACATCACCCTCGAAGGAGCGGCCATATCGGCCCGCCCCCCTGAACGTGCGGCGGTCGGCGGCCGTAGCGCCTCAGGAAAAGAGGAGGAACGGGCGACGAACATAGCCCGCAAGGCCAACAGGCTGAACATGACGGAGAACACGGTCTCCGCCCGCCAGAGCTTCAAGGCCCCGATGACGATCCGCAACGGCGAGCGCGAGGCGATCAAGGTGCGCCAGTTCGTCCGCGTGGCCACGAACCTGTCCCTGAGCGCCGGCACCTATGCATCCGACATTCCGCCCTTCAACCCCCTGCGCCTGTTCGCGGAGGAGACGGCGGAGCGTGTCGATCCGGCCCCCGAGGTCACCGACGCCGATGTCTCGGTCCTCCGGCGCGACCTCGGCCAGGTCTCCATCGAAGCGAGCGCCCCCTCGCTGACCGACAACGACGTGCTCGCGATCCTGGAGGAGGAGCGCCGGGTCTTCAACGAGGCCGGGCGTCGGACCTCCGTGCCGATCCCTGCCCAGCAGATGCTGTTCAGGACGCTGCGGCAGCCTGAAACCCTGGGGGATGCCCTCGGCTATGCCCGCGTGGTCGATGCTCCCTTCAGCACGATCGAGGTTCGGGTCGTGCCGGAGAATGTGACCGATCTCCCCAAGATCGAGAAGAAGGCCATGCCCCCTCTCATCGAGGAGCGTGACGTCGTTCTCCGGAAGGGAGAAACCGTCGAGACGGTCCTGCGGAGCTATGGGGGGACGCCCGAGCAGATCGTCGCGATCACCTCCGCCCTCTCGGTCCGGATCAAGGTGGAGGGGATGACCGAGGGACAGCGGCTGCGGATTCTCATCGCCCCGGGGCCTCGCCTGGGTGATCCTCGGCAGATCGTGCGCGTGATCGCATTCGGAGAACGGGGCATCGAAGGCATCGCAGCCACCAATGATCGCGGCGTCTTCGTGTCGGTCACCCCTCCGGAGGATCCCTCGACGCGGCAGGTCGCGGAGGAATCCGAGGAAGAGGGAGACGATGATGCACGCGGCGGCGTGCGCCTTTACGAGAGCCTGTACGAGACAGCGCTCAAGAACGATCTCCCGCGACAGACCGTGGATGAGCTGGTCCGCATCTTCGGCTACGACGTCGATTTCCAGCGCAGGGTCTCGCAAGGCGATTCCTTCGAGGTCTTCTTCGGCTCTGATGACGAGAACGGGGCGCCCGAAGTTCTCTACGCCTCCCTGACGGTCGGTGGAGAGCAGCGCCGCGTCTATCGCTACCAAGGCGAGGACGGCGCCATCGATTTCTTCGATGACTCAGGCCGCTCCCTCAAGAAGTTCCTGATCCGCAAGCCTATCGCCGACGGCATTCTGCGGTCGGGCTTCGGCTCGCGCTTCCATCCGATCCTGGGCTATTCGCGCCCTCACACCGGCGTCGATTGGGCCAACAAGGTCGGTACCCCCATCATTGCCGCCGGCAACGGCACGATCATCAAGTCCGAATGGGATTCAGGCTATGGCCGCCGGGTCGAACTGCAGCACACCAACGGCTATGTGACCGCCTATTCCCATATGTCGAGCTTCGCCAAGGGCATCGCCCCCGGTAAAAGGGTGCAGCAGGGCCAGGTCATCGGCTATGTCGGCAATTCCGGCCTCTCCACGGGCCCGCACCTTCACTACGAGGTCATCATCAACGGCAGCTTCGTCGATCCGCTGAAGATCCGCCTTCCCCGCGGACGCGAGCTCGAAGGCCGCGGTCTGGTGGAGTTCAAGCGCCAGCGCGAGCAGGTCGATGAGTTGATGTCCCACAGCGTGGCATCCGCCAGCCTCTCCCAGCGCGCCGAGCTGCGATAAGCCCCAATGCTGGAACTGTTCGCGATCGTCCTGCCGGTCTTCGGCCTGATCGCCATCGGCTATGTCGCGCGCCAGACGGGTTTCGTCTCCGAGCGGGTCGGCGAAGGGCTCTCGGAATTCGTCTTCACCCTCTCACTCCCCTGCCTGATCTTCCGCACCCTTGTCCGCGCCGAGATTCCGGCCGTCCAGCCCTGGGGCTACTGGATCTCCTATTTCGCCGGCGTGGCCGTGGTCTGGCTGCTTGCCACCAGCATCGGCCGGCATTTCTTCGGGATCAAAGGTGTATCCGGCGTCGTTGCCGGGTTCTCGGCCGGCCAGGCGAATACGGTCTTCGTCGGCATCCCGATGATCCTCAAGGCCTATGGCGACGCGGGGGCCGTTCCGCTTTTCCTGCTGATTGCGGTCCACCTGCCCGTCACTATGACCCTGGCGACGATCCTGGCCGAGGGGCGTCAGGCCTCGCCCCTGATGATCCTGCGCCGCCTCCTGACCCATCCCATTGTGGTCGGGATTCTGGCCGGATCGGCCTGCCGGCCGATTGCCTCCTATGTGCCGGCGCCAGCCTGGCAGGTGATGGACCTGCTCGCGAGTGCGGCCGTGCCCTGCGCCCTGATCTCCATGGGCATCGCGCTGCGCCGCTACGGCCTGCAGATGGGCTGGAAGCTGCCGACGGTGATCTCATTCCTCAAGCTCGTGGTGCATCCCCTGGTGGTGCTGCTGCTTGCGACTTACGTCTTCCAGATGCCGCCGGTCTGGGCCGGCGTGGCCGTGCTGTTCGCCTCCTGCCCCTCCGGCATCAACGCCTATCTCTTCGCCGAGCGCTATGGAGAAGGCGTGGCCCTGGCCTCGAGCGCCGTGACGCTCTCGACCTTTCTGGCCCTGGGCAGCACCCTCGTCTGGCTTTACGTGCTGGGTGTGGGCTGAAGCCTAAAAACCCAGGCGCTGCCGGATATCTTGAGGCGCGGCGCCCGCAGCCCGCAGCTCCGCCAAGGATTGCGACTGGCGGCTCTTGGCCAGCTTGTCTCCCTCGGGATCGAGCACGAGGCCGTGGTGATGGTAGAGGGGCGTCGGGAGCCCGAGCAGGGTCTGCAGCAGAACATGGAGATCGGTGGCCGCTTCGAGATCCTGGCCGCGGACCACATGGGTGACGCCCTGGAGGGCATCGTCCACTACGACGGAGAGATGATAGCTCGTCGGCGTGTCCTTGCGCACGATGGCCGCATCGCCCCAGCGCCAGGGATCTGCGGCCACCCTCTCCTCAAGGCCGTCGCGGTCGAACCTGCCATAGCTGTAGGGCCCCGGCCACAGCGTTTGGAGCTCTGCCATGGTGAGCCGCCAGGCATGGGGCTCGCCGGCTGCGATGCGCCGTTCGGCTTCGCCGGCCGGTAGGAGCCGGCAGGTGCCGGGATAGAGCGGGGCGCCGTCCGGATCGCGCGGCCAGGGCTGACCGCCCTCCGCCTCCCGGCAGGCAATCGCAGCGGCGATGTCCTTGCGGGAGCAGAAGCACGGATAGACCGCTCCCCTGCCCTGCAGCCTCCGAAAGGCGGCACGGTACTCGTCAAAATGCTCCGATTGGCGCCGGACGGGCTCTTCCCATCGAAGCCCAAGCCAGGCGAGGTCCTCATAGATCGCCGCCTCGAACGCGGGACGGCAGCGTGTGGTATCAATATCCTCGATGCGAAGAAGGAGGCGCCCGTCAAAGCGCCGGGCGAAATCGGCGTTGAGCAGGGCCGAATAGGCATGCCCCAGATGAAGCCGGCCGTTGGGACTGGGAGCGAATCGGAATACGGGCTTCGTCACGGGAGCCTGGGGATCGGAAGGAACGCGAAGGAATGGTCACCCTCCTCGAAACGGACGCGGTTCTCAAGAGGGGCCTTGCCACCCTGGAGAACGCAGACCCCGTCATGGCGCGGCTTGCCGCCGAGGGCGTGACGCCGCAGCTGCGCAAGCGCCCGCCCGGATTCGAAGGCTTGGCCTGGATCGTGGTGGGCCAGCAGGTCTCGACCGCGAGCGCCGCGGCGATCTGGGGACGCCTGCGGGCGATCCTCGAACCTGCGACCCCGGAGACCTTTCTGCGGCTGCCCGACGAGGATCTGCGGGCTGCCGGCCTCTCGGCCGGGAAGGTTCGGACCCTGCGCAATGCTGCCATGGAGATCCTCGAAGGCCGGCTTCCGCTCGACCAGCTTCATGACCTTCCAGCCGACGAGGCTCATGACCTCCTCACACGGGTGAAAGGGATCGGTCCCTGGACTGCCGATATCTACCTGCTCTTCTGCCTGGGGCATCCGGATGCTTTTCCGAGCGGGGACTTGGCCGTGCAGGAAGCGGCCCGCCTCGCCTATGGGCTGGAGCAAAGGCCGGATGCCAAGGCACTCACGGCGTTGGCCGAGCGCTGGCGGCCCTGGCGGGGCGTCGCCGCGAAGGTGCTGTGGGCCTATTACCGGGTGCTCAAGGCGCGCGAGGGAGCGCCTGCTTGACGGACAGGCCGTTCCGCTCTGCAATTCACCAGCACTCCAACGATTGGAATACGCTCCATGGCCACCATCGCCGGTCCGCGCCTCGCGCCGAAATCCGGGGTCGCGAAGCAGCTCGTGGTCCTTCTCCACGGCCTCGGCGCGGATGGGAACGACCTGATCGAAATCGGGGAGCAATGGCGCGACTGGCTGCCGGATGCCGCCTTCGTCGCCCCGCATGCGCCCGATCCCTGCAGCAACGTGCCCATGGGCCGCGAGTGGTTTCCGCTCACCCTGACGGATCCGCGGGAATTCTGGCGCGGCGTGACCTATGCGGGGCCAGGTCTCGATGCCTTCCTGGATCAGGAGCTGGCCCATCATGAAGTGCCGCCCTCGAAGCTCGCTCTCGTGGGCTTCAGCCAGGGCACCATGATGGCGCTGCATGCGGGCCTGCGCCGGCCGATCCCTCCGGCTGCCATCGTCGGCTATTCGGGGCTTCTGGTGCTGGAGGACGGCGAGGGGCCGGAGAGCCTGATGGCCATGACGCAGACGGCACCGCCGATCCTGCTGATCCATGGCGACCGGGACGATGTGGTTCCGGTCGAGATGTTCTTCTTCTCGAAGGAGGCCCTGGGTGCCGCGGAGATCCCCTGCCAGTGGCACCTCTCGGCGGGGCTGGGCCACGGCATCGATGGGGAGGGCCTTCGGCAGGGCGGCCTCTTTCTGGCTCAGGCCTTCGGCCTCCCCTATCCCGAGAAAGCCTAAGCCCTGGCTGCTGCCAGGGCCGCATGCGCCCCGGTGCGCAGCATGGAGATGTCGCTGCCGATGGCCACCATGTGAAAGCCCCTGGCGGAGAGCTCTGCCGCCCGCGCGCCCGAGACCGCATAGATGGCCGCGATCTTGCCGGCAGCCTTCACCCGGGCGAGCGCGTGATCCAGAGCCTTGTCGACCTCGGCGCTGGTCGGGTCGAGCCCCTTGCCGCCCGCGAGGGCGATCGACAGGTCGGAGGGGCCGATGAAGACCCCGTCGATCCCCGGCACCGCCAGGATGTCGTCGATGATGGCAAGCGCCTCCCGCGTCTCCACCATGGCGAAGGAGACGGCAAGGTCGTTGGCCGTCCGGAGATACTCGCCCGGCTCGAGCCCCGAGAGGGCCAGCGCCCCATAGGCGCCCCAACTCCGCTCGCCCACCGGCGGGAACTTCGTGAAGGCGGCGAGGCGGCGAGCATCCTCGACGGTGTTGATCATGGGCGCGATGATGCCGGATGCGCCCGCATCGAGATAACGCGAGGCGGAGGCGAAGTCTCCCACGGGAATGCGGACCAGGGCCGGCTTTCCGGCCGCTGCGATCAGCGGAACGGCCTGGAGGGAGGCGGCAAAATCGATGGAGCCGTGCTGCGTGTCCAACACCACCGCATCGAAATCCTCTCGGGCCAGGATCCCGGCCACGGACGGATCCGGCAGGCCGCACCAGGCCGTCAGAAGGGGTTTGCCGCCTTTCAGGCGCTCGGGAAACGATGGATGGGTCAGCATGGCGCCCTTTCGGCTGGTTCTTGAAGGTCTCGAGGTGGGACGGAGCGGATAGGGCAGGCTGCTAACGGCCCGCCTTGATCGCCTCGATCGCGCGCCCGGTCAGCTCGGTCAGCTTGGCCTGGAGCTCGGCATCGCCCGTCGATTTCCCGGCGCTCTCGAGATCCTGGCGAACCTTGCGCAGGACGTCCCCATCGCCTGCCTCTTCGAAATCGGCCAGGACGACGCTCTTGGCATAGGCCTCGGCATCCTCCCCGGACTTTCCGAGCCGCTCGGCGACCCAGAGCCCGAACAGCTTGTTGCGGCGAGCGGTCGCCTTGAAGCGCAGATCCTCATCGTGGGCGAACTGCTTCTCGAAGGCGCTTCTCCGGTCGTCGAAAGCGGTCATTTCATCATTCTCCTGAAAGCTCGGGTCTTCATGCGATATAAGGGCGCACTCGCGCCGATGCCAGACGCTCCCCATCTTTAAGATTGGTGCTTTTACCCGGCTGCAATTATGCACCCTTCTCCCCGCGTTGTACTTGCCTGAGGGATCGGATAGGTTGCCCCTGGAGCGGAGCGCCGGCGGAAAAAGCCGCGCCTTCGCCAGCCGCGGATCTAAAAAATGACCATCCCCAGGAGCCACGGCACATGGATTTTCTCAAACCACGGTACACGCCTATGAATCGTCGCCGTCGCATCTATGAGGGCAAGGCGAAGGTCCTCTATGAGGGCCCGGAACCCGGTACGCTCATTCAGCACTTCAAGGATGACGCGACCGCCTTCAATGCCAAGAAGCATGAAGTCATTGACGGCAAGGGCGTGCTGAACAACCGGATCTCGGAATACCTCTTCCAGCATCTGAACGATATCGGCATCCCGACCCACTTCATCCGCCGCCTGAACATGCGCGAGCAGCTGATTCGCGAAGTCGAGATCATTCCGCTCGAGGTTGTCGTGCGAAACGTGGCGGCCGGTTCCCTCGCCACCCGCCTCGGGATCGAGGAGGGCACCCAGCTTCCGCGCTCGATCATCGAATTCTATTACAAAAACGATGCCCTGAACGACCCGATCGTCTCCGAGGAGCACATCACCGCCTTCGGCTGGGCCTCCCCTCAGGAGCTCGACGACATCATGGCGCTGGCCATCCGTGTCAACGACTTCCTGTCCGGCCTTTTCCTCGGCGTCGGTATCCGCCTCGTCGACTTCAAGCTCGAGACAGGCCGTCTCTGGGAGGGTGAGATGATGCGCATCGTCGTCGCCGACGAGATCTCCCCGGATTCCTGCCGCCTATGGGACATCAAGTCCAAGGACAAGCTCGACAAGGACCGGTTCCGCCGCGACATGGGCGGGCTGGTCGAGGCCTATACGGAGGTGGCCCGCCGCCTCGGCATTCTGTCCGAGAACGAGAACCCGGTCACCGGCGGCCCGCGCCTCGTGCAGTAGGGCTTCGCTTTCATGCTGTCGTCCTGAGCCCGGCCCTCGTGCCGGGCTTTTTGTTGTGCCTTGACGGCCCTTCCCTCCCGATCGCAAACCACCTCATCCGGGAATGGTGAGGGAGTAGGAGGGCTCCTCGTTCGAGAGCGTCATCCCGGACGGCCGAGCCGATCCGCGATTGGGTACAGGAAAGAGAGCCTGAACCTCGACCCTGTCATCCCCACGCAGGCGGGGATCCAGAACCGCCGACGGTGACAGACTGGTCGAAGGTCGTGGTTATGGATCCTGGGCTCTGCTGCGCAGCCCCGGGATGATAGCGCTTTCCTGGTCTTGCGATCCCGGATCGGCTGCGCCGTCCGGGATGACGCTGATGGTCGGGTGTCAAAGAGCCAGCGCCTTGGGGCCCGCAGCCTAAGCTGCGAGCCTTGCGGGGAGATCGAGGGTGGCGCGTCGGGCAGCCCGGCTCGATGGTGTGTGGTGAAAGGGAAGAGCCGAACTGCTCGTCACGCGCGGTTTGTTTCAGCGGACCTGGATCAAGCCAGGATCGGCCACCCGCGATCACAGGCGTGCGAGACCTGCGGCGGGACCGCTCCCTGCCCCACTCTTGCGACGCCTCGCGAGCGCGCCCCTCGAGGGCGGGGATGCCCAACGATATAGCCCAGCTTAGGACGATTGTCAAGAACAAAATGAGAACGTACACCCTGCCCTCTCCCCTTTAGCGGGAGAGGGTGGCCCTCGCGTCAGCGAGGGTCGGGAGAGGGGCAGTGCTCGTGCAATCACGCCCCCTCTCCCGGCTCACTTTCGTTCGCCACCCTCCCCCGCACAGGGGGAGGGTTCACGCGCCTCATCCTGCACGCGATCCCGGATCCCCTTCCCAAACTTACGGCCGCCGGGAATGACACCCTCTGTGTTCTGAAACGCTCTCGCCTCAGACAGACTTGCCCAACAATCCCTGGGGTGCCTTGCCGCCGCGTAAGCTGCACTTCGTGCGTCTGGGTGAAGGAATAAGGGCACGAAACCATTCCACTCCCCACCCGTTTCGCGCATAACAGAGCCATGTCTCTCCGCCTGTTGTGTTCCCGCCTTCTCCTCCTGATCCTTGCCCTCTCGTTGAGCAGCTGCGGCTACATCCCCCGGCCCGTGGCCGGGGTGCCGCCCGGCACGCCCTGGGACGCCTTGCCCCTGCGCAAATGGCTGGCGGAGGATCGGGCCGAACCCATCGCTCTGTCCTTCTGCACCCCACCCGAATGCAGCCCCGGCCTTGCCGTCAGCGTGGTCCGGATGACGGGCAAGGATGCGGATGTGACGGAGGCCCTCCTCAAGGATCCGGAGCGTCTTGCCCGAGGGCTCCGCTCGCCGGCAGGCCGCGAGAAGCCGGTGAAGACCCGGATCGCCGTCGAGCGCCTGACAGGCAGCCCGTTTCCGGGTTTCGCCATCGATCTTGCCCCTGCCGACGGCGGCAAGCCCCCGGCCTACGGCGCTGCTTTCGGAAAGCGGGAGGGCGAGACCCTGTCGGTGGTGCTCGTGATCGGCGAAACGCAGGATGCTGTGCGTGAAACAGCCAAGCAGGTTGCTGCCCGTGAATTGGGCTCCTGAAGGCGTTGTCTCTTCCGCCTAATGCCTTTATGGCGTGGGGCACATTTCAAAACAGCCCGAGGCCTCCATGAAAGCGCGTGTCACCGTGACCCTCAAGAACGGCGTTCTCGACCCCCAAGGCAAGGCCATCGAAGGCGCCCTCAAGTCTCTCGGCGTCGAGGGGATTGCCGGCGTGCGCCAGGGCAAGGTCTTCGACATCGAGCTCGGGACTGCTGACAAGGCCCAGGCCGAGGCTGCCCTCAAGGCCGCCTGCGAGAAGCTGCTAGCGAACACCGTCATCGAGAATTATCGCGTCGAATTGACCTGACCGTCATGCCCGGACTTGATCCGGGCATCCACGTTTTTGCCGCGCCTTAAGGCGTGGATGGCCAGGACAAGCCCGGCCATGACGATAGAAGGATGAAATGATGAAATCTGCCGTCATCGTCTTCCCCGGCTCCAATCGCGAAGGCGATGTGCTGCGGGCGCTGAAATCGGCCGGCTCTCAAGCTGAGAAGGTCTGGCATGCCGAGACCGAGCTGCCGAAGGGCACCGACCTCGTGGTCCTTCCCGGCGGCTTCTCCTATGGCGACTACCTGCGCTGCGGGGCGATTGCCGGCCGCGCCACCGTGATGGACGCGGTGCGGGCGCACGCAGCCCGCGGCGGCTTGGTGCTCGGCATCTGCAACGGCTTCCAGATCCTGTGCGAGTCGGGGCTTCTTCCCGGCATCCTGATGCGCAATGCCAACCTCAAATTCATCTGCCACCGGCAGTTCCTGCGGGTCGAGCGCAACGACACCGCCTTCACCAAGGCTTATGCCAAGGGCCAGGCCATCGATGTCTGCGTCGCCCACGGCGAGGGCAACTACACGGCGGACGAGGAGACCCTGAAGCGGCTCGAAGGCGAAGGGCTGGTCGCCTTCCGCTATTCCGATGCGCAGGGCCACATCACGCAGGATGCCAACCGCAACGGCTCCATGAACTCCATCGCGGGCATCTATTCGGACAAGCTCAACGTGCTCGGCATGATGCCCCATCCGGAAAACCTGATCGAGGACCTCGTGGGCGGCACCGACGGACGCGGTCTGTTCGAAAGCCTCGTGTCGAGTTTTGCGCGCGCAGCTTGACCCCTCTCCCGGGTGGGAGAGGGGCAGGGGTGAGGGCATGACGCTGCCTGATAAGGCGCGAAGATCCTGATCCCTCCTCAAGGCGGTCCCGGTGATTTTCATCGTTTCCGCTCACAACCCTCACCCCGCTCGCTTGACGCGAGCGACCCTCTCCCAAACAGGAGAGGGTAAAGAAGGCAAGACACCGATGATCCGCAACGACGTCGCCATCACCCCGGAGCTGGTCAAGGAGCACGGGCTCAAAGCCGATGAATACGAGCGCTTCGTGAAGCTGATCGGCCGCGAGCCGACCATCACCGAGCTCGGCATCGTCTCGGCCATGTGGAACGAGCACTGCTCGTACAAGTCCTCCAAGATTCACCTGCGCGGCCTGCCCACCAGCGCCCCCTGGGTCATCCAGGGCCCGGGCGAGAATGCGGGCGTGATCGACATCGGCGACGGGCTCGCCTGCATCTTCAAGATGGAGAGCCACAACCATCCATCCTTCATCGAGCCCTATCAGGGCGCGGCGACGGGCGTCGGCGGCATCCTGCGCGACGTATTCACCATGGGCGCGCGGCCCATCGCGGCGCTGAACTTCCTGCGCTTCGGCGAGCCGGATCATCCCAAGACCGCCCATCTCGTCTCAGGCGTGGTGGCGGGCATCGGCGGCTACGGCAATTCCTTCGGCGTGCCCACCGTCGGCGGCTCTGTGGGCTTCGACAAACGCTACAACGGCAACATCCTGGTCAACGCCATGGCGGTGGGCCTCGCCCGCACGGACGAGATCTGGTACGCCAAGGCCACCGGCGTCGGAAACCCGATCGTCTATCTCGGCTCCAAGACCGGCCGCGACGGCATCCACGGCGCCACCATGGCCTCGGCGGAGTTCGACGATGCGTCCGAGGAGAAGCGCCCGACCGTGCAGGTGGGCGACCCCTTCGCCGAGAAGCTCCTGCTGGAGGCCTGCCTCGAACTGATGAAGTCCGGCGCCGTCATCGCGATCCAGGACATGGGCGCGGCGGGGCTGACCAGCTCCGCGGTCGAGATGGGCGCCAAGGGCAACCTCGGCATCGAGCTCGACCTCGACAAGGTGCCCTGCCGCGAGGAGGGCATGACGGCTTATGAGATGATGCTGTCCGAGAGCCAGGAGCGCATGCTCATGGTGCTGAAGCCCGGCATGGAGAAGCAAGCGGAAGCCATCTTCCACAAATGGGGCCTCGACTTCGCGGTGATCGGCAAGACCACCGACACCCTGCGCTTCGTCATCAAGCACGAGGGCGAGGTGAAGGCCGACCTGCCGATCAAGGAACTGGGCGACGAGGCCCCGGTCTATGACCGGCCATGGGTGGAAAGTCCCAGGCAGCCCGTCATCTCAGCCGAAAGCGTGAAGGCGCCGATGTCCGAGGCCGAGGCGCTCCTGAAGCTCGTCGGCTCGCCGGACCAATGCTCCAAGCGCTGGGTCTGGGAGCAGTACGATCACCTGATCCTCGGCAACACGGTCCAGACGCCCGGCGGCGACGCGGCCATCGTGCGCGTCGAGGACGGGCCGAAGGGCCTGGCGCTCACCACCGACGTGACGCCGCGCTATTGCGAGGCCGACCCGTTCGAGGGCGGCAAGCAGGCGGTGGCGGAGGCCTGGCGCAACATCACGGCGGTCGGCGGCCTGCCGCTGGCGATTACCGACAACCTGAACTTCGCCAGCCCCGAGCGGCCCGAATCCATGGGCCAGTTCGTGGGCTGCCTGAAAGGCATCGGCGAAGCCTGCAAGGCGCTCGACTTCCCCGTCGTGTCGGGCAACGTCTCCCTCTACAACGAGACCAACGGCCAGGGCATCCTGCCGACGCCCGCCATCGGCGGCGTCGGCCTGATCGACGACGTGACGGTCAACGCCTCCATCGCCTTCAAGAACGAGGGCGAGGCGATCATCCTCATCGGCGCCACCGCAGGCTGGCTCGGCCAGTCCCTCTATCTGCGCGATGTCTGCGGCCGTGAGGACGGCGCTCCGCCGCCGGTCGATCTGGTGCAGGAAAAGCGCAACGGCGAGTTCGTGCGCCAGCTCATCCGCTCCGGACAGGTGACGACGGTCCATGACCTCTCGGACGGCGGCATTGCGCTTGGATTGGCCGAAATGGCCATGGCGGGCGACGTCGGCGCCGAGATCACGGCCATGCCCGAAGGCCTGCCCCTCCATGCCTTCCTCTTCGGCGAGGACCAGGCCCGCTACCTGATCGCCGTCGACGAGGACGTGGCTGCCGACATCCTCTACGAGGCCGGAGCCATCGGCATCCCGGCCGTCACGCTCGGGCTGACCGGGGGCGATGCGTTGATTCTGCCAGGGCAACGGGCCATATCGGTGAAGCAGCTGAAGGCGGCTCACGAATCCTGGCTGCCAGCCTACATGACCGGCAAATCGTGACCGGCAGGTCTTCAAGGAGTTTGATCCATGCCAATGGATGCGCGTGAAATCGAGAGCATGATCAGGGCCGCCCTGCCGGATGCGGTCGTGGAGATCAAGGATCTGGCGGGGGACGGCGACCACTACGCCGCCACCGTCACGTCCTCGGCCTTCAAGGGCAAATCCCGGGTTCAGCAGCACCAGATGGTCTATGCGGCGCTGCAAGGCCGCATGGGCGGCGTGCTGCACGCCCTTGCATTGACGACGCTGGCACCCGACAATTGAGACGTAAACCCGGCGCCTTGACCGCCGGGACCAAGGAGCATTCCATGACCGACGCCCATCAGGTGATCGACACCGAAGTGAAGTCCAACGACGTCGTGCTCTTCATGAAGGGCACGCCGCAATTCCCCATGTGCGGGTTCTCGGGCCAGGTGGTCCAGATCCTCAACTACCTCGGCGTGCCGTACAAGGGCGTCAACGTGCTCGAGGATGAGGGCGTGCGCCAGGGCATCAAGGACTATTCCAACTGGCCGACCATTCCGCAGCTCTATGTGAAGGGCGAGTTCGTCGGCGGCTGCGACATCACCCGCGAGATGTTCCAGGCCGGCGAGCTGCAGCAGCTCTTCGCCGACAAGGGCATCCAGGTCCAGCAGAGCGCCTGATCGCGCCGCTTGCTGGAATCGATCAAGGCGGGGCCGGTGCCCCGCCTTTTCTTTTCGTATTCCCCTCCGGCGCAGGGGGCGTCTTATGTCGCATTCCTCAAACGGCCCCGTTTCCGGCACAATGCCGCTTCGGACTGATCGAAGCCGCCGATAACAAAACACAAGCCGGCGGCCGAAACTTGGGGGCCTTTCATGCTGGAACCGGAGACGAACGTCGTCGCCTTCAAGCCGCGCGCGGCAGTCGTTCATCACCCTAAGAGCCTCATGGAGCGGGTCTACGCCGCCGGCTCCCTGTCCCTGCAGGCCGACGACCGGGCCACCAAGGCGGCGGCCGTAATGCTGCAGGCCCTAGGGTTCCTGGTAATCGAGGAGATCATGGCCGATGGGGCACCGCGCCGGCTCCAGCGCGGCGAGGCGAAGGGAGCCATGGACCGGCCCTGGCGCCTGTCGAAGCCAGCCTTCTCCGGAACCATCGGCGTCCCCGACGGCGAGGCCGTTCCAACCTAACCCTGGCTGCTCTGTTGGTGCTTGGCCGACCTGGGTGTAGGCTGTCCAGGTTGATCCGCACGCAGCGTCGAGCCGCGATTCAGGTCTGCTGCCTGCCGATCCGCACGCCATACGACCTGGAAGGGGACCTGTGAATGTCGCCCGCCCAATCCCGAATCTGCAAGGGCTGCTGGCAGCAATTGCGGATTCCCGTGCCCCTGCGCGGCCCGGCCTCCGTGCCGTTTCGCGCCTTCGGCATCCGCCCGAGCCGGATGAACCCGAACACCTGCACGGTCTGCGAGCTCATGTTCACGCGCATCATGAAGGCCCGCAAGATCCCGGTCGACGTCTCCATCCTGTTTGCCGACCTCAGGGGCTATACGGCCCTGTCGCAGTCGCTCCCGCCCGACGCGGTCTCGTCCCTGCTCGATGCCTTCTACGACGAATGTGCGCAGGCCATCTGGGACTACGACGGCCTTCTCAACAAGACCATCGGCGATTCCGTCATGGCCATCTTCAACTTCCCGATCCGGCAGCCCAATCATGCCGAGCAGGCCGTGCGGGCGGCCCGCGAGATCCAGCGCCGCTGCGAGGCTCGTCGCAAGACCCTCCTGGCTGAGAACAGGGGCCTTGAAGGGCGTGAACTCGGAGTCGGGATCGGCATCGACTCAGGGACCGCCAGCTTCGGGGAGTTCGGCCGGGCGCATCGTGACCTGACCGCCATCGGACCGGTGGTGAACACCGCCGCCCGCGCGCAGGCCGCGGCCGGAACGGGCGAGATCCTGGTCACCCGGAATGTTTACGAACGGGCCGGGCGCGACCTGGTCAGGGGAGAAGGGCGGGAGTACCAGCTGAAGGGCTTCGAGGCTCCGGTGCAGCTCTACGCCGCCTGAGCCCGGCCCTCCCGCCGCTCAAGGACGGTTCAAGGCCGCTTTCATGAACGCCAGCGCATCGGTCGAAGCCCACTCGGCCGGCCCTTTGAGCAGCGCGATCTCGCAGCCTGCCGCGTCGACCACGAAGGTGGTGGGCAGGCCGACCACATGGCCCGATTTCTGCAGGACCTGCAGCAGCTTGCCCTCCGGATCGGCATGGTAGGCGAGATTCGTGATGCCATTCTCCTTGAGCCAGGCCTTCGGCTTCTCGCGGTTGCGGGTGTCCACGTTGATGGCGACCACCTGGAAGTCGGGCCCGCCCAGATCTGCCTGCAACTTGTCCAGCGCCGGCATCTCCTCCCGGCACGGCACGCACCAGGTCGCCCAGAGATTGACCAGGATGGTCTTGCCCTTGAAGTCGGCAAGGCCCATTGCCTGGCCCTCGGGGCCTGTGAAGGCGATCACTGGAGGCGGCTTGGGAGCGTTGCTCACGCCGACGGCGGCCACCTCGCCCTTGGCCAGCGGCTTCAGGCGGTCAGTCGTTGCCTGTGAAGCCCGGCACTCGGCCGGGCCGGAGGCTACGAGGCCGCGGGGTACAAGGCCATACCAAGCGACGCCGGCACCAACAATAGCGAGGGTGGCAAGGCCCGCCAGCCAGAGGCGGCTGCGGGCTGACGGAGATTGTTGTGTCGTCGACATAGCATGGATGTGACGCCTTTCACGATGAACCTCAAGCCCCGAGACCTGCTTGAGCTCGCTCCTAGGCTTCACGATGCAGTAAGCGTCGTACATCCCATAAAAAAGTCCTGGCGGTAAGACCGCCAGGACCTCGCTCCCATCATCCAGATTAGATGATGAGAAAATCCTTCGCTGTCAGATTGACGTTGTTGAAGTCGGCGATCTTGATCGCAGCGCCTTGGCCGGAGCCGTCGGCATCGTAGAACAGGTCATCCGTGGCGCGGTTGAAGATGAGATAATCGTTCGAGTCGAGCGCCCGGTCTCCAATGCGGAAAAACGCGGTGCTCAGCTTTCCCGGACTGTCTTCGGTGCCTCTCCCGAGTTTCCGGAAAATGGCATTGTCGAGCATGACGGTGTCGTCCCGAACGCTGAAGTCGAGAATGCGATCGACAGTGGTGCGCGTCGGACGATCATCGATCTTGAAGAAGTCCTTGCCCAAGCCACCACGCAGGTCGTCGCGCCCGCGCCCGCCATCGAGTACATCGTTGCCGCCAAACCCGAGAAGCACGTCGCGACCATTGCCGCCAACGATCGTATTGGCGAACTCGGAGCCGCCGAGCCGAAGAGCCGAGTTGGTGCCTGCGAGCAGGAACTCGACCTCGGCATTGGCGGCAAGCGAGAAGTTGGAGGTGACGCGAACCGTGTCAACGCCACCGCCAATGGCTTCCGTGACGACATCGAACGCGCTGTCGACAATGTAGGTGTCATTGCCGAGGCCGCCCGTCATGCTGTCGGCCCCAGCACCGCCGTTGAGGACGTTGGCGCCGCTGTTGCCCGTCAGCACGTTGGCCACAGCATTGCCCGTGAGATTGACGGTTCCCGCACCGCCGGCCCGCATGTTCTCGAGTCCGGTTGCGAGGGTGTAGTCCGACAGGAAGGACACGACCGTGTCGATGCCGTCGCTGTCGGTGATCACGTCACCAATGTTGTCGATGACATAAGTATCGTCGTTGGCGCCTCCATTCAGGCGATCCGCGCCGACGCCGCCGTCAAGCGTGTCATTGCCCGCGCCGCCGACAAGCTCGTTGATGCCAGCGTTGCCGGTCAGGCTGTTGCTGCCCGCATTACCGGTTGCATTGATTGCTGCGGTGCCGGTCAGGACGACGTTCTCAAGGTTGGCTTGCGCCGCGAGAGAGTACGTGATCGAAGCATTGACAGTGTCGACACCTCCGCCGGCGAGTTCTGTAATCTCATCATCGATGCTGTCCACCACGTAGGTATCGTTACCAGCGCCGCCCGTCATCTCGTCGTTGCCGGTGCCTCCGTCGAGCAGGTCGTTGCCTTCACCGCCCAATAGATTGTCGTCATCGGCACCGCCGAGCAGGAAATCGTCGCCGCCTGCACCGTCGAGGACATTGGCGCCCGCATTCCCCGTCAGGGTGTTGGCAAGGGCGTTGCCGGTTCCGTTAATGGCAGCAATGCCAATCAAGGTGAGATTCTCGGCGAACGCAGCCGTTCCCGTCAGGGAAAAAGTCACGCTGGAGCGAACCGTGTCAATGCCACCGTTTTCCAGCTCGGTGACGACATCGCCGACATCATCGACAACGTAGGTGTCATTGCCAGCGCCGCCATTCAGGGCATCGGCTCCACCGCCGCCATTCAGGATGTTGTCGAATGCATTGCCTGTAATCGTATTGGCGTCATCATTCCCGAGAACATTGAACGCACCATCGGCTTCTGCAAGGGTGAAGGTTGTCTCACCATCTTCCAGAATTACGAGACGAAATTCGTCATAACGAACTGGCATGTTGGTTCCTCCTAGGCCCCCAATGTGAGCCTCCTGAAAGGTGCCCTAAATGATGTATTATTTCTTTCAAGATCTAACGTAACGTCACTTATTCTGAGATGTTCCATCGTTCATATAATCGTCGATAATTTGAAATTTTATTTCAAAGGCGAGCGATACCTAATCTGTGCACATGAGCTTTGCCTCTCGCATCTGAAACCGCTTCCCGCTATGGTGCGGCCACGTTTCGGAGCCTCTCGATGTCGTCCAGCCTGTCTTTTCCCCGCATAGTTCTGGTGGCGGGTCTTCTTGCCTTGAGTCTCTCCGCCTGTGGCCGCCGTGGCGCGCTCGAGCCGCCGCCGAGCGCCTCGGCGCAGGCCCAGGCGCAGCAGGAGAGCACGGTTGGCGCGTCCACCCTGCCCTCTCCTGTCGGCACGCCCCGCTCCGCGCCGCGCCAGGGCTACACGATCCCGAACAAGCCCTTCATTCTCGATCCGCTGCTTTAGGCCATTTCGATGCATCACTTTGCCTATCGTGAAGGCGTCCTCCACGCGGAGGGCGTCGATCTGCGCCGCCTCGCGGACGAGGTCGGAACCCCGTTCTATTGCTACTCCTCCGCCACGCTGGAGCGGCATTACCGGGTTTTCGCCGAGGCCTTCGCCGATACGGACGCCCTCGTCTGCTACGCCATGAAGGCGAATTCCAACCAGGCCGTGCTCAGGACCCTGGGCCGCCTGGGTGCCGGCATGGATATCGTCTCCGAGGGCGAGCTGCGCCGGGCGCATAGCGCTGGCGTTCCGGGGGAGCGGATCGTGTTCTCCGGGGTCGGCAAGACGAGGTCCGAGATGGCCTTCGCGCTGGACAGCGGCATCCTGTGCTTCAACGTGGAATCGGAGCCCGAGCTCGAGGCGCTCTCCGAGGTCGCATTGTCCAAGGGCGTGCGGGCACCGGTCTCGGTCCGCATCAACCCGGATGTGGACGCCAAGACCCATGCCAAGATCTCGACCGGCAAGTCCGAGAACAAGTTCGGCATCCCCATCGCCCGCGCCCGCGAGGTCTATGCGCGGGCGGCGGCGCTGAAGGGGATCGAGGTGACCGGCGTCGACATGCATATCGGCAGCCAGATCACGGATCTTCAGCCCTTCGACAATGCCACCGCGCTCCTGGCCGAGCTCGCCCGCGACCTCATGGCCGACGGGCACAGGCTGCATCACATCGATCTCGGCGGCGGTCTCGGCGTGCCCTACCGCGAGGACAACGAGCCCCCGCCCGACCCGCAGGCCTACGCCGCCATCATCAAGAGCCACACCAAGGATCTCGGCCTCAAACTCGTGTTCGAGATGGGCCGCATGATAGCCGGTAATGCGGGCGTGCTGATCGCCCGGGTGATTTACGTGAAGCAGGGCGCCGACAAGCCTTTCGTGATCGTCGACGCGGCCATGAACGACCTCATCCGCCCGACGCTCTACGAGGCTCACCACGACATCAAGCCGGTGCGGGAGGCTTCGCCCGACACGCCGCGCATCGTTGCCGACGTGGTCGGTCCCGTCTGCGAAACCGGCGACTATCTCGCGCTGTCCCGCGACATGCCCGCCGTGAAGGCCGGCGACCTCATCGCCATCATGACCGCCGGGGCTTACGGGGCCGTTCAGGCCAACACCTACAACACGCGCCTGCTGGTGCCCGAGGTGCTTGTGCGCGGCGACGACCACGCCGTGGTTCGCCCCCGCCCGACCTATGAGGACCTCATCGGCTTGGATCGGGTTCCCGGCTGGCTGGGCTGAGCCGATCCATCCGTTCCATCAAAGAGAAAAACCCCGGCGGTGACCCACCGGGGTTTTTCTATACGAAGAAACGCTGACTTGGATCGCGAAGAAATCCTTCTCCGTCAGTGCAAGACCCTTCTTGAGGGTCGCGACCTTCACCTATATCGCACAGCCGATGCCGTCCGCATCTTCGTAGAGCGCACCCTAGGCATCGTATGCCACCTTGAGGATGCCGTAACGCGCGCCATCCATGGGCGAGCGTAGCGAGACCCGAAGATCTCGGATTGGAATGGACGATATGTTCATTTATTCCTTGTTATGATATATCTTTCTGATAACTTGGAGGATCTGACGTCCGGGCAGGTCTGCAAAGGGCCCCGGACCCTGGGGCCTTGACGCCCTGTTTCAAAAGGGGCAGCGCCATGGCATTCACAGTTTACCGGGCAGGTGCGGAGATCCAGGTCAATACCACCGTCGAAGGAGACCAGACCCGCCCAAGCGTCACCACCTTGAATGACAACGGCTGGATCGTCGCGTGGCGCGCCTCCGATGCGAATGGAACCGGCGTCTACATGCAGCGCTTCAATGCGCAAGGCGTGAAGCAAGGCGGCGAGATCCAGGTCAATACCGCGACAGCCTCGGATCAGTACCCGCCCGTGACCGCCGCGCTTTCGGACGGCGGCTGGGTCGTCGCATGGCAGAGCATTGCCGATTACAGGGTGCATCTGCAGCAATACGACAGGAACGGCAATCCCGTCGGTTCCGAGATATCCGTCTCCGGCTCTCGTCCCGTTTTTCCCGGCTACGATGCGCTTGGCCTCACCGGCCTCCCGGATGGCGGCTGGCTCGTCACCTGGTCGAGTTCGACCGGTACGACGAAGGACATCATGCAACAGAGGTTCGGCAGTAACGGCACCGAGCTTGGCGCTGCCGTGACGGTCAACACCGTGACAGCGACGCAGGAAGATTACTCATCCGTAACGGCGCTCAAGGGCCCAACCGGCGGCTGGGTCGTCGCCTGGAGCAGTGCCGTCCGCAACGACCCGGCAGCGGACGTTTTCATCCAGCTTTTCGATGCGAACGGCAACAAGGTCGGCGACAACATTCGTGTCGGACCTGCTGACCCGCTGGAGCAAAACCGCCCCAGGGTCGCGGCGCTCTCCGACGGCGGCTTCGTCGTCACATGGCACAGCAAGACCGAAGCGAATGGCTATGATGTCTACCAGCAACGCTACAGCAGCAGCGGAATGGCCGTCGGCGAGAACGAGCTGGTTTCCAAGACGACGACTGGGGTGCAAGAGGAGCCGAGCGTCACAGGGCTTTCCGACGGCGGTTGGGTGGTCACCTGGAATTCCGGCTTCGATGTTTTCCAGAGGCACTACGATTCCGAAGGCAGGACGACCGGCCCCGACCTTGTGGTTCCGGCATGGCTCGGCAGCTTTTCAAACTATCATTCCGAGGTTTCCGCTCTAGCTCAGGGTGGCTGGGTCGTAACCTGGCAGAATGAATGGCAAGACACGAGCAATTCTGCTGGCATTGCGCAACGTTCATTCACCCCCACGGGCGGCAATATCCTCACTACCACTTACGAAATCACCATCGGCACGGATGGCGATGAAACAGTGCAGGTCGAGCATGGCGGATTGTTCCGCGATGTCGTAGTCGGCAACGGCGGCATTGATACGCTGCAAATGGTGAATCGCGCCAACGTCGATTCGGAAACGATCGATCTGTTCAGCGCGCGCAGCATCTCCGGCATCGAGCGTCTGATCGGAACTGCCGATGACGATACCATCGTGACCGATGCCGGCCGCCTCGCCGATTTCACCTTCATCGACGGGGGCGACGGCGAGGACAGGCTCGAGCTTTTCGATGCCCTGAGCCCCTATGACCTGACAGCCAAGACCATCGAAGACATCGAACGCATCGTCCTCACGGATTTCAATGGTAAGGTTCTTGTCGACGAGATCGACATGGCACTTCTCGTCCATGCGGCCCAGGACGGCAATACGCTCGAACTGACCGTAGGTACCTTCGACTTCGAGCAGCGTCTGCAGCTCTTCCGCCAGGGCATCGACACGATCATCGCCGGCGGAATCACGTATCGATCCGGTGCGCCCGACATTGGAAACCTGAACGGCGATCAGGTGACCGGCTTCGCCGGCCAATCCGTTCGCCTCGACCGGGACGGCAACGCCATGCTGAGCGATTCCGTCGGGCGCTTCAATACCCTGACGGTGGTGATCACCAATCGCAATGCCGACGAGGATAGGCTCGGCATCGATACCAACGACTCGCCGGTGGCCCTGTCGAACGGCGTCGCGATCAACAGCGTGGTGTCCGTGAACGGGACCGCGATCGGCACGATCACGGCCGACGGCGATGCTCAAGGATTGACGGTCACTTTCAACGATGCCGCCACGGCGGCGCAGGTGCAGGCGCTCCTGCGGGTGCTGACCTATGTCAATACCAGCAGCGACTCAGCCGTGCAGCGGGCGCGGGACATCGCGATCACGCTCACCAATGACGGTGGCGACGCGACCACGGCGAACGTCACGGTCGATGTCAAGTCGGTCAACGTGCCTCCCGTCCTGCAGCTTCCGGCCGGCCCTCTATCCGGCGTCGATACCGCTCAGATGTCGCTCTTCGCCGGCGCATTGGTGCGCGACGTCGATATTGGTCAGACGATCACGGTGACGGTGACTCTCGACGACAGGGCCAAGGGCGTGCTGATCGCCGGCAAGGGTGGCCAGTACGACGCTGCGACCGGCGTCTTCACCTATCACGGCACCGCCGCAGGGGCCACCGAAGCGCTCAGCGCCCTGCAATTCGACGCACGCGACCGCAACGATACGATCGGCACGGTCGAGCGGACCACCTTCACGGTGGTGGTCGACGATGGGACAGCGACCGACACCGAGACCCTAGCGGTCGATACCCGCAGCGCCAACCGCGCCCCCGCCGCACCGGTGCTCACCGGCACGAGTGTCAACGAATTGGAAAAGGATGGCACGGTGGTGGGCACTCTCTTGGGCAGCGATCCCAATGGTGGCGACGCGCTCGTCTTCTCACTCGTCGGCGCGCCGCAGGGCCTGTTCGCCATTCGCGACAACAAGCTCGTTGTCGAGAACGGCATCGGGCTCGATTACGAGCAGGCGAGGTCCCACACATTCACCATCCGCGCTACCGATTCAGGCGGCCTGTTCAACGACCGGGTGGTGACGATCACGGTCGGCGACGTGAATCCGGAGCGCACCTCCGGCAGCAGCCGCAACGACCACATCGTCGGCGGCAGTGCGGCGGACGTGATCTCCGGCGGAGCCGGAGCGGACATCCTCGCTGGCCGGCTGGGCAAGGACACCCTGCGCGGCGACGGTGGTCGCGACGTCTTCGTCTTCGACACCAAGCCGAACAAAACCAAGAACGTCGACACGATCAAGGACTTCTCGGTCAAGGACGATTCGATCTGGCTTGAGAACGCGGTGTTCAAGACTGTCGGCAAAGGCACACCGGAGAACCCGGGGAAGATGAAGGCTGGCTTCTTCCATGCCGGCAAGTCGGCGCATGATCGCGACGACCACATCATCTACGACAAGGCAACCGGAAAGCTCTTCTACGACGAGGATGGCACCGGCCGCAAAGCTCAGGTCGAGATTGCGGTGCTGAAGAAGCAGCTCGCGATGACGGCGGCGGATTTCTACGTCATCTAAAGAAGGTTCGCCGCGGGGGGCATCCAAGATATCGGAGAAGAGGAGGCGCGCCATCCCCAAAGGCGCGATTCTCAGGCAAGGGCAGCGACGATCCAAGGTTTGACGGGGTTTGTCCACCCGCCGCCCCAGGTTCTGGCATGCTCTCCATCCGAACGGGACATCAGGAGCCAAGCATGACACGCCGGGAGGACAGCCAGTCCTTCCGTTCGATGGAGCGCTCTCGTTGCTCATCCTCCGTCTCAGATCACAAAGAAATCCTTTTGCGTCAGTGAGAGCCCCTTCTTGAGGATGGCGATCTTTACCTGTGCTGCCCGGCCGGTGCCGTCCATGTCGTAATAGAGCACACCCGAAGCCTTGTCGTAGATCACCCGGTCCAAGGCGTCATGCGCCGCCTTGCCGGTCCAGAACATATCTTTCGCCAGCTTGCCGGGCTTCAGCTCCGTGCCCTTGCCGATCTTCGTGAAGATCTTGTTGTCGAGCCAGATCGAATCGTCCTTAGCTGAGAAGTCGCCAATCTTGTCGACGTTGGTCTTCTTGTTCGGCTTGGTGTCGAACACGAAGATGTCCTTACCTTTGCCGCCGATGAGCACATCGTTGCCGAGACCGCCCCAGAGGATGTCGTTGCCCAAGCCGCCGCCGAGGCTATCCTTGCCGGCACCGCCCTTGATCACGTCGTTCGTGGACGCGCCAGCGGTGCTCTCAGGGCTCACATCATCGACCTTGAGCACCACGACCGTGTCATTCGACAGGCCCTGCGAATCCGTGGCACGCAGCGTGAAGACGTAGTCCTGGTGCTGCTCGTAATCGAGCTTGATGCCGTTCGTCACGACAAGATGGACGACTCCGTTGCGCGTCTCGAGCCGGACGGGAGCATTCTCGGCGCCCACAAGAGAGTATGTGACGGCATCGCCCTGATTCGGATCTGAGCCGCTCACCGTTCCGATGGAGGCTCCGTCTGCGGCCAGCTCTTTGATGCTGGCATTCGAGAGGATCGGCTTTCCGGGTGCGCGGTTTGCCGTTGCCGCATTGACTGTGATCGATCCAGTATTTTGCGCTCTGCCATCGGTGACGTGGATCGTGAATTCCGTCGACTCGATATGGCCGACGGGATCGCTGCGGTCGCGAGGATCGAACTGAAGCGCACGCAGATCATCAGTAACGTCGTCGGGATCGCCCGTCACCGTATACTTGCCGGTGGCGGGATCATAATTTCCAAAATTCTCACTGCCTAGAACGAGCCTCCCGTTTTCCGGAGAGAAGGAGACGGTGACGGTGACGTCGTCCTGGCTGTTGCCATCCTCGATGCGGATGTCGGCCAGCGGTGACACCAATCCGGTATCCGTACCGGGAACGGGGCCGGGGCTCCTGAAGGACACGGTGGGCGGGATGTTCTCTCCTTGACCGAGCACATTCACGTTGACCGTCGCGCTGGTGATGGAGCCTCCCACATCCTCGAGCGTGATATTGACAATGCGTTGGCCTGAGACCGTCGCTCCCGTTGCGATGTTCATATAGGACAAGGCCCGCAGAAGCTTCTGCACCCGCTCGGGGGTTGCGGTCGGGAGAAGACTGATGTCCAGCACGTTCTCATGGGTGACGTCATCCATGAACCAGCCCACGCCGACTCCGTCAACCGAGATTCCTCCATTCTCGACACTGACGCCGTTGGCGTTGCTGACGATCAACCGATCATGGCCGGGGACGAAATTGGTGATGGCGACGGTCAGGCGGAGGTATGACGGTGGAGCCGTGGGTACGACAGAGTCCATCTCGTCATCGAGCCGGACGGTCGAGCCTGCCTGAGCGAAGGATTGATCTCCGTTCAGGTTCAGGATCTCGCCCAGTGTCTTCAAGTAGGTTCCGCCATCATCCTGCACGGTCTCTATTCCCTGCTTGAACAGCCGGTATCGGTCGGCCTTCGTGAAGCTACCTCCGGAGAGAACCACCTTGTCATCGACCCCATCGCCATGGATCAGCAGACCTGTAGCCGCATCATCTGTCGTGACTGTCGTTGCGAAGTCTTTGAGAGTGATACGCTCGATCCCGGTGAGGCTCTTGCCGCTCAAATCGTATGCCCCGCCGTCGAAAAACTGTAGTTCGTCATCACCATCGCCGCCGTGGATGGTCATGATGTCTTTGAGGCGAGCCGCATCGGTGATGATCGTGTCGGCGCCGCTGGTTCCCTGGATGCTCTCGATGCCGCTGAATTCCAGCGGGGCGAAGAGATCGAGGAGCCCGGCCTCGATCATGAGGAGCCTGTCGATACCCCCTCCTCCGTCGACCTTGTCGTTGCTGGAGAGACCGCCGAGGCGGACCTCAAGAGTTTCTGCCACCTCGGAGCCATAGGCTATCTCGTCCGCGCTTGTCAGCACTGCTGTATCGGCCAGGGTGAAGGTGCGCTGCGCGACGCCGCTGGAATCGTCATTCCCGCCATACATGGTCGACCAGGCGACAACCCATCTGTTTCCTCCCAGATACGAGACATTCGTCTCCCGGTCCCAATAGCTCCCGATTCCCTTTGCAATGGGGATCTGCGGCCCAAGGGGTTCGCCGTCGCTGTTGAACAGGCGCTGGAAGACGTCGTTGTCGGTCGAGTGGAAAGAACCGTAATCAGTCGAGAAGGTGACAACGAAGTTGCCGTTCTCAAGACACTCAATGTCGGCATCGTGCTGCCGGCCGGCCGTCGCCGAGTTGACGCGCATAGGCTGGAACAACGTGTTGCCCTGGAGATCGAATTTCTGGACGTAAACCCCGTCCCCTTTGTCATCGGTGCCGGTCCAGACCAGCATGAAGCCGTTGCCATCGGGCAGGGCCTTGATCCTCGGCACCCAGTATTGGGTGCTTCCAACAGCAATCTGAAGATCGACCGTGAGAACCGAATCGCCGGCTTCGTTCAACGTCTGAAGATAAACCTGCCCTGGCGTCGTGGTGCTGGCCTTATGTGTCCAGACGACGATGGCCCCCCCATTGACGGCAACAGCATCGTGACCCTTGATGTCCAGGTTGGACATGGTGTTGATGCGGCGCTCGACGGGATTTCCGTTGTCCAGATATTGCGCCTGACCATTGGCATCGTAGCGCTGCTGATAGATCCCGCCCCGCGCGGCATCGACCCATGTCACCAGCCAGCCATCGGGCAGAACCGTTATCTTCGAGCCCCATTGATTCCCGCCGGTAGAGCTGTTGACCGGGACGTCGACCGGCTGATTGTTGTTCAGGAAGACAGGCCGGCCGGCGGCGTCGAACCGCTGCATGAAAATATCATTGTCAAAGCTGTTCGTGCGCCTCTGCCAAGTGACGATCCAACCATCCCCGAAGGCTGCAACCGATGCGTCGCTGTCGAAATTCTGGATGCCGGAAGCGACATTGACCCGCTGCTCGGAAGGATCGCCTGCCTGCTTGAAGAGCGGCGTACCGTCGGGATTATAAGCCTGATGGTAGACGCCCCGTTGGTCAGGTCCAGAGCCATCCCATGCAACGACCCAGCGACCGTCCTCAAGAAGTGCGGTCGAGGGTTTGCCCTGGTAGTCGGTGGTAAAGGTATTAACACGCGTTTCGCTGCCCAGCCGGACGACTGAAAAGGCCATTTCGATGCCCCTCAAGCAATAAATGCCCAGGCCTCCACCGCAAAGGTTCAGTCTCTGTCGATGAAAGAAGGCTAGAGGGCATAATTATGATTAAATTATTATACTGTTTCAACAACCTTTAGGAAAGATTGCATTGCAGCATGACCTCTCTGTCGAGAAGATCATGCACATTCGAACCGAGGGCCTCTTTCGATCCGATGCCCGATTGACTAGGCACCAGCATTGTTGCGGGCAATGGGTGTTTACTCCCCACAGCCGCTGCCAAGCACCATTCCTGCTGAGTCGCGGCGGCATGATGTTGGAGCAAGTCAGGCCACAACTCATCTGGACATCAGATCACGAAAAAGTCCTTGAAGCTCAGGCCGAGCCCCTTCTTCAGCTGTGCAATCTCAATTGCCGTCGATTGGGAGCCCGAGCCGTCCGCGTCGTAGGAGAGGATTCCGGTTTTCTTGTTGTAGATCAGGGTGTCGTTCTTGTCCTTGGCCCGGTCGATGGCGAAAGAGGATTTGATGAGCTGCGCCGGCGTAGTGAGGGATCCGGCCTTGCCGAGCTTGGTGAAGACCTTGTTCTCGAGCCAGATCGAATCGTCCTTCACGTCGAAATCGGTCAATCGGTCGACGTTCGTCGTCTTGCTCGGCTTAGTATCGAACACGAACACGTCTTGGCCAGCGCCGCCGGTCAGGACGTCCTTGCCCGCGCCGCCATAGAGCGTGTCGTTCCCGCCGTTGCCGATGAGAGTATCATCGCCGCCGAGACCCTTGATCACATCGCTTCCCGATGCCCCTTTCAGGGTATCCTTGCGCTGGGTGCCGATCACCATGTCGACACGATCAAGGAGATCGAGCGCAAGTATTTTTGAGACCCCGTTCTCGCCGTCGGAAACAGTAACCTGGAAGGAGCGATGTTGAGGGTTCTCGTAATCGAGCCTGACGCCTGAACGGACCACGACATCGTAACCGCCATCGCCTTTTTCGATCAGCGTGAAATACGTCGCGCTCGTGGCGGACAAGGTGTAGCTGGAAACCTCTCCCCCTTCAGGATCCGCCGCACTTAAGTGGCCGACAATGGTGCCGCCCTTGACCCCTTCGTCCACTGCCCGTGTAGCGAAGGTCAGAACGGGAGCCTCGTCCACATCGTCGATATCGAGCGTCATCGATTCCCGGACGGCGTTGACGCCGTCGGAGACTTCGACCGACAAGCTGTGATGCTGATTGTTCTCAAAATCGAGAGCCACGCCCGGCCGGAGGAGGATATCGTAGCCGCCGCCACTCTTCGCGAGCATGAACAGATGAGCATTGTCGCCGACCAGCTGATATGCGAGTGCATTCCCTTCCGGATCCGTCGCGGAGAGTTCACCCACCTTGGCGCCCTGGACATTCTCAAGCACGGTCACGGGAAGCAAATCGACTTGGGGCGCCTCGTTCGAGAAGCTCAGATCGAAACTCTCTTCGAAGGCGTTGAGCCCGTCGGATACCTGCACGGCGAAGCTGTGATGCGCGGGGTTGCTGAAACTGATCTCGACCAGGCTCCTGACGACGACGTTGCCCTCGACGACAGCGATCTCGAACAGATTCGCACTGGCCCCGCGGAGCGTGTAATCTACGGCATCATCTTCGTTATCCATTGCGGAGAGAATGCCGACAACGGTACCGGCAGGTGTGGTCTTCGCCAGATCAGCAGGCTCGAAGGTCACTTCCGGCGCCTGGTTCTCCACGAGGTTGATGTCGAAGGTTTCCTCGAACGTATTGAAGCCGTCGGAGACCGTCACGGTGAAGCTCTGGTGAGCCGCCTCCTTGAGGCTGAGCCTGACGCGCGAATCGACGACGACGCTCCAGGTCCCGTCGCGATTGTCCACGAGATCGAAAATCTCGTCGCTGGCCGCTGACAGGCTGTAGCTGACGTCGTTGCCCTCGGGATCGATAGCACTCAACGTGCCGACAGGCGTGCCGCCGCCCGCACCCTCCACGACATCCACGAAGTCCCAGGTCACCTCGGGGGCCTCGTTGGCGTCCGTGACCGTGAGCGTGATCGACTTCACGTAGGACAGAGCGGGGTTGCCGGAATCCTTGACCTTGACCCACAGGCTGTGGGTTCCAACCGCAAGCTCTCCCTTCACCAGGATCTCGTTGTCGACAATCTCGAAGAGATCGTGATTGCGCGTGGTTGTTCCCGGTCGCATCGGTGACGAAGGTATAGCTGAACTCATCCCCTTCGTCCGGATCTTGGCCCTGCAACGTCGCGACCACCGTGCCGAGATCTGCATTGTCGCCGACCGACCCGCCCGTCACCTCGATTCCGGTAGGCGCCTCGTTGACGTCGGTGACATCGATCTGGAACGAGGCGGGATCGACCGGCGTGTTCAGGCTGCCCGTCGCCTGAACCGCGATGGTGTACTGCCGCGGTCCGCCCTCAAACTCGAAGCTCGCGCCGGCCTTCACGACGATAGCATATTGCCCGCCTTCACCCTCGGCGATCTCGAAGCGTTCATCGTTGAGGGTGAACGTGAAGGTCTCGCCCTCTGCTCCATCCTCGATGCTCAGGATGCCGACCGGCCGGGAGGCCTGCGCATCCTCCGGCACGGAGTGCGATGAAAGATTGATGGTCGCCATGGATCTGCCCCGATGGATAAATTATTGTCTTTGAACAATGCGATTTTCTGTATCGGTATAATATTAATAAGGTCAAGCTGAGCAATGGTTCTGCCGGCTGCGGGCATGCCCTCAAGCCTGCATAACGGGTTTCGGCTGCGGCTCCCGGTCACCTGTTCTTGAAGGTCCGTGCCCATTTGACCGCTGGTCATCCAGGTCCGCCGTGCTAGCTTCGTGAAGGGGGGCGCCTGCACATCCGGTGCAGCGGGAGAGTTTTTGCATGAGCGACGGCCCGAACCCGACACCTGGGCAGAGCCACCTGAACCAGCGGTTTGGGCGATTGGTCTCTCACGCGCGCTGGTCCCTCTGGTGGGAGGAGGCCTGGCCCCGGCTCTGGCTGCCGCTTGCCATCATTCTTTTGTTCTTGACCCTGTCCTGGCTCGGCCTGTGGCTCGACCTGCCTGTCCTGTGGCGGAGGATCGGCCTCGGGCTCTTCGCCGCGGCCTTTCTCCTCTCGCTCTGGCCTCTGCTGCGCCTCAGGATGCCGAGCCGGACGCGCGCGCTCGATCGCCTCGACCGGGAGGCGGGCCTCACCACAGGGCCGGCCCGCGTCCTCGACGACGGCCTCGCCCTGGGCTCGGCCGATCCCGGAACCCGGGCCTTGTGGGCCCTGCATCGCAGGCGTGCGGAAGAGGCCGTCAGCCGGATGCGCGTGGGCCTGCCGCGGCCCGATATGCCCAGGCGCGACCGCTTTGCCTTGAGGGCGGCGGGCCTGCTTGCCCTGGTGACGAGCGCCTTCGTGGCCGGCCCGGAGATCGGCTCCCGCCTTGCGGCGGCCTTCGACTGGCGCAAGGTGGAGGCGGCGTCCGCCTCCTTCCGCATCGACGGCTGGATCGACCCGCCTCTCTATACCCGCACTCCGCCCCTCATGATCGACCTCGCCCGGGGCCAGAGCCTGAGGGCTCCGATCCATTCCACCGTGGTCGTCCGGATCGCGGGCGAGGGCAGCGCACAGGTCAAGCCAGGCAAGAATCTTGCGCCCCTGCCGCCGAAGACCGGCCAGCGGGCCGACATGCGCGAGGAGCGCTACAAGCTTGAAGGAAGCAGCGAGCTGACGGTCAGCACGGGCTTTGCCAACAGCGTGACCCTCACCATCGAGGCCATTCCCGACCGGCTGCCCGAGATCGCCTTCACCACTCCACCCGAGGTGAATGCGCGCGGCACCTTCACCCTCAGCTACAAGGGCAAGGACGATTACGGCATCGTCGCGCTCGAAGGGATCGTGGAGAAGGTGGACAAGAGCAAGGGCCGATCCCTGGTTCCTGCGCCTCAGCTCACCCTGGCTCTTCCCAGCCACGAAGAGAATGCGCCGGACACCAAATCTCCCGTCGATCTCACCAATCATGCCTGGGCGGGCGCACCGGTGACGATCCGGCTCAAGGCCAAGGACGAAGCGGGCCAGGAAGCCACGAGCGAGGCCATCACCTTCACCCTGCCGCAACGTCCCTTCACCAATCCCCTCGCCAAGGCTCTGGTGGAACAGCGGCGCACTCTCGTGCTGAGCCCCGACGACCGCAAGCGCGTGCAGGTGGCGCTCGATGCACTGCTGATTGCCCCCGAGGAATATACGCCGCAATGGGGCGTGTTCATGGGTCTGCGCACGGGCGCCGAGCGCCTGCGGGTCGCCAAGACCGACCAAGACCTGCTCGATCTGGCCGACTGGCTCTGGGCGATGGCGCTGCAGATCGAGGATGGCGGGCTCTCCGATGCGGAACGCGAGCTGCGCGCCGCTCAGGATCGCCTGAAGGAGGCCATGGACCGGGGCGCCGCGGACGAGGAAATCCGACGCCTGACGGATGAGCTGCGCCAGGCCATGGATAAATTCCTGAGAGAATTTGCCCAGCGCATGCAGCAGAACCAGCAGCAGTCACAGAACCAGAACCAGCGCTCCCCTGACAGGATGATCTCGCAGGATGACCTCAATCGCATGCTGCGGCAGATGGAGGAGGCCATGCGCCGCGGCGACGTGGCGGAGGCCCAGCGCCTGCTCGAACAGCTGCGCAACATTCTGGAGAACCTGCAGACCGCCCAGCCCAACAACCGCATGACCGATCCGCTCGGACGCGAGATGAACCAGGCCATGCAGGATCTCGAGGATATGGCGCGCGAGCAGCAGAACCTGCGCGACGAGACCTTCCGCGAGGGCCAGAACCGGCGCATGCAGCAGGGCGAGCGCAACGGCCAGCGCCAGCAGGGGCAACGACAGGGCCAGCGTCAGCAGGGGCAGCGGCAGCGGCAGCAAGGTCAACAGGGCGAGCAGGGCGAAGGCCAGGAGCAGGCTGAAAATGGGCAGGGCCAGCAGGGGCTGCGGCAGCGGCAGCAGGCCCTGAGAGAGAGGCTGGAGGAGTTGCAGCGGCGCATGCAGGGCATGGGCATGCAGGGCGAGCAGGGCCTGGGCGATGCCGAACAGGCCATGCGTGATGCCGAGGGCTCCCTCGGTCAGGGACAGGACGGTCCTGCGGTCGATGCTCAGGGAAGAGCTCTCGAGAACCTGCGCCGCGGCATGCAGGGCATGGCCCAGCAGATGCAGCAGATGCAGCAGGGCGACGGCCAGGGGAACGAACAGGCGGGCGACCAGCCGGGCCAGGGCAATCCGCAAGGTAACCAGCAGGCAGGGCAGCGCGACACCGACCCGCTCGGGCGACCCATGCGGAACAGAGACTACTCGGATGGCCGTGTCGAGGTGCCCACCCTGAACATGTCGCCGGCCCAGCGTGCCCAGCGCATCCTGGACGAGCTGCGGCGCAAGCTGGGAGACCCGACCCGTCCGCAGGAGGAGCTCGATTACTTCGAGCGGCTGCTGCGCAGGAACTGAGGCTTAGGGTCAACGGACCTCTTGCCTCCCCTACAGGTTCGGGCCACGGTCGCCCGAACCTTTCTATGGAATCAAGATGACGAGTTTTGCTGACCTGCTGGTGCCGATCGCGGTGGTTGCGGTTGCGTTCGTTCTGCTTCTGGGCCTCCTGAACATGCTGCGCGGCGGCAATGCCAATCGGTCGCAGCATCTCATGCGCATGCGCGTTCTGCTGCAGTTTATCGCCATCATCGTCATCATGGGCGTGATCTGGTGGAGAGCCGCCTGAGCATCGGATCCGGAGGCGGAAACACGACCTTTGTTCCCCTCGTCGATGAGCGTTTGTGAATGGCCTAGCTTTAGGCGTGGAAAACCGGGACCGGTTTTCCGCACGACGCTCCGGGCTTCACTGTATTGACACTTTTTCGCCATGGTTTGTATTAAGAGATCATTAGCCATAACGGCGTAGCCTGTTGGCGTTATTTTTATTGAGTTGTGGATCTCTTAATGCGCACCAGCCCAGCCATAGGCTTGAGCCTTCTGGTCCTGTTGATGGGATCGTCGGGCGTCCTGGGCTCCGATTTTAAGCGACAGGCGAATTCTTCCCTTCCGTCACCTCAACCGAGCCTTCTGTCCGAATTCCGTTTTGGACTCTCCGCGCAGGATCCTTGGGGCCGCGAAGGGCGCGATGGATCGGCCAACCTGACCGGCGAGATCCTTTTCGACAAGCCGTTCACCGCATCGGACCTTTTCACCAGCTATTTCATTCCGCGACCGCATATCGGCGGCAGCCTGAATTTCAACGACAGCACGAGCTTCGCCTATGCAGGCCTGTCCTGGACGATCGATGTCACGCCAAGCATCTTTGTCGAGGGCAGTTTCGGCGGCGCCATCCACAACGGCAGAGATTCATCCGATCGATTCTCCAACCGTCAGGCGCTTGGATGCTCTCCCCTGTTCCGTGAATCCGGATCGGTCGGTGTACGGCTCTCCGCCAATTGGAACGTGATGGCGACCATCGAGCACCTGTCGGATGGCGGAACCTGCTCGGACGAGAATAGAGGCTTGACGAATGTCGGCGCACGGGTTGGGTATTCGTTCTAGAGCATCGGACCCAAAAGTGGATTGCACTTTTGGGACCCATCCGATGCTACATTGAAGAAGAGCACATCCAACCTGTCAGGCCTTTCATGGTCGTTCTGAACCGCATCTACACCCGCACCGGCGACAAGGGCACCACCGCGTTGGCCGCTGGCGGGCGCCGTCCGAAATACGATCTGCGCATCGAGGCCTATGGCACGGTGGACGAGACCAATGCCTGCATCGGACTGGTCCGCCTCCACACGGCAGGCCACGAGATCGATAGCATGCTCGGCCGCATCCAGAACGACCTGTTCGATCTCGGCGCCGATCTCGCAACGGTCGAGACGGACAAGCCCCTACCCTATGAACCCCTGCGCATCACCCAAGCGCAGGTGGATCGCCTCGAGCAGGAGATCGATCGTCTCAACAGCGAATTGTCGGTGCTCCGCTCCTTCGTGCTCCCGGGCGGCACGCCTGCCGCCGCAGCGCTTCATCTTGCCCGTACAATCTGCCGCCGTGCGGAGCGGCATGTGGTCGAGCTCATGGAAAAGCCGGACGAGAAGGTCTCTCCGGAATCCGTGAAGTACCTGAACCGTCTGTCCGACTTCCTTTTCGTCGCATCCCGCTACGTCAACGACAAGGGTGCGCTCGACGTCCTCTGGGTGCCGGGGCAGAACCGGTAGCGCATCGGATACTCCCAAAAGTTGATTTCCCTTTTGGGTTCGATGCTTTAGGAGCGGATCATGTTTCTACCGCTTCACGATGGCGTCCCGCTCAAGAACCTGAAGACGCCGCTCGCGACGCGGCTCCTCATCGGGATCTGCATCCTCGCCTATCTCCTGACCTTCTACGGCCCGGTGGGCGCGGATGCGATGGTCGGCGGCCTCGGCTTCATCCCGTCCGTCCTGTTCGGCACGGAAACTTTGCCCGAGGGCTATCCCTTCGTGCCGGTGGAGCTGACGCTGGTCACCAACATCTTCCTTCACGGCTCCTTCTTCCACCTGATCGGCAACATGCTGTTCCTGTGGGTGTTCGGCGACAATGTGGAGGATGCCATGGGGCATCTCCGCTTCGTCGTGTTCTTTCTGCTCTGCGGAACGGCCGCGAGCCTTGCCCATGCCTTCATCACGCCGGAACCCCACCGCCCCCTGATCGGGGCCTCCGGCGGCGTCTCCGGCGTGGTGGCGGCTTATCTCATCCTCTATCCGCGGGTGAAGATCTGGGGCCTCTTCCTCAAAGGGATCCCGCTGCACCTTCCCGCTTATTGGACCATCGGCTTCTGGTTCGTGCTTCAGTTCGCCTCGGCTTTCCTGGGCGGCGATGAGAGCGTGGGCTGGTTCGCCCATCTTGGCGGGTTCATCGTGGGCGCTATTCTCATCCCCTTCATGCGCCGCCGCTACGACCCTGTGCTCGCCCGCGTCCAGGCGCAGGAACTGCAAGCGCCGCGTTGACAATCGGATGCTGGCCGCCCGCGCATCGTGCGGACCAAAAAAGGAGCATCGGATCGACCCCAAAAGTACATTCCACTTTTGGGTCCGATGCTCTAGGGTCCATCCGCCTTTTTCCTATATGTCCGGAGGGCCGGTTTTCGGCCATATCCGGATCTGACCTTTGGTGAGGATGGACGAATGAAGCTTCTTGTATGTGTGAAGCGGGTTGTGGACTACAACGTGAAGATCCGGGTGAAGCCGGATGGCTCCGGCGTCGAACTCGCCAACATCAAGATGTCCATGAACCCCTTCGACGAGATCGCCGTCGAGGAGGCGGTGCGCCTGAAGGAGCAGGGCAAGGCCACCGAGATCGTCGCCGTCTCCATCGGCCCGCAGCAGGCTGGTGAGACCATCCGCACCGCGCTCGCCATGGGGGCCGACCGCGGCATCCTGGTCAAGACCGACTCCACCGTCGAGCCGCTGGCGGTTGCCAAGATCCTGGCCAAGGTGGTCGAGCAGGAAAAGCCTGATCTCATCATCATGGGCAAGCAGGCGATCGACGACGATTCCAACCAGACCGGCCAGATGCTGGCAGCCCTGCTGGGCTGGCCGCAGGGCACCTTCGCCTTCAAGGTGAACGTGGGTGAGGGTTCCATCGACGTCACCCGCGAGGTCGATGGCGGCCTGCAGACGGTGGGCCTGAAGCTGCCGGCCATTGTCACCACGGATCTGCGCCTCAACGAGCCGCGCTATGCGTCGCTGCCCAACATCATGAAGGCCAAGAAGAAGCCCCTCGACGAGACGAGCCCTGAGACGCTCGGCGTAGACGTCGCTCCGCGCCTGAAGGTGGTCAAGACCGCCGAGCCGGGCGGGCGCAAGGCCGGCGTCAAGGTCGGCTCCGTGGCCGAACTGGTCTCGAAGCTCAAAGTCGAAGCCGGCGTGCTCTGAGAAGGATTTTTAGAACAATGACCACCTTGCTGTTTGCCGAGCACGACAACGCTCACCTGAAGGACGCCACCCACAAGGCACTCTCCGCTGCCCAGGCGCTCGGCGCTCCGGTTCACGTGCTGGTGGCCGGATCGAACGCCCGCGCGGCGGCCGAAGCCGCCGCCAAGCTGGGAGGCGTGGAGAAGGTGCTGCTCGCCGACGCTCCGGCCTACGAGCACCAGCTCGCCGAGCCCACAGCAGCCCTGATCGTGTCGCTCGCCGGCTCGTATGATGCCTTGGTGGCCCCTGCCACCAGCAAGGGCAAGAATGTGATGCCACGCGTGGCGGCGCTGCTCGACGTGATGCAGGTCTCCGACATCATCAAGGTGATCTCGCCCGACACCTTCGAGCGGCCGATCTATGCCGGCAATGCGATCCAGACCGTGCAGGCCACCGATCCTAAGAAGGTGATCACCGTGCGCACCGCCGCCTTCCCGGCCGCCACTGAGGGGGGCTCTGCCGCGATCGAGACGGTGAATGCCGCCGACGATCCGGGCACGTCGAGCTTCAAGGGCGAGGAGATCGCCCAGAACGACCGGCCCGAGCTGACCTCGGCCCGGATCATCATCTCCGGCGGCCGCTCGCTCGGCTCCTCGGAAAACTTCACCAAGTATATCGAGCCGATTGCCGATCAGCTCGGGGCGGCCATGGGCGCTTCCCGCGCCGCCGTCGATGCGGGCTATGCTCCCAACGACTGGCAGGTGGGCCAGACCGGCAAGGTGGTGGCGCCCGACCTTTACATCGCGGTCGGGATTTCAGGCGCCATTCAGCACTTGGCGGGTATGAAGGATTCCAAGGTGATCGTGGCGATCAACAAGGACGAGGAGGCCCCGATCTTCCAGGTGGCCGATTACGGCCTTGTCGGCGACCTCTTCACAATCCTCCCTGAACTGAAGGAGGAGTTGACCAAAGCCGGTCAATAAGGTCAGGAATAGTGACGGACCGGGCGGAACCTCCGCCCGGCCGTTGTGACGGTTGGATGCAGGCAGCAGATCGATGGGCATTGAGATCAAGACGGTTGGCGTGATCGGCGCGGGACAGATGGGCAGCGGCATCGCCCATGTCTGTTCGCTCGCGGGGTTCAACGTCCGGCTCAACGATCTCTCGGAGGAGCGGATCAATGCCGGCCTCGCCACGATCAACGGCAACATGGCCCGTCAGGTCTCCAAAGGGGCCCTCACCGAGGGCGACCGGCAGGCCGCTCTCGAGCGGATCAGACCGGCACGCACCTATGACGACCTCTCGACCTGCGACATCGTCATCGAGGCCGCGACCGAGAACGAGGAGGTGAAGCGCAAGATCTTCACCAATCTCTGCCCGTCGCTGCGCTCCGACGCGATGATCGCCACCAACACCTCGTCGATCTCGATCACGAGGCTCGCGGCCGCCACCGACCGGCCGGAGAAGTTCATCGGCATCCACTTCATGAACCCCGTGCCGGTGATGCAGCTCGTGGAGCTGATCCGCGGCATTGCGACCGACGATCCGACCTATGAATCCGCCAAGGAGTTCATCGGCAAGCTCGGCAAGACCTCGACCGTATCCGAAGACTTCCCGGCCTTCATCGTCAACCGCATCCTGCTGCCGATGATCAACGAGGCGATCTACACCCTTTATGAGGGCGTGGGATCGGTCGAGGCCATCGACACGGCCATGCGCCTCGGCGCCAACCATCCCATGGGCCCGCTCCAGCTCGCCGATTTCATCGGCCTCGACACCTGCCTGTCGATCATGCAGGTGCTGCACGAGGGCCTCGCCGATTCCAAGTACCGCCCCTGCCCTCTCCTCGTGAAATACGTGGAGGCCGGCTGGCTCGGGCGGAAGACGAAGCGCGGCTTCTACGATTACCGCGGCGAGAAGCCGGTTCCGACCCGTTAAAGCAGCTTTAGCGCATCGTGCGGACCCAGCGGGCCGCGCTCAACGATGCGCCAGTTAAAAAAGAGCATCAGATCAGACGCTTGAACGCATCGGTGAAGAGGTAGGGGCCGAAGCTCCACAGGCCGGCCCAGAGCATGGCCCCGAGGGCATTCGCTATCACGAAACGGTGCCATGGCATGCCCGCCGATCCGGCTACAATGCCATTGAGCTGGCGCAGCACCACAATGAAGCGCGCGGTCAGAACCATGAAGAACCCCTTGGTTTTCGCCAGGCTCTCAATCCTGGACAGGCGCTCCGGCGTCAGCTTCAGCCAAGGGCCGAACCTGCTCAGGACGAGCCGGCCTCCGAAGCGGCCGATCAGATAGCCTGTGCTGTCGCCGAGCACGGCGCCAAGCCAGGCCGCCAGGAAGACATGCTCGATCTCAAGATCGCCACGCGCGGCCAGAAGGGACGCCGCAATCAGGGCGCTCTCGCCGGGCAGGGGCACGCCGAAGGACTCGAAATAGAGAACGACCAGCAGGGCCCATACGCCGTAAGCGCCGATCGCGGGCTCGATCCAGGCCACGCCTTGTTGAAGAAAGTTCATCGCGACACCTGGTCAAGGGGAAAGCCCGGATCGCGCCGCCTCCGATGTCATGCGGGCTCAGAAGTCCGCACGATGCGCTAGAGCGTCGGACAGTTCAACGGACGCATTCCCTGACGGAGACTTCCCTTGGCCTGCCTCGGCTGGGGCGTTCCATTTGAGCTCATGCCAACTTCACCATCGGCTTCAGATCCAAGCCCTACGTCTGGCGACGATCACCGCGCTCACGATGAACAGGACTAAGCCTCCAAGCACGGCCCAGAACCCGGGAACGCCCGTCTGGGTGTAGGGTGTTTCGAAGTTCATCCCGAAGATGCCCGCAACAGCGCCCGCGACGCCCAGCATCATGGTGATGAAGGTCAGGCGACGGACAAGGTCGTTCGTCGCCTCCGCGGTGCGGGTCGTAAACAGATCGAACGAGCCGTTCACCAGCTCGCGCGCATGGTCAACCGCATCGACCGCCCGCTCGTAGCGTCGCTCCAGGGAGCGGTAATGCGCCGCCGCATCGGACTCGACGACTTGGGCGAAGTCGGGACGGGAGAGTCCGTAGAACACGGGTCGCTGCACGGCGAGCAGATGCCGCAGCTCGGAGACACGGCGCCGGGTGGCAACCACGCCGGCCAGAAGGCTTCTGCGGCCAGAGCCACTCAGCAACGCCTCGTCGAGGCGATCGAGAAGCGCCTCGAGCTCCGTCACTGCCTCGAAGTAGGTGGTCAGGTGCCAGTCGAGGAGCGAAGCCGCCAGCGCCGGCGGGCTGAGCGCTCCGATCAGGGTTTCGCCCTTGTTCTGGTCGCGGAAGGCTTGCAGGAACAGAAGCTCAGCCTCGTGCACCGTGATGATCCAGCGCGGTCCGACGAGAAACTCCAGATGCTCCGGGCGCCGCTTGGTGAGCGCCCGCTCGCCATTTCCTTCACCTGCATCGGCAAGCCCGATGACGTCGAACTGAAAGTATTCGCCGTAATTGTCGAGATAGAGCGCCTCCTGTGGATTCAGCAGTTCGCGCAGCGAGCCCCGGTCGAGGGAGAGAAGGTCGACGAGCTGCTCCATCTCGCGGCGCTCGCGCCCCAGGACATCGATCCAGAGCAGGCTCCGTTCATTGAGCTCGGCAATGCACTGCGCGTTGAGGTCGACCTCCTGGTCGTGTCCGTCGGCGTCGTAGAGGAAGGCACGGATCAAGGGTCACCTGGAATTGGGCTGCGTAGGACAAAAACGCTGGTTCAAGCTAGGCAGTTCCAAGCACGGGATGGCTTCGACCTCCTGGGCGCCGGTTCCAAGGGACCCGCTTTGATCGATGGCTGAGAGTTCCAGCCAGCGCATCGTGCGGACCCAGAGGGCCACGTCAGTGACCCGAAGGGCCGCGTCAGCGAACAGTGGACCCACTTTTGCATCCGATGCTCCAGCCATGCTTCGTCCGCGCCGCATCTTCTGTGGGTGCGTCACAGACGTTCCGCCTTTCGTCTTCACAACAGCGTCACACTGCCTATAGTCTACTCGGACGGGAAATGACTCTTCTCTTAAGTTAAAGAGGAGGTGAGGTGACGATACACGTCCAGCCTGTTGTGCGACCGGAGGCCTGCCCGGCCCTCGTCCTCAATGCCGACTACCGGCCTTTGAGCTACTATCCCTTGTCCATCTGGTGCTGGCAGGATGCGATCAAGGCGGTCTTCCTCGATCGGGTCAACATCGTCTCCGAATATGACAAGGTCGTGCGAAGTCCCACCTTCGAGATCCGGCTTCCGTCGGTCATCTCGTTGAAAACCTACGTCAAGCCGTCGCGGCACCCCGCCTTCACCCGCTTCAATGTCTTCCTCCGCGACCGCTTCAGCTGCCAATATTGCGGAGACCGCGAGGACCTGACCTTCGATCACGTCATCCCCCGGTCCAAGGGCGGGCAGACCACCTGGGAGAACGTCGTCGCCGCCTGCGCGCCCTGCAACCTCAGGAAAGGAGACAAGCTGCCCCGCGAGGTCGAGATGTGGCCCCGGCAGAGCCCCTTCGCCCCCACCATCCACGATCTCCATTCCAACGGCCGCCTCTTCCCGCCGAACTATCTCCACGAGAGCTGGATGGATTATCTCTACTGGGACAGCGAGCTGGAGCCTTAAGGCCCGGCACCGTCATTATCGCGCACCCCATAAGCCTTGCGCGTCACCCCACAAGAACGTCTCGTTACACCCCATAAACATGCAAGGGAAGGATTGTGCCAACGGGCAACTGCTGGCTGCACCACTCGGTGAAGCGGGGGATGTGCCGGAGACGTGCTATGAGCAGGCCGCCTCAGCCCGGATACGTTCGTATTCTCTGCGGATTGTACCCTTGCCGTAGGTACGCTCAAGGCGGCGCACGATGAAATGCCCTCGGGCGAGTGTCTGGAAATGGTCAACGAAAGTGACGTTGACGGCCGCGCCGCCGATCGCCCCTACGACCGGCACAGCCTGGGCGGCGACCTTCTGCGAGACGACCAGCCCGAACCGGGACCCAATCTGGGCCAGCAGACGCACGATGGCCGAGGCGCTGTCATCGACGACGCCCCGCCCGGCCACCTGCTGTAGGGCGCGACTGACGGACTTCGCCATCGCCGCCCGCACGGCAAAGTAGCCCGTCTCGTGCAGGTTGTCCGAACCGGTGCGCCCGCCCAGGGCGAAAACCTGGAGGCAGGCCAGAGCCGTCTCGGGATCCTCAAGATCCTCGCCTTCGCTCTGAGCAATCCGGGCGATCGACCGCAGCATGATCGTTGTCGAGATCGGGAGCTCCATCAGGACAGCCGAGATGCCCAAGGCTCCGCCCATGGCCCCGGACAAGACCGCGAGCGCCTTGTGTACGCGGCTCTCGGGATCCCTGCCCTCCTTCGGTATCGTCAGGAGCGCATACCGCAGGGCTCGGGTGAGCGCCGCCTGCGTCGCCTTCGAGATCATGTCGGATGCCACCTGGGGAAGAGCCTGCCCGAGCAATTCGATCGGCCGCCCGGCCAGGGCGGACAGCCGGGCTACGTAACTCGGCCCCTCCAGCGCGTTGATGGCTCGCCGCAGCGCCGCGCGATCATCCTCCGAAAGGGCGATATCCGGTGGTGCCGTGCTGCCGGCGGATGACGGAAGCGGCTCCTGACGGCGAAGTTCCTGGCTCATGCGATGTATCTGGGGATCCGGAGCCCCTACCGACAGTCCGACCCTCCTTATCTTTCCCGGAGAGAGCTCCCTGGCAGAGAATGATCTGATCCACAGGGACGTTTCCTTGACCTGATCGAAGGTGGGCAGATCGCTCAGGCCTAAGCTCCCAAGCCGAGAGGTTTGATCGAGACTTCCGAATGTCTCCGAATAGCCTCAGTCGGGATTCGTCGCCACCTTCAGTCCGCGCTTGATCGTCTTGAGGGCGATTAGGCTCTTGTACTTGCGCACGACGGGCTGCTCCGTCATCAGCCTCTCGATGAAGGAATTATAGCTGTCGAGGTCGCGGGTGGAGACCAGGAGCGCGTAGTCCGCGTCGCCCGTGACATACCAGCACGACTGTACCTCCGGCGCCTCGACCACCCAGCGCTGGAAGGCTTCCAGGGCGCTGCGGCGCTCGTTGTCGATCTCCACCTCGACCAGCACCGTCACCGTCCGCCCGATCGAGCGGGGCTCGACCAAGGCGACAACCTTCTCGATGACGCCGTCCCTCTTCAGGCGCGACAGCCGCCGCTGCACGGCGGACGCCGACAGCCCCACCCTGCCGGCAATCGCCTCACCTGGCATCTCAGCATCCTCCTGAACCAAGTCGAGAATGCGGAGATCTAGATCGTCGAGGTCAGGCATGCGAGAAACCTGCATAAGACGAGTACTCGGTGCGCTACCACGGCGTAGAGGCCCATGAAATCGCGATCATCCCGCGCGAAGTGCTGCTAAGGTTATCGCATGAACACTGCACGTCTGTCACCTGCCCGGATCGCCCAGGCCCCGCACCTGATCGATCCGATCTTCCTTGGCTCCGCCCTGCGGACCTCGCCGGATCTCGACCGGCACCTCGGCATGTCGCTGTGGCTGAAGGACGAGACCGAGAACCCGATCCGCTCCTTCAAGGGCCGCGGCACGAGCCTGTTCGTGAAGCGCGAGGTGAGCGCAACGACCACCCTGGTCGCTGCCTCGGCCGGCAACTTCGGCCAGGGGCTCGCCTATGCGGCCGTCGGGGCCGGGCACCGGGTCGTCGTCTTCGCCGCCGAGACGGCGAGCCCGCTCAAGATCGAGGCCATGCAGCGGCTCGGAGCCGAGGTCGTCCTCCATGGGCGGGATCTCGATGCCGCCAAGGCCGAGGCGCGGGCATTCGCAGCCGAACAGGGCTTCCGCTTCGTCGAGGACGGGGCGGAGCCCGCCATCGCCGAGGGGGCGGGCACGATCGCGCTGGAGATCGCGGAAGCCCTGCCCGCGCTCGACGCCGTGTTCATCCCGCTGGGGAACGGCGCGCTCGCGACTGGAATGGGGTGCTGGCTCAAGCATCGATCGCCGCAAACCCGGATCGTCGCGGTCGCGGCGGAGGGGGCGCAGTGTATGGCAGATTCCTTCGCAGCGGGCCGGCCGCTGGAGACGCCAGCCGTCGATACGATCGCCGACGGCATCGCCGTCCGGGTCCCGGTGCCCTTCGCCGTGACATCCATGAAGGACACCGTCGACGATGTGGTGCTCGTCAGCGATGATCTGATCCTCGAAGCCATGAGGCTCGTCCGGCGACATCTCGGACGCGCCGTCGAGCCGGCGGGCGCCGCAGGCCTCGCCGGACTGATCCGGCACCGGCAGGACTACTCAGGCGCCCGTGTGGCTACCGTCCTGTGCGGCGCCAACCTGACACCGGAGCAGATCGCGGCCTGGCTCCCTCCGGACTAGCCCCCCTTCACGACTTTCCCTATCCAGACCCATGCCATTGGAGACATTCCCGATGCCCCTGCCTGCCGGAGTGGCCACCCACCCTGCCCTTGCGTTCACCACAAGCGCCCTTGCCGAGATCATGACCGCCTGCTTCGAGGGCTATGTCGTGCCCCAGGCGATCAACGGAGAGATGTTCAACGCCCGCTTCAGGCGCGAGACCCTCGACCTACGCGCCAGCCGCGTGTTCATGGAAGGCGGGCACCCTGTCGCTCTCATCCTCGTGGCCCGCCGCGGCTGGACGGCCCGGATCGCCGCGATGGGCATCGTTCCGGCTTACCGGGCTCGTGGCCTCGGGCGGACCGCCTTGGGTGAGGTCATCGACGACCTGCGCAAGCTCGGCGACCGACGCCTCCTGCTCGAGGTCATTGACACGAACGAGCCCGCATTACGCCTCTACCGCAGCCTCGGATTCGAGGTCCGTCGTCGGCTGATCGGCTATCGCCGTCCTGCAGCGGCCGGAACACCTTCAGCCGTGGCCGACCTGGTTGAGGTCGATCCATTGTCGATCGCCCGCAGGCTTGCCGCGGAAGGACCGGCTGACCTTCCGTGGTTCCTGGCTCCTGAAACCCTCGCCGCAACCGCGGCACCCGCGCGCGGACTGTGCCTGGAAGGGAGAACCTTCGCCATCGTGGAGCCTGCGCCGCAGCCCGCAAGCCTCGCCCTGCGCACTCTCTTCGTCAATCGTGATGCGCGTGGGCGTGGGTTGGGGCGCGCCATGATCTCTGCCCTGGCGGCGGCTCATCCGGAGCAGGATCTTCTGATCTCGGCCAATTTCCCGGAGGAGCTCGCTCCCGGCTTCATGGCCTGCATGGGGTTCGAGCGGACGCCGATCAGCCAGTTCGAGATGGACCTCGATCTCGCTGTCTGAGGCATATGGGACCCCTTCCGAGCCATCAAGGAAATGACTGATGTCCGAATATGAACTGATCGCCTCCAAAGGCTGCGGTTCTGCCGTGATCGAGATGGCGCTGGCCTTGGCAGGCCTGCCGCATCGCGTGACGCTGATCCCCTACCTCGAACCGGGACCCGGGCGCGAGCGGCTGCTGTCGCACAACCCGCTGGGGCAGGTGCCGACGCTGATTCTGCCGGACGGCACCGCGATGACCGAGAGCGCTGCCATGGTGCTGCACATCCACGACGTGGCGCCGCAGGCAGAGCTCGTTCCCCCCGACGTCGACAACCGGGCCGTGTTCTTCAATCTGCTGGTCGTCCTAGTCGGCGCCGTCTATCCGACCTTCACCTTCGGGGACGAGCCGAAGCAGCTCGGGCTCGACGATGCTGCGGCCGCCCGTCTCCGGGGGGAGAGCGACGCCCGCCGCATGCGGATCTGGCGGCACATGGAAACCCTGGTCTCGCCGGCGCCCTATGCGCTTGGATCGGCGTTGACGGCGCTCGACCTCTATCTCGTGGTGATGACCGCCTGGAACCCGGGGCGCGCCTGGTTCGCGGAGCACTGCCCGAAGCTGCTCGCGGCTGCCGATGCGGCTGCACAGATCCCGGCCGTCGCCCGCGTGCGCGAACGGAACGCGTAGCATGCCCGACGACGCGTTCCTTGCCCGTAGCGCCGGAGCCTCGGCACGCGAGGTCGTACTTCGCCGCGCCCAGGAGACGGACCTGCCTGCCCTGAACCACCTCATGCAGGCCTCGCGCGCCTATGAGGGCGAGTACCGTCGCATCCTCGACGGATACGTCATCAGCGCCGACCAGATCGTGCGGGACCATGTCGTACTGGCTGCACATGGTGGCGAGGTGCTCGGGTTCTACAGTCTGATCACAGGCGGCGAACCCGAGCTCGACCTGATGTTCGTGGCCGACGCCGCACAGGGCGCAGGGCTGGGTGCCCGCCTGTTCAGGCACATGAGGCCGAGGCCGCGCGCCTCGGCCTCATGTCGGTCAGGATCGTCTCCCATCCGCCCTCGGCCGGTTTCTACAAGCGGATGGGCGCCGTGCCGGTCGGCACGAGTCCTGCTTCCGGACGGATCACATGGGAGCGTCCGGTCCTCGTGCTGCCCGCGAGGCCTGCCGCGACGACCTCTTATGGGGTGCACGATGCGTCAGTATTTTACCGTCCGGGATAAAAGCCTTTGCGGGCTGCAGCCATGGCTGCGAAGCCGGCAAGCGCGAGAGAGATCAGCACGTTCCACCCCGCCAGCGAGAGGCCGAGGAAGCGCCAGGCGGCTTCCGTGCAGCTGACGACGCGGGTGTTCTGCAGCTGGTTCAGGAAATCGCCCACATTGCCCGCGCCGGCGCCCGCCCCGCCGCCGCCGCAATCGCTCGGGCCTGCGAAGAAACCCCACTCAACCCCTGAATGATAGGCGCCGAGCCCCGCGCTCACGAGGAAGATCAGCGCCAGCAGCCACAGACCCGCCCTCGTCCAGCGTGGCGGCAGGAGAGCCGCCAGCAAGCCCAGAGGAATGGCGGCGTAATAGGGGTTCCGCTGGATCAGGCAGAGCTTGCACGGCACGTAGCCGAAAACATGCTCGAACACGAGAGCGCCACCGACAGTCGCCGCCGCACCCAGGGCGACGGCCAGGGCCGCCTGACGGATGGTGAGGCCGATCTGCATCGATCCCTCTCCTTTAGAAAAGATAGCGGAAGGCGACGAAACCACCAATGAAGGCCGCGATGGCCAGAGCCGCCACCAGATTGAAGTTGTTGTCGATGATCGACTTGATGCGCGGCCCGAACTTGCTCATCAGCAGAGCGATGATGAAGAACCGGGCGCCACGGGTCAAAATCGAGAGCACGATGAACCAGCCTAGGTGATAGCCCGCAAAGCCCGAAGTGATGGTCACGAGCTTGTATGGAATCGGCGTCAGACCTTTCAACAGGATGACCCAATGGCCGTATTCCGCATAGGCGTGCCGGAAAGTCTCTGCTCCCTCGGCAAGGCCGTAGAGCTGGAAGAGCCAGGCCCCGATGGAGTCGTAGAGGCCCAACCCGATGAAATAGCCCAGGATGCCTCCCAGAACGGAGGTAATCGTGCAGATCAGGGCATAGAACCAGGCCTTGTCGGGCCGGGCCAGCATCATCGGCACGAGCATCACATCCGGCGGGACGGGAAAGAACGAACTCTCCGAAAACGAGACCACAGCCAGCGCATAGGGGGCCGAGGGCCGCGCCGCGAGGGAAAGGGTCCAATCGTAGACACGTCTGAGCATAAGGATCCGACCGGTTCAGGAGGCTCACCGCCCCGGCGACCTTTGAGCACAAGGCGCCTGGAAATGCGAGAGGCCAGCCGTGCGGCTTCCCTTCACATCTCGCAGATTGACCACCCTTCATGCCTCATGGTACGTCGCAGGTCCTTGCCCCTGTGGCGGAATTGGTAGACGCGCTCGACTCAAAATCGAGTTCCGCAAGGAGTGCTGGTTCGATCCCGGCCAGGGGCACCATAGCCTTTTCAGATGGTACGGCATAAAGCTTCAGGAAAATCGATCGTTTCCCAAGCTCTCGGGATATCCTGCGCCACGAGAGCCCAGGCGCCATCTCATCGACCCTAGGTTTTCAGAGCGCATTCATGGTTGTGCTTGATGGTCCCAGGCGCGAGTCATAGGTCGGGCAGCTCAACAAGGTCCCGATGGCTGTACGTTACTATCGGGTCTTTCCACTCTCACGGAAGCCTGTTGGCACGTGGCACGACCTTGGATCAGAGACCTCGGCCAACTAGCACTTCTGAGCTACCCCACCTTCGATCTTGCGAGCTGCACCCCGTTTGGAACAAATGGCCGCGGTCGAAAACGCCAGATACGGCGGTTCGGCAATGCCAAGGGCGTCGCCAAGGGCTTTTCGGCAGAACAGACAAACGTTTCAAACCACGAGGAGAGGGGCTTGCCATGGATTGTGAAATCGAAAGCGTTGCGCGCGCCTTGCACTCTGCCGAAGAGGATACCCAGCTTTGGGAACGCGAACCTGACATCGTGAAGGAAGAGTTCCGTTTCTATGCCCGTGCAGCCTTGGAGATGCTCGTCCAGCATCGCCGGCAGCAAGCGGCAGAAGCAGAGCCCATCTCCTTTCCTTACGCGGCGTAGTTTCCGAGCGCCCTATCAGGACATTTGTTTCAACGCGCGGGAATGCACCCTGACAGACCCAGGTCTTTCCTCCAGAAAATGCTCACCTGATGTGACAGCGCCCGCGGTGCGAAACCGCGGGCGCTGGCCTTCAAGAGGTTGATGCTGGAACGGAAACGATCAGCCGCGACGCTCGATGACCGTCACGATCCGCCGGGTGCGCGGCTCCAGGATCACGACCTGATCGCGTACGACAATGTATTTGCATTCCGGCAGACCGGTCAGGATCCGCTCAACATTGTCCGGGCAATCGTACAAGGTCGTCACGGAAGCCGGAATGGTCGAGCCGACGCTGACACTGAACTCCACATTGGTCAGCGGCTGCACGTTCACACTGCGGAACGACTGTGAGATCTGGGTCCGCTGCTCCGAGGTGACGCTGATGTTCGCGGAGCCGGCCGAACCTGTGCTGCCGGTGGTGTTGGTATTGGCCGCGCCGCCTGTCGCGTTGGACGCATTGCCTGTGGTGCTCGTGCCGCCCGAAGCGGTGCCGGACGCATTACCCCGCGTCGTGCCGGATGTTCCGGACTGGGCGCTGTCCGTCGCGCTGCTGCCTGTCGTCGAGGTGCCGGACGAGCCGCCGGTGCTGCTGGAGGCGGAACCCGACGTCGTCCCGCTCGATGTGCCGGACGTGCCCGAGCCGCCCATCGTCGCTCCGGACGAAGAGCCTGAGGAGCCGCCGGGCGTCATGATCGTGGAGCCGCCGGAGGAACCGCCCGAGTTGCTGCCGCCGCCTGAGCTGCCGCTCGTCTGCGCCATCGCCGCCACGCTCAGGGAAAAAGCCGCTGCCGCTACACCAGCCAGTAAAGTGACACGCATTGGATGAAACCTCCCGATGATACAGAGCCCAAAAGGGGCCCTCTTGCTGCGTATCAACGGAGGTTCTCAGGGCGGGTTCCCCTCCCCTTCTCAAGGGGCAGCGGCGTACATCCGCGGTTCAGGAATATGAACGAAATCGGCTGAAACAATCGCTTTTTTGCACAGCCTGCATGTCACCTCACCCGCTTTTCACGAGGTGTGCAGACGCTCGGATGCGAAGGGTGCGAAGGCTGCGACGACCTTCTCATAGACCGGGCGCTTGAACGGGATGATCAGCTCCGGAAGGCGGTGCATTTCCTCCCAGCGCCATTCGTCGAATTCGGGCCTGTGCCCACCGCCGCCCGGCTGGAGGATGTTGATCTCGCTCTCGTCGCCTTCGAAGCGGAACGCGAACCATTTCTGGTTCTGTCCGCGATAGCGCCCGCGCCAGGCACGACCCGCCACCATGGATGGCAGATCGTAGGCGTACCATTCGGGCGCTTCGGCCAGGAGACTCACGGAGCGGACGCTCGTTTCCTCGTAGAGCTCGCGCAAAGCGGCCTGATAAGGCTCCTCACCAGGATCAATCCCGCCTTGGGGCATCTGCCACGAATAACCATCCGACGCGGCATCGGCCTCTGAACGGCGCCGGCCGATCAAGACCAGACCATCCTTGTTGATCAGCATGACTCCGACACAGGAGCGGTAGGGCAGATCCTTTCTGGCCTGTGATCCTCTTGCGCTCCTCATCCGACTTTTACTCCCTTGATTGCAGAACCCGATGTGGCCGGTTCTTGATAGTGCCGGCGCTTGCTCATGGTTCCAACGCAAGTCAAGAGAGTGCCGCTTCACCGGCCCTTGCACAAGCCTTTCCGCAGGGCTGTGGAAGCCCGAACAAGAAAGGGCCTAGCGGGATGTTAACTCGCCAGGCCCTTCTGCATCACTGTTTCTCGAACGAAAGGACGATCCGTCCTTAGAGCAGGCATCGGATTGGATCCCAAAAGTGCAAATCCACTTTTGGGTCCGACGCTTTAGTTCGGCGTCGTGGTCGTGTTGGCCGCGCCCTTGCGAACACCATGCAGCAGGTCGTAGGCCGCGATGAGCTGCTTGTCCTTGGTCGGATCCGGCGGAACGTAAGCGGAGGAGCCGCCGCGCTCTTCCTTCTCGCCGCCATTCTGCAGGTGGCCGCGCAGACCGGCTTCGCCCTTGGTCTCGTCCTTGCCCTTCAGCTCCTCGGGAACGTCCTGCAGCACCTCGATGTCAGGATCGATGCCCTTGGCCTGGATCGAGCGGCCGGCCGGGGTGTAGTAGCGCGCCGTCGTCAGGCGCACGGCCCCGTTGCCGCCGAGTGGGATGATGGTCTGCACCGAGCCCTTGCCGAAGGAGCGGGTTCCGAGAACCGTCGCACGCTTGTGGTCCTGCAGGGCGCCGGCCACGATCTCGGAGGCCGAAGCCGAGCCGCCGTTGACAAGCACCACCAGGGGCTTGCCCTTGGTCAGATCGCCTGCCTTGGCGCTGAAGCGCTGGGTGTCCTCGGCATTCCGGCTGCGGGTCGAGACGATCTCGCCGCGGTCGAGGAAGGCATCGGAGACCATGATCGCCTGGTCGAGCAGGCCGCCCGGGTTGTTGCGCAGATCGATGACGAAGCCGGCCACCTTGTCGGCGCCGATGTCGCTGGAGAGCTTGTCGATGCCGGCGCGCAGGGCCTCAAAGGTCTGCTCGTTGAACTGGGTCACGCGCAGCACGCCGATGTCACCCTCGACGCGGGCCCGGACCGGGCGCACCTTGATGGTTTCGCGGGTCAGCTTCACCACCACCGGATCCTTGGCTTCCTTGCGCTGGATCTTGAGGGTGACCGAGGAATTGACCGGACCGCGCATCTTGTCGACCGCCTGGTTCAGGTTGAGGCCCTGAACAGGCTCGTCGTTGATGTGGGTGATGATGTCGTTGGCCAGCACGCCGGCGCGGGAGGCAGGGGTCTCGTCGATCGGGGTCACGACCTTGACGAGGCCGTCCTCCATGGTGACCTCGATGCCGAGGCCGCCGAACTCGCCGCGGGTCTGCACCTGCATGTCGCGGAAGCTCTTGGCATCCATGAAGCTGGAATGCGGATCGAGAGAGGTCAGCATGCCGTTGATGGCAGCCTCGACCAGCTTCGACTCTTCGGGCTTTTCAACGTAGTCCGTGCGAACCTTCTCGAAGACGTCTCCGAAAAGGCTCAGCTGCCGGTACGTGTCGGACGAGGCGGCAATCGCGCTCATGCCCGACAGGAGGCTGGTCTGCGACACCATGGTCGCGCTGCCTGCGCCGATAGCCGCACCGAGAATCAAGAGGGATAGTTTGCGCATTATCCGCGAACCTTTTCGCTTTGCGATTTTGCCCACCAGGGACTTGGATCGATTGAACCGCCGTCTTTCCTGAACTCAACATAGAGGACGGGATTGTTCTTTTCTATGGCAGCGCCGATCAAACTCATGAGAGGAGCCTCTCCCATAGTCGCAACGGGCTCGCCAGCGAGCACGAATTGTCCGACATCGACCTTGATTTGGTCCATGCCGGCCAGAAGAACATAGTATCCCCCACCGGCATTGATGATCAAGAGTCGACCATAGGACCGGAAGGGGCCGGCAAACGCCACCCATCCGTCCGCGGGTGATACCACAGTTGCATTCTGCCGTGTCGTGATCGAAATGCCACGCGTCGTTCCGCCATAGCCGTCAGGGGCGCCGAAATCCAGGGCCGTCTCGCCACCGACGGGGCGCGGCAGGAGGCCACGGGCCTCCGCAAACGGAATTTTCGGAGCCAGCCGGGCAGGATCCCTGAAGGCAAGCTGGGCAAATTTTTCCCGGGTTTCGCGCTGCTGCGCTTCCGCGGCCTTGCGGGCCTCCTCCGCAGCCCTTTGCGCGCCGGCAATCTCCCCTTCCATGCGGTCGATGAGCTCCTTCAGGGTTCCGGCCTGCCGGGCCAGCTCCTGGGCCTTCTTCTGCTCGGCGCCGGCATTGCGCTCGACCTCGGCGATACGGCCCTGACGGGCTTCCATGAGGGCTGCGATGCGCTCCTGCTCACGATTGAGGGCTGTCAGTTCCCCATTCAGGGTCGTCCGGTCGGTGCCGATCGCCTCTTTCAGGCGCACGAGCTCGGCCAGATCGGTTGAGAGAATCTCGGCCTCGACGCGCAGCTCCGGCAGAACGGCGCCCAGCATGATCGAGGCCCGGACCGCCTCGAGCATGTCCTCGGGCCGGACCAGCACAGCGGGCGGCGGGCGGCGGCCCATGCGCTGCAGAGCGGCGAAGACCTCGATGATGACGCCCCGACGGCTTTGCAGGGAGCGGCGAATGGCCGCTTCGCTGGAGGTCAGGGTCTGGAGCCTCTGCTCCAGGCCTCCGATCCGATCTTCGGTGCCGCGGAGCCGTTCGGCGGTTTCGATCAGGGCCGCATTGAGCTTGGCCCGATCCGCCTTGATGGAGTCGATCTCGGCCTCAAGGCGCCGGCGCGCCTCGGCGTTGGCCGTGATGGCCTCCTCCAGGACCTTGAGATCCTGTTCGCGCCGGGCCTTCTCCTCGGCCGTTTCAGCCTGAACGGACGGTGCCGCAGATGCAGGCTGCTGAGCCCTCACCGGGCTCAGGCTGGCAGCAACCATGCATGCGGCAAGACCAATGGCCTTGCTGGAGGGAAAAAAATTGAAGCGGGTCATCCGTCAGGAATCATCGTGGCCGGCGCGATGATAGGGGTGACCGGCCATGATTGTCATGGCTCTATAGAGCTGTTCGGCCACGAGCGCCCGCACGATCTGGTGCGGCATCGTGAGCGCCCCGAAGGATACGACGAGATCGGCGCGCTGGCGCAGCTTGGGATCGAGGCCATCGGGGCCGCCGATCACGCAGGCCACTCCCGACCGGCCTTCGTCGCGCCATTGCCTGATTCGGTCGGCGAAGGCTTCGCTGGAGGGGCTCTTGCCGCGCTCGTCGAAAACGATCAGAACGGCGGAGCCGGCCTTCTCGAGCAAGGCTGCAGCCTCTTCCGCGCGCCGGTCGTCCTCCCGGCGCGCCCGGCTCTCGGGCAGCTCGACAATATCGAACCCGGCCAAGCCCAGGGCTCGGCCCATGCCTTCGACCCGCTGCCTGTATCGCTCGACCAGCTCCCGCTCGGGGCCGCTCTTGAGACGGCCTACGGCCAGCAAGCTCAGTCGCACGATGAGAGCCTTATGCTAGCTGGCGCGGTCCTGCGGGCGGTCGGCGCCCCACATCTTCTCGAGGTTGTAGAAGCCACGAACCTCGGGACGGAAAACGTGGATCAGCACATCGCCGGCATCGATGAGCACCCAATCGCAGGCTGGCAGGCCTTCGACGCGCGCATTCCCGAACCCCTTGTCCTTGAGGTCCTTGATCACGCGGTCGGCGATGGCGCCGACATGGCGGTCGGAACGGCCCGATGTCACGATCATGGTGTCGGCAAGCGAGGTTTTTCCGGCCAAGTCGATCTCGACCGTGTTCTCGGCCTTCATGTCCTCGAGGGAAGCCAGGGCAACGGCCCGGATATCCTCATCGTGCGGAGCATTCGCTCCGGAGAGAGGCGGAAGCGGGTTAACATCCGCTTCGACGGAAGATAGTCGGTTCAGGTTCAGACCCTTTCTCAACGGCACTCAAGGGTGCCGACCCTTAAGATAATGCGGGAAGGCCCCATTTTTCAACGTCCTCTGATGGGAGAAGTTCGCCGCAGCTGGCGAAGCTTCGTGGATGAGAGATGGGAGCGGGGGCCATGCAGAAAGATCCAGGCGGGCGGCCTCAGCCCTGGCAGGGCCTTGGCTTCGGCCTCGGCGACCCGGCTCGCCGACAGGGCCGCGGCGCTGCGGGAGCGGACGGCCTTGAGGGTCCAGCCGGGTCGGTCGACGATGGCCATCGGCATCATTCGGGCGATCCGTCGCCAGCCCCGCCAGCGGTGGAAGCTCGCCAGATTGTCCGCCCCCATGATCCAGACGAAGCGCACCTTCGGATAGCGACGCTTGAGATAGGCCAGGGTGTCCACGGTGTAGCGGGCCCCGATCTCCTCCTCGAAGGCGGTCACATCGATGCGGGGATGGTCTGCGACCTGCCGGGCCTCTTCCACCCGCATCGCGGTCGTCGCCAGTTCGCCGGTGTCCTTCAGGGGATTGCCTGGCGTGACGATCCACCAGATCCGGTCGAGGCCGAGCCGCTTCAGGGCCATGAGGCTGACATGGCGATGCCCGTCATGCGCCGGGTTGAAGGACCCGCCATAGAGGCCGATCCGCATGCCGGGAACAGCCCGCGGCAGACGGGACAGGCCCGAGGGCCTGATGCGGAAGCGGGATGTCGAAGGCTTCACGGACGCGTCTGGCCCGAGCCGCGGATTCGATACTTGAACGAGGTCAGCTGCTCCACGCCCACGGGACCGCGGGCGTGCATGCGCCCCGTGGCGATGCCGATCTCGGCCCCGAAGCCGAACTCGCCGCCATCGGCGAACTGGGTGGAGGCGTTGTGGAGCACGATGGCTGAGTCCACCTCGGCCAGGAAGCGCTCGGCGGCGGCCTGATCGTCGGTCACGATGGCATCCGTATGGTGGGAGCCGTAAGCCTCGATGTGCCGAATGGCCTCGTCGAGTCCATCGACAATCCGCACGGAAATGATGGCGTCGAGGTATTCGGTGCGCCAATCCTCTTCCGTGGCCGGAGTCACGCGCGGATCGGCTGCCTGGACGGCCTCGTCGCCGCGCACGGCGCAGTCTGCCTCGATCAGTGCGGCGATCAGGGGCTTCAGATGGGTTCCGGCGCAGGCGCGGTCAACCAGGAGCGTCTCGGCCGCGCCACAGACGCCGGTGCGGCGCATCTTGGCGTTCAGAACGATCGTCTTCGCCATCTCCAGATCGGCCTTGCCATGCACGTAGACATGGTTGAGCCCTTCCAGGTGGGCGAAGACCGGCACCCGCGCCTCCTCCTGCACCCGCGCCACCAGGCTTTTTCCGCCGCGCGGCACGATCACGTCGATGTTGCCGTCGAGGCCTGAGAGCATGGCGCCCACCGCCTCCCGGTCGCGGGTCGGCACGAGGCGGATCGCGTCGGCGGGCAGGCCCGCCTGCTCCAGCCCCTCTCCCATCGCCTGGGCGATGGCCAGCGACGTGCGGAAGCTCTCCGAACCGGCTCGCAGGATCGCGGCATTGCCGGCCTTGAGGCAGAGCGCACCCGCATCCGCCGTCACGTTGGGGCGGCTCTCAAAAATCACGCCGATGACGCCAAGCGGGGTCGCCATGCGCTCGATCTGCAGGCCGTTCGGGCGCTCGAACCGCGCCAGCACGCGCCCGACCGGATCGGGCAGGTCGGCGATGCTCTCGACCGCAGCCGCGATGGCTTCGAGGCGCCTTGGGTCCAGCATGAGGCGGTCGATGAATGAGGCAGGCTGACCTTTGGCCCTCGCCTCGGACAGATCCTTCTCATTGGCTGCGAGGATCGCATCGGCCTGTGCCCGGATGCAGCCCGCCATCGCCCGCAGGGCCGTGTTCTTGTCCTCGGCGGAGGCCAGGGCCACGCGCCGCGCAGCCGCCCGTGCCCGGCGGCCGAGTTCATTCATGAGAGCCGGAAAATCCGGGTTTCCAACCGAAGTCGCACCTGGCGCGTTGAGGTGGTCAGCGAGCACTTCTGCAATCAAGGCGCGAATGTCGTCCATGTCCAAGTCCCAGCCCCTGACCCCTTCAGGGGAAATGTCCCGATCGATACCCATAGCACGACAGGCAGAGCCGGAGCCAAGCCGTGCCGTTTCCCCTGCCCTGTCCGCGCCGGAGGTCCGGATCGGAACCTCGGGCTGGCACTACCGATCCTGGCACGGACCTTTCTACCCGGCACGCCTAAAGATCAAGGATTTCCTGTCCTACTACGTCCAGCGCTTCGACACGGCGGAGATCAACAATTCCTTCTACCGGCTTCCCACCGAGCAGGCGGTGCAGGCCTGGCACGATGCCACGCCGAAACAGTTTCTGTTCGCCTGGAAGGCTTCGCGCTTCATCACCCATATGAAGCGGCTGAAAGGGATCGAGGAGAGCATCGATCTGGTCTTCGGCCGGATGAATGCCTTGGGCGACAAGTTCGGCCCGGTCCTGTTCCAGCTGCCGCCCACCTTCAAGGCCGATGCCGAGACACGGGAGCGGGTGGCGCGCTGCCTGTCGCTCGTGCCTCAAGACCGACGCTGCGCCTTCGAATTCCGCCATCGAGCTGGTACGAGGAGGATGCCTTCCGGATCCTGCGCGATCACAACGCGGCGCTCTGCATTTCCGATCATGCGGATGCGCCGGCGCCCTGGGAGGCCACGGCGGATTTCGTCTATGTGCGTGCGCATGGCACCAATGGACGCTATGCCGGCAGCTACTCGGCCGAGACCCTGCAGGACTGGACCCACCGCATCAAAGATTGGCGCAGGAACGAGCGCAGCGTCTATGTCTATTTCGACAACGACATCAAGAGCGCAGCTCCCGGCGACGCGCAGACCCTGCGGAGCCTCTTGGGCGAGGACTAGAGCATCGGACCCAAAAGTGGCCTCCACTTTTGGGTCCGATGCTCCACTCTTTGAAACGCGCATCGTTGTCTGCGGAAAACCGGGTCCACTTTTCCGCACGATGCGCTAGTCACTGAGCGCCATGTCGTCCCGGTGAATCATCTCGGCGCGACCGGGATAGCCGAGAGCGGCTTCAATCTCCCGACTGGAGCGGCCGATGATTCGGGAGGCTTCATCCGCGTCATAAGCCACGAGGCCTCGGCCCAGGACCCGATGTCCATCGCTGATCGTCACGGCATCGCCGCGATGGAATGAACCTTCGATCCGCCGCACGCCCACCGGCAGCAGGCTTGCGCCGCTCTGCAGCGCTCGCGCGGCGCCCTCGTCCACGTAAAGCGTGCCGCGCGGTTCCAGCGCACCCGCGATCCAGGTCTTGCGGGCGGTCACGGGATTGGACGGCGTGAGAAACCAGGTGCAGCGCCCGCCCTCGGTGACACGCTTCAAGGGATTTTTCGTGCGGCCATCGGCGATGATCATATGCGTGCCGCCGGCCGTCGCGATCTTGCCGGCCTCGACCTTGGTCCGCATGCCGCCGCGCGACAACTCGGAGGCCGCGCCTCCCGCCATGGCCTCGATGGCAGGCGTGATGCGCTCGACCACCGGGATGTGCTCGGCATCGGGATCGGAGGCAGGCGGCGCCGTGTACAGCCCGTCGATGTCGGAGAACAGCACCAGGAGATCGGCGCCGATCATGGTGGCGACGCGTGCCGCCAGGCGGTCGTTGTCGCCGTATCGGATCTCGGAGGTTGCGACCGTGTCGTTCTCGTTGATCACCGGAACGGCGCGCATCTCGAGAAGCTTCAGGGCGGTGGCGCGGGCGTTCAGGTAGCGCCGCCGCTGCTCCGTATCGGCGAGCGTCACCAGGATCTGGCCCGCCGTGATGCCGTGATGGGCCAGAACCTCCGACCAGATGCGGGCGAGCGCGATCTGCCCGACGGCCGCCGCCGCCTGGCTCTCCTCGAGCCGCAGCGGACCGGACGGCAGCCCCAGCACCGTTCGCCCCATGGCGATGGCGCCGGAGGAGACGACGAGAACATCGGCGCCCTTGGCATGAAGATCGGCGATGTCTTCGGCGAGCGCCGCAAGCCAGGCATGGTTCAGCCGGCCGCGCGCCCGATCAACGAGAAGCGCGGAGCCGACCTTCAGGACGACGCGGCGGAACTGGCTGAGTTGCGGGCTCACGGATGCCACTCTTCCTGAGGCTGGGCCGGCTCTTCCTCGACCTTAGCCTGATCGATGACGGTCAGGAGCGCCTGCAGCACCTCCTGCACACCCAGGCCCGAGGCCGAGGAGATCACGTAAGGGGTGCGCTTGCAGGCTTTTTTGAGCTTCTTGAGCTGGTCTTTCAGCGTGTCCTCGTCCAGGGCATCCGCCTTGGAGAGCGCCACGATCTCGGGCTTCTCATCCAGGCCATGGCCATAGGCTTCGATTTCATGGCGAACCGTCTTGTAGGCTTCGCCCGCATCCTCGCTCGTGCCCTCGACCAGATGCAGCAGCACCCGGCAGCGCTCCACATGGCTCAAGAACCGGTCGCCCAGTCCCACACCCTCGGACGCGCCTTCGATCAGTCCCGGAATGTCGGCCAGCACGAATTCTCGGGCGTAGGCCCGCACGACGCCGAGCCCCGGATGGAGCGTGGTGAAGGGGTAATCGGCGATCTTCGGCTTCGCGGCCGTGACTGTCGCCAGGAATGTCGATTTGCCGGCGTTGGGCAGGCCGACGAGGCCCGCATCCGCGATCAGCTTGAGGCGCAGGATGAGCGTGCGCTCGATGCCCTCCTGACCGGGATTGGCCCGGCGCGGAGCCCGGTTGGTGGAGGTGGTGAAATAGGCGTTGCCGAAGCCGCCATTGCCGCCCTTGGCCAGCAGCACCCGCTGGCCCACATGGGTCATGTCGGCGATGACGGTCTCGCCGTCCTCCTCCAGGATCTCGGTGCCTGCCGGGACTTTCAGCACCGCATCGGCGCCCTTGGCGCCATGCCGGTTCTTGCCCATTCCATGGCCGCCGGTCTTGGCCTTGAAATGCTGCTGGTAGCGGTAGTCGATGAGGGTGTTGAGCCCCTCCACGCATTCCGCCCACACATCACCGCCGCGGCCGCCGTCGCCGCCGTCCGGCCCGCCGAACTCGATGAACTTTTCACGGCGAAAGGAGATGGCGCCGCCACCGCCGTTGCCGGAGCGGATATAGATCTTGGCTTGGTCGAGAAATTTCATAATCCGCATCCTTTACGGGACTGGAGCAGTTTTCGCAAAAGCGGATCCGCTCTCGCGGTTGAAATGCTGCCGTTCACGTCGATCGTGCGGAAGCAACGCGGACAAAAGTGAAGTGCTCCCGAACGCGTTCGGGAGCACCTCGATGCTAGCGCATCGTGCGGAAAAGTGGATCCGGTTTTCCGCACGATGCGCTTATCTAAGCTGGAGCATCGACTCGATCACCAAAGTGCAAATCCACTTTTGGATCCGATGCTCTAGCTGGCGAGAGACATCTCCCGCTCCACCTCAACCTCCATGGAGAGAGGCTCGCGCACGAAGCCGGTCTGGCCCCAGGCCTTCAGACTCTCCCAGGTGCGCCGGTCGAGCCGGAAGTGATCCACCGGATAGAGGCCGCACCGGGCCGGCAGTTCGGAAAGCCCGGCGCCCTGATAGGCGAAGCCGCACTTCTCCAACACCCGCCGGGACCCCGGGTTGATCACCCGGGCGCAAGCCGTGATCTCGTCCTCCTCGCCATAGGCGAAGAAGGCGTCGATCAGCGCGCGGGTCGCCTCGGTGGCATAGCCCTTGCCCCAGTAGGGGGTGCCGAGCCAGTAGCCGAGATCGGGCTTGCCGGTTTCCGGGCTCGGACCGATGCCCACCATGCCGATGAGGCTGTTGGGCTTGCCCTTGGGAGTGATGGCAAGCTGCAGGCCCTGGCCGTCCGCATTGGACCGCCGGGACTGGAAGATGAACCGCTCGGCATCGTCCGGATGGTAGGGATGCGGAATTCGGGCCGTCATTTCCGCGACCGCTTTCTCCCCGGCAAGGCGTACGATGGCTTGCGTGTCCGCAAGACGGGCCCAGCGCAGCCACAGGCTGCGGGTCTCGAGGCGGAAAACATCGTCACGGGTGAGGTCGGGAAACATCGTCTTGCTCCGATCCGGTCGGGCCCTCCCTGGGCCCTGGAAATGACGAAGGGGAGGTGGACATCCCACCTCCCCTGTCAGTTTCGGATTGGAGCTTGGCCTTTTCGGGCCTGTCTGGAGCTCTTCATCCGCCGGGTCGGTGTGATGCCCGGCGGGAGCTCCTTCGTTTCGCTCTCGCCGTTTACTCTGCGGCCTCTTGGGCCGGTACGACCGATACAAAGGCTCGGCCTTGACGCGTCAGGAATCGGACTCGGCCATTGGCCGTGGCAAAGAGGGTGTGGTCTTTGCCCATGCCGACATTCGCGCCGGCATGCCATTTGGTGCCGCGCTGACGAATAATGATGTTGCCGGCGACAACCTGCTGATCGCCGAAACGCTTGACGCCCAGACGACGGCCTGCCGAGTCGCGACCGTTGCGAGACGAACCGCCTGCTTTTTTGTGAGCCATGGGTTACTCCCGTGTTCCTGTCAGTTGCCGTGACGCTTATTCAGCGGTGGCCGGCGCAGCTTCGTCAGCCGCAGCCTTGGTGGTCTTCTTGGCCGCAGCCTTCTTGGGCTTTTCGCCACCAGCGAGGATCTCGGTGATCCGCACCACGGTGTAATCCTGGCGATGCCCGCGCTTGCGGCGCGAATTCTGGCGACGGCGCTTCTTGAAGGCGATGACCTTCTCGCCGCGGGTGTGTTCCACCACCTCGCCCGACACGGTCACGCCCTCGACGAGAGGGGCACCCAGCTGGGTGCTGCCGTCGTTCGTGACCATGAGAACCTGGTCGAACGTGACGGCGGTGCCCGGCTCGCCTGCGAGCGTGGCGACGGTGATGACGTCGTTGGCGGCAACGCGATACTGCTTGCCGCCAGTCTTGATCACTGCGAACATCTTGATCCTCGTGTTCAAACCCAAACCTCAGCAGGGCAAGCCCCACCGGATTGGCTTTTTGGCAGTTTCCGGCTTCGATTCACGGCAGGCTTTAAGCTGCCGCATGGATATGGGCAGGCACTCGTGCCCGCTCATAGAGGACGCCTATCTACGGACGCCCCTTGTCTTTGTCAATCAAAAACCTTGCTTTTGACGCTTGAAGCGCCGCCAAGCGCATGATATCCACCCGGCCTCAACCAGCGGGCCTTGAGGGCCTTCGCACCCCGGAGAGGTGGCAGAGTGGTTGAATGCACCGCACTCGAAATGCGGCATACGGGCAACCGTATCGGGAGTTCGAATCTCCCCCTCTCCGCCACTATTTAAGTCTATGATATTACAGAGTTTTCTGCTTATAGCCCTCTACCTTTGAGTGCCGAATTTCTTGTGCGAATTCGGCGGCAGCCATTCTCTGGCAGGCATTTTCTGAGCACCGAAGAGGGCTTTTATGGCTCCAACTCTGCCTCTGTTCTCCGCCTAAAGATCGCCCAGTCCGGTTGTGAGGGATAGGCAGCTGCGTGTGCAGTCGATTTGACTAATGACCGCATTCAGCTCGAGAGTGGCACTCTGAGCAAAGTCTGCAATGTGCCAGAAGGCGACCTTGCCTGACAAACGTCGAGAGACACCGAGCTACGCCCTCGAAGTCAAACAAAACTTGAATCGTCGTAGCGAAGGAGCCCGCCTCGCGAAGCAAGGCGAGCTTCTCATTGTCATCTTGGGCACCGCGGATCCTTGGCTCCAGACGTAAGGTCTCGACCTTGATCCATCACGGGCCTCGTGGCGCATTCAGCCTTGAATGAAGGCAAGAAGATCCGCGTTGATGATCTCCGGGTGCGTGGTGCACATGCCGTGCGGAAGACCCTCATACACCTTGAGCGTGCCGTTCCTGACGAGCTTGGCCGCGAGCAGGGCCGAGTCGGCAATCGGGAC